>CAIUEN010000402.1 GCA_903898185.1 uncultured Verrucomicrobiales bacterium
ATCGAGAGATCGCTGCAGGAACTGAGCGCTTCCATTGCCGAAAGCCAGACCCGAGATATTCGTCTTAGCCGAACAATTAAGGCCATCCGCACCGAAGTCAGCCAAGTGGTTACGGGCATTCAGTTTCAGGATATTACCCGTCAAAAACTTCAGAGCGTTGACCGGGATCTGACGAAAATGGAAGCGCACACGGCGCAATTTGCCCACAGACGATTGCATTCTTCATCGACGCGGCCTGAGGCGCTTGGCCGGGTTAACGAGATAGCCAGAGTGCAGATGGGCCAGTTGGCGGCTATTGATTCTGATCTGGCAGGCGCTCAAGCCACAATGTCATCTGCTTTGAGCTCAATCCTCAACAAAACAATCGAACTTGACCAGGATTGTATCACCATGCAAAACCTCCCCAGCGTGGCCAATGCCGAAGATGGCATGGTTCAGGTCATGCTCAATGCCACCAGCGAGGTGCGAGCGATGATTGCGTCCGCCGATATCATTGAAACGGAGATTTTTGAAACGATTTATCCTCTGAGTGGCTTGGCTTCGAACCTGACGACGATTGTCCGGAAGCTTTCATTCGACATCAAATTGATTGCGCTTAATGCCCAAATACAGGCGGCTCACCTCGGTTCTAAAAGTGGACTGGAGGTTCTTTCGCGAAAAACCTGCTTTATTTCCGATGGTGTAAACGCCTTGAACGAGCAGAACGGCACACAACTGCATGAGATGGCCGACGCTCTGCACAAAGTCGTCGATAATTGCCGTGTCTTGCGCGAGCGCGCTCAAGGGCAGCGGAAGTCGCTGGATCTCGAAGGAGCCAACGTCGAACGTTTGCTGCATGTGTTCCGTGATCGGGTGCTCGAAGTGTTTGTTTGTATTAACGATCGGTCTGCGCAATTCCGCCAAAAACTCGAGCAAACCATCGCGTTGACGCAATTTCATTCGCTCGCCGCTCCACGATTGGAGGCGGCGATGGAATCGCTGGAAATCATCCAAGGACTGACCGACCCGTGGAAGGATTCAGCGCCAAAAATGGACGAGGCGACCCTCAAGGAACATCTTCGTAGGGATTACAAGATGGACTCGCAGCGCCAGGTTCACCTCAAAGCCATCAACAAAGACAGCAGTTTGCCTGGGCAGGATACGGCAGCAGTGGACTGGTTTGAGAGCTCAGACGCGCTGGCGCCCAAGCCGGAATCCCAACTGGATCTCCCTGAACCAGGCTCTAAAAAACGCGAATTGCCCCCGCCTCCACCCCCCGCTCAACAGCAGGGCGAGGGTTTTGGCAGTAACGTGGAGATGTTTTGAATTTCCAATTACCTTGTATGAAAACCATTGGAATCATTCCCGCCCGTTCAAAACCGGATCGGCCTATCGAATGCGTATCGACTGGCTTGCGCCTTACCGCCCCGAAGGGGCATGATAATAAAGCCCTGGGCAACGCCTTGGATGTGGCACCACAAAGAAACACCAGCCCGAAAGGGCTCGTATAAGGATGGCCGGACAAAAGACGGCGGACAGTGAAAGAAAATTGGGCTCGTTATTTCGCCCTTTCGGGCTTATGCGTATCTCATCCTTTACCCAGGGCGTTGCCTTGGGCTGTAATATGGCACACTTTCAGGGCTAAAACCGGAGCTGAAAATAGTTTTTTATTATTTACACAATAAAACTGACGTTTTGCAGGAAGTTGCCGATAAGTTGCACAGTGTGCATTCTTGTGGTAGATTCCCTGTGTAAACATTTATGACCAAATGTATCATGACGGTCGATGATGCGGTCACGATGCGTAACATGATCACTTTTACGCTTCGCACCACAGGGTATGAGATTGTCGGCGCTTCGGATGGAGTTGCCGCTTTGGATGTGTTGAAGACGCGGCAGGTGGACTTGGTTATTACGGATATTAATATGCCGCGCATGGATGGGATTGAATTGACCCGGCAAATTCGGGCCATGCCCGGTTACCACGCTGTTCCCATTCTCCTATTGACCACTGAATCACACCCTGAAATCAAAAGCCAGGGACGCGCCGCCGGCGCGACGGGGTGGATTGTCAAGCCGTTCCAACCCGATCAACTTTTGGCGATCGTTGCAAAAGTGCTGCCTTCGCCGCAACTCGCGCACGTATGAACGACGATTCCCAGCAACAGGTCATTCAGCAGCAGCTCATCAAAGACATGCTCATGGAGAGTCTTGAGGGGCTGGATCGTTTTGATCGCGAGTTGGTCGCGCTGGAAAAAGGCGAGGCCGAGGCTGATACCATGAATGACATCTTTCGCGTCATTCACACGATGAAAGGCACCGCCGGATGTATTGGGCTTCAGCGCATTGAAATGGTGGCGCACGCGGGAGAAAATGTTTTGAGCCTGCTGCGCGAAGGCAAACTTTCGATTCACCCCGAGCTGATTTCGACTCTACTGGCCCTTTCCGACGCTTTACGGGAAATCCTTCGAGTGCTCGAGCAGACGGGCCATGATGGCGGCGATGCCGACTACTCAGCCCTTCTGGAGCGATTGCGCAAATGTCAGTCCCTGCCCAGCGCTCCGGTCGCGCAACCCTCGATTGAAAATACCGCATTCGGATTATTTGATGATGATCCGGGGGCGCATTCGCCCGAGGTTGCGAAACCGGTCGCTGCTGCCCCTTCATCTGCCTCTTCCGCACAGGTTACCTCTGTTTCCGAAGCTTCCGCGCCCGGAGCGCCATCCGGCAAACCCGGGGTTTCGGAAAGCGCCATTCGCGTGGATGTCGTCCAACTCGACAAGCTGATGAACTTGGTGGGTGAGTTGGTGTTGGCCCGCAATCAGATTGTTGAATTCACCTCTCAGGCCGAAAACACAGCCCTTGTCCAAGCGGCGCAGCGTCTGAACATCATCACGACCGAACTCCAGGAAGGCGTGATGAAGACCCGGATGCAGCCGATCAGTAACATCTGGTCCAAGTTGCCGCGAATTGTGCGGGATGTGGCCCAGGAATTGGGCAAAGAGGTTGAACTGGTCATGGAGGGGCAATCGACCGAATTGGATCGCACTGTCATCGAGTCGATCAAGGATCCCCTTATTCACATCATTCGCAATTCGATTGACCACGGCATCGAAGCTCCTGACCGTCGGCGTGCCGCCGGAAAAGCCGAAAAAGGATTACTGCACCTTCGCGCGTTTCACGAAGGCGGCCAGGTGAATATCGAAGTCATCGACGACGGCAAAGGGATTGACTTGGCCAAGGTTAAATCCAAAGCCTTGGATGCTGGCATGGTCACTCCCGACCAGCTATCCCGAATGACAGATCGGGAAGCGCTCAATCTGATTTTCCTGCCGGGTCTGTCCACCGCCGACCAAGTGACCGCCGTATCCGGTCGTGGCGTCGGCATGGATGTTGTCCGCACTAATATCGAGAAAATCGGCGGTTCGGTGGATATTCAGACCACGCTGGGCGAAGGCACGACTCTGCGCATCAAGATTCCGCTGACCTTGGCCATCATTCCGGCACTGGTGATCACGACTTGCGGCGAACGTTTTGCCATCCCTCAAGTCAGCCTTGTGGAGTTGGTTCGCTTGGAAGGTGAACAAGCCTTGAAAGGAATTGAGCACGTTTTTGGCGCGCCGGTCTATCGGCTGCGCGGCAAGCTCCTCCCGCTGGTTTGTTTGGATGCAGTGTTGCACTTGGAAAGATCCAGTTCCCAATCGGCTGACAACAACGTTGCCAATATAATAGTGCTCAAAGCGGGTGAGCAGCAGTTTGGATTGATCGTGGATGCCGTCAACGACACCCAGGAAATCGTGGTCAAACCGTTGGGCAAACACCTTAAAGGGCTTCCCGTTTTTGCCGGCGCCACAATCATGGGCGATGGCATGGTCGCCTTGATTCTTGATGTATTTGGTCTTGCCCAACACGCGCATGTGGTTTCTCAAAGCGGAAAGAATGAACTGAGCGAATCGGCGGGGACGGCTTCCAAAGCGGGTGCCGCCATCCGCCAAAGTCTGCTGTTATTCAGTTTAGGCGCTTCGCATCGGTTTGCGCTGCCGCTCTCCAGCGTTGGACGGCTCGAGAAATTTCCGTCCTCCCAAGTCGAGAGGGAAGGAGACAGAGAGGTCGTTCAATATCGTGAACAAATAATGCCGCTGGTACGCCTTGCCAATGTCCTCGGCGGCACCGACGCCGCAAACGGCGAACTGCCCGTCGTCGTCTATACAGTCAATCACCGCAATTTCGGCTTGGTGGTGGGTCGCATTGACGACATTGTTGAAGAAACTGTCGTGCTCCAGAATGAGCAGCACCGATCTGGCATTCTCGGCAGTTCGGTCATTCAGGGGCGTGTAACTGAAATGATTGATGTCGGTGCCATCATTTCCAACCAGGCACTCGCATCATGAGCTTATTCTGCACATTTACTGTTGATCGGTTTTTCTTTGGCGTGGCCGTTGGCCAGGTGCAGGAAGTCATTCGTCACCAGGCGATGACCCGGGTGCCACTGGCCCGGCCCGAGGTGCGAGGACTCATCAACTTGCGCGGACAAATCATCACCGCCATTGACCTGCGACGACGCTTAGGGCTGCCCGCAGGCCCCGAAGGCGCGCGGAACATGAATGTTTTGATCAAAACTCCGGACGGGGCGATCAGCCTCTTGGTTGACCAGATCGAAGATGTCTTGGAAGTCTCTGCCGAGTCGATCGAACTTCCGCCCGAGACGCTCCAGGGCGATGTGCGCGAACTCATCACCGGCGCTTGCAAACTTAAAGATCGATTGCTCCTCCTGCTGGATACAGGCAAGACCATCGAATTACCTGCTTAAATAAATTTAACACACGTTTAACTCAACCCATCACGACCATGAAAATCGGCACAAAAATCACACTAGGATTCGGCTCCATTACCGCGATTACGGCGGTGCTTGGGATTACCGCCTTCGTTATGTTTCGCAATGTGGATTCCGAGGTTACCGCCCTCGGCAAGTACTCCCTGCCAGCGGTGCAAAACAGCACCGGCGTCGAGCGGTCGGCCTTCGAGTGCATCCTTGAGGAGAAAAACTACGTCATCAAGGCAGATGAACAAACCCACCAGCGCGCCAAGCAGAAAGTGGCCGATCTGATGGCCAACCTGACCAAGGTGGATGGCGTGGCCGAGGAATTCAAGGACGCCACGCTGGCCGCCAAATCCAAGGAGGTCCGTAAGATCAGCCGGCAATGGGCGGCACTTTACGAGCAGGGAGTGACTGCCATCCAATCCACCAAAACAGCCGCCGACGTTCTGGTTGAGAAGGGGAATATTGTCGGCAACGAAGCGGAAGCCTACCTCGCTTCCAAGCAGAAGGAATATATCGAAGCCAAGACCGCGCTGGCTACGGTCAACCGAATCAATGCCGCCGCGTTTGAAACGCGAGTTAATGAGAAGGCATACATGCTTTACAAGGAGTCGCGCTATTTTGAGGCCATAGATCGCAATATAACGTCGCTGCTGGCTGCCTACGATGAGCTGGAAAAGATGCAGCCTGACGCTGCGGAGCTTAAACAGATCAACGATGCCCGCAAGGCGACCAAGGAGTACTTCGACGCAGCCAAAAAGTGGGTTGAGTTTCAGAAGAGCACCGGCGCAGCCGAGACGACGATGCAAAAGAATTATGAGGCGGTCATGACGGCGTACAATGAATTCATTGCCAAAAAGGATCAGGATTACCGCAAAGCTGTCAAAGATGATGTGAAGACGAATGCTTATGAAATGTTGCAGGCTGGAAGTCGCGTTGCTGATTACGCCAACGCAGCAGTCATCTTTTCCAAGAAATACCAGATAGATGCCAAGCCTGAGTATTGGAAAGGCGTGACGGATAGCATTGACGATCTGCTCAAGTGCTATGCCGAGCTTCGCAAGTTGGCTGTCGAAGATGCCGACAAACGTTCGATTGATGCCGCCGAAAGGGCGACGCAGGACTACCTGACCGCCGCCAAGGCATGGGTTGAAAACGACAAACAGATGAAGTCTGCCGCCACCACGATGGACACTGGGGGAGACACGGTTGCGCAGGCCGCCGGTGCTTATTTGAAATCCAAAAGCGCGCGCACCGACAAGATTGCCGAAGCGGTGTTCATTGTGGCTGATATTTCCCAGACCGCCTTGCAGGCGCGTTTAGCTTCGCGCGTTTATATGGCAGAAAAGGATGCCAAGGCTTGGGAAAAGATGACCACATGCATAACCCAATTGCAGTCTCTTTATGGTGACTTGCGCAAAGTTTCAGTCTCCGCCGACGATAATCAGCGCATTGACCGAGCTGCCAAAGCAACGGCCGATTATTTCGAAACTGCAAAGAGTTGGCAGATGTCCGACAACGAAGTGAACAAGAAGATTCTCCCCGAGATGAATTCCATCGGAGATACCGTGATAGCAACCGCGCAGACTGCCGAAAACGACGCTTGGAAAGACTCCACCGCACGTAGCGTCTCCGTGCAGGGGATTGTCTCCAGTTCCAAGACTGTTTCTGTCGTGACCCTTCTGATCGGCGTGATCGTCGGCATCATTGTTGCCTTCTTGATCACCCGTTCGATCACTGGTCCGCTCAAGAAGGGAGTTGAGTTTTCCATGCGCATCGCAAAGGGCGATCTCACTCAAAAACTGGATATTCATCGCAACGATGAGATCGGCCAGTTGGCCGACAGCATGAACGGCATGGTGGAAGGACTGCGTAACAATATGATTTCCATCTCCCAGAACTCCCAATCGCTTGGAGCTTCGTCCGAAGAATTGAGCGGCGTCAGTTCGCAGGTCAGCACCAATGCAGAGGAAACCGCCAGCCAAGCCAACGTCGTTTCTGCGGCAGCCGAGCAGGTCAGCAAGAACATCAACACCGTCGCGACCGGCGCCGAGGAAATGACCGCGAGCATTCGCGAGATCGCCAAGAACGCCAGCGAGGCGGCCAAGGTCGCCAATCACGCCTCCACCGTGGCGGAGAACACGAACGCAACCGTTGCCAAACTGGGCGATAGCAGCAACGAAATTGGCAACGTCATCAAGGTCATTACCTCGATTGCCGAACAAACCAATCTGCTGGCGCTCAACGCCACCATTGAAGCCGCCCGAGCTGGCGAAGCGGGCAAGGGTTTTGCCGTCGTTGCCAACGAAGTCAAGGAACTCGCCAAGCAGACCGCCAAGGCCACCGAA
>CAIUEN010000403.1 GCA_903898185.1 uncultured Verrucomicrobiales bacterium
ACGATTCACGATTCAACGATTCACGATTCAACGATTCACGATTCAACGATTCACGATTCAACGATTCACGATTCAACGATTCACGATTCAACGATTCACGATTCAACGATTCAACGATTCAACGATTCGCATGTGAGCCTTCCCTTGGTTGTCCGTTCAACATTTGCCGCGCTTACTGCAAATAATCATACGTTCACTGCATTATTGGTGTTCTTGAATCAAACTTGTGGTTAACTGTTTCTATTGATCACGAAAGCAAAAAACATATTTCTGGGCGTCTTTAACTCGCGTTTAGCGGTTGGATTGCCGCTGGCCATTCTTGCCGCCGGAGCGCTGCTGACCTGGCAAATGGTCGGCAGCGCCAGGCGCGAGCTGTACGCCAACCAACTTCAGCGGTCGCAGTTGGTGGCGCAGGCAATGAATATCGACCAACTCAAAGCCTTGACTGGCACGGCGGCGGACACCCACTCGCCCGTCTATCTGCGGCTCAAAGATCAACTTGCCGCCGTGCGTTTGGCCACCCCGCACTGCCGGTTTGTTTATCTCATGGGCCAAAGGCCCGATGGCACGCTGTTCTTTTTCGCGGATAGCGAACCGGCTGACTCCAAAGATTGCTCGCCCGCCGGACAGGTCTATACCGAAGCCCCGGAAAGTTTCCGCCGCGTCTTTGTCACTCGGAAAGCCGTTACCGAAGGACCTCACACCGACCGCTGGGGCAAATGGATCTCAGCGATGATTCCAATCATGGATCCGCAGACGGCCATGCAAGGTCTGGCCACAGCGGAGGACGCCAAGACAATGGTGGGCAAGGCCGTGGATTTCTATCGGCGGAATGGACGTGAACGCTTTCTGAAGGAAGTCAACAATCCGCAGGGGGAATTTCACAAGGGCGACCTCTACACCTTCGTCTTTGACCGCAACATGAATGTGCTGGCTCATTTGGTGCATCCGGAACAGGTCGGCCAGAACTGGATTGACAAACAGGACTGGGCTGGCGGCGAGTATTGCAGGGAAATTCAGAAAACCGCCCTCTCCCAAGGTCACGGCTGGGTGGAATATGAATATGAGAACATTGCCAGCAAACAACTCGATCACAAGACCACCTATGTCGAAGGCGTGGACGATTTGATCATTGGCGCTGGCGCCTACCGGGGCGATGGCAAAGTGCTTGCCGCGCTGGACATGGACATGGATGCCAACGCTTATGACTGGCAGTTGGCGCAGGCCGCGCTGCCGCCGGTGATGTTGACGCTGGCATTGGTGGCGATTGTGCTGATTGGCTCGACACTGCTGGCCCGGCGCTCCCGGAAATCAGCCATGCCATCGTGGTGGCAGCGGCATCTTGAAGCAGCACTGATAGTGGCGGCGGGGCTGGTCTTGAGCCTGTTTGCCGGATGGGTGGTTCATCAAAGCGAAATTCATAACCGCAACTCGGCGTTCGCGCAACTGGCGGAAAGTCAATCAGAAGGCATTGGCGCAACATTGCGCAACATTCGCAATACCGAGTTGGAAGGTTTGGCGCACTTCTACGAACACGACACCAATGTAAGCTTGAAGGAATTTCAACAGTTCACCGCCTATCTCATGAACAATGAGTGCGTTCAGGCTTGGGCATGGATTCCGGTTGTGCTTCAGGCGGACAAAGTTCGATTTGAAGAAGCCGCCCGTGCCGAAGGTTTGAAGGGATATGAGATATGGCAAGAGGATGCAAAGGGGAATCGGATTCCGGCCACGGAACGCGCGATGTATTACCCCGTCTTACATTTGGTTCCGTTGGCTGGCTACAAACGTGCCTCTGGCTACGACCTCGGTTCGGAGCCGATGCGTCGAGCGGCGTTGGACATGGCGACGCGCACCGGCTTGCCCACCGCGACCGATCCCGCCACTTTGTTGCAGGAGACGGGCAGGCAGAAAGGGATGCTGGTTTTCCAGCCCGTTTTCGACCTTGATGACCCCAAGAGGCTCTGCGGATTTGCCTTGGCCGTGTTGCGGTTGGAAAGCCTGTTGCGCAGCGCAATGCCGAACAACTCGGTGCTTATGGAACTGACGCTGCTGCGCAAGGATGGAACGTCCGAATCACTGGCTGCTTCCTGGCTGGCAGATCGCCCAAAGCTCACAG
>CAIUEN010000404.1 GCA_903898185.1 uncultured Verrucomicrobiales bacterium
CAGACACTAAATACTCAAGGCATCCAACTTCTGTCCCAAAGCGGCGCTCGAATTCGAGAATGGTCTTCGGATAATCTTCCAGCATCCATTACTACTACAGGTTGTGGTTGGTTGCGTCAATAGGATAGCCATGCAGCGTTAAATCTTAAGATTTTTCAGCGCGTCCCTGACTTTGGCGGCACGTTCATAGTCTTCGTTCCTTACCGCCTCGTCCAGATCGCTTTCGAGCTTTTCGCGCGGGCTCAGAGGGCGTTTCTCTTCGATCTCGCGCAGCCAGAGTTCCAAGGAATGGAGTTCCCCGCTTTGTTCGAGGAGGTCGAGTCGCTCGTGCTCGCTGTAGAACGATCTAATTTCATCCAATCCCTCTTCGACCAATCGGATTACCACCTTGAAGTCATTCTGCTGCAATGCGACCGCTCCGTTGGCGCGAATGCGCATCATCAATACCTGCGGTCGGAATTGCTGCAATGACCACGAAAGATCGTCGCTCGTCGCGTATTCTTCAACAAAATCGAGCATCTCCAAATTACGTGCGGTATCCCGAATAACCGCGTCAAAATCCTCCAGTTGGAACAGGCAGATGTAGCGATGATGATATTGAATGGCTTCCTGCTGAATTTTGGCGCAATCTTCGGCGCTCAACTCAAAAGTCTCGTCATCACCGCCGTTGGCGGTTTGGTGTTTTTTCAGTTGCGCCATATAGTGTTCGAGCAGTGACTCATGCCCGAACGGGCGCTTGCCATCGGGACGTCCCTCGGCATTCATTTGCAGCACGCCCAAATCAACGCGCAACTGAATCTTTTCAGTGCCGTCCAGCCCCTTAAATTTTCTTACCACAACCTGCCCCGGTTGGTAATCCCATTCATCCAGGATCGCCGAAATATCGAAACTCATACTTCGAATATGGACGCGCCATGCCGCCAAGTCAACGAAACCAGAAAGAGTGAACATGCATGGTCGAATTGCAACTGAAGCCTTTTGCAGCAAAGGCATTTTCTCCCCTGAAACTCGAAGAGCAGCCCTGCCCAGATTGCAGTCTCAGCCATTGTTTGAATTCAGTTCTGCACCTGGAATCGGTGTTTTCTTGCCATCAACCATGTTCACCATGACTGCCGAAGTGCTAAACACTTCGCGGTTCTTGGTTCGATTGGCAGCTTTGATTTGGACGACGCAAGAGGTCGTCCTCCGTTTAACGACATCTGCCTTGATGGTTACAATCTCGCCCCCCTGCACCGGGGTTAGAAAATCGAACTGCCCGAAGAGTTTGGTGACAAACTGCGTATTCGGAAAAGCCAGGGTGGCAGCCATGTAAGCGCTTTCGTCCGCCAATTGCATCATATAGCCTCCAAAAAGGGTTCCCGCGTGGTTGAGATGCTCCGGTCTTACAATGAAAGATGTTTCCATTTGTTATCTTAAACTGGACAGTGAAATATTCATGCATCCTCGTCAAGGTTGAAAGCGTCTCCAAAATCCTCATGACAAGAACCAGCAATTCTCATTTTGAGCAAGGAAGGGGAAAAACGCGGTTATGCCTGCGCACGAAGTTTTCGACTCCCTGCGGAACCAGAGGCACCGCAACAGTCAGCACAACTAATCACTGCACCTCGATAAAGAGGTGCTGGCAGACCAGAGGTCTACCCCACATGATGAGAATTGCTGTGTGATGGGCGCGAGGATTTGAGCCCGAATCCAAGTATTGTAATCATCGGCGAATACCGCTACAATTTAGTTCGTGCATCGGTTTCTTTGCGGGTTGGCAATATCAATTTGCGGGTTGCTGGCGAGCGAGCCTGTTTTCGGACAGATCGACCCAGACCGCCGCCAATTGATTCAATTGGGCTTCAATCAGCCTCTGGAAGGGCGAGGCCCTATCTCCGGTTATGCATTTTACTATCGGAACGACCCTGGCTTTTTGCGGACCAACATCACTTTGCGACTGGCGGTCGCGCCGGTGTACTTGGATTCCGAGGTCGGCTTCCGCAATGCGTTGGGCGAAAACACTGATTTGGGAATTGGCGCTGCTGGCGGCGGTTTTGCATACAGCTACTACGAGATGCGCGGTGGCAAATTTATTCGCGAAGAATCGTTTACCGGACACGGTGGTGAACTTTCGGCGTCCGCCTACCATCTCTTCAATCCCGGTCACCTGATTCCCTTGAGCGGAATTCTCAGGGTGTCGCCCCATTACACCGTCTTCGAACGCGACGACGCGACATCAAGAAGCTTTGTAATGCCCCAGGATCATGGCTCATTGAATCTGCGCGGTGGTTTGCGGTTTGGTGGCGTGGAGCCTCTGATTGATCCCGACATGGCGATGGAACTCTCCGCTTGGTATGAAACCCAGTTGCGCCAGCACTCGGGGCCTTACGGGTTCAATGATGACCGGGGAATGAACTCGGTTTCCCATCTTTTTTGGGCGCGAGCGCTTTTTATTTACACATTGCCTGAGAGCAAGCAGTGCTTGAGCTTGAGCGTGACAGGGGGCGGCAGCGTCCAGGTGGACCGGTTCAGCGCCTATCGGTTGGGAGGCGACTTGCCGTTGAGCTCGGAATTTCCTTTGATCCTGCCGGGCTATTATTTCCAGGAGATCAGCGCGCGCGATTTTGTCAATTTCACTGGCCAGTACTCAATACCGCTGGACCCAGCCAAGCGGTGGCGCGTGACAGGCGTTGGCTCAGTGGCGGGTGTGGATTATCCGCTCGGATTGAAGCAGACGGAACATGTATATTCGGGTATCGGGCTCGGTATGAATTACCGGTCAACCTCGGGGGCGTGGAACGTGATGGTGGGTTACGGGTATGGCTTTGACGCCGTTCGCTCTGGTGGTCGAGGTGGCCAGAGCATCGGCATTCTCTGCCAGATCAATCTTGAGGCCCAGCGCCGCGCCGGTCCGTGGTTCAAGGAGAGCGCCTCATCGATTTCGACCGGTCTGTTCCGATTTATGGGGCGTTAAATCGTTAAATCGTTGAATCGTTGAATCGTTGAATCGTTGAATCGTTGAAGAGGACAGGCGATTGAAGATGACCTCAGAGATACAGAGAAAACTGGAAAATATCCTAAACCTCTTTCTCGACTGTGCTTTTGCCTGCGCTTAGAAGACTGCGTGTCTGTTTCTTGGACAAGACTGGGCGCGTTCAATGCATGTGCTCATGTGCCATTCCCCCCATTCTCACCGCTCCCGGGTAACATTTAATTTGAGGCAACGCAACAGGTGCGGAATAGAGCTTTGCTCATCCTGTAAAGTGGGTATAGACTCTGTACAGCCAATTGATCACGAATCCCTCAGCCAGCACGAAGCCGACAAAGCTCAACGTTGGAATCAACCAAGTGACAAACTCGAAAACTATTCTCACGCTTTACTTAAAGCAAACTATATGCCAGTTTTATCGTTGAATCGTTGAATCGGAAGAGGCGTCTGCTAATACAGAGGTATCTTAACGATTCAACGATTCAACGATTCAACGCATCACGCAGATTACAATGAGCATTCTCGAACATCGGAAAGCAATCGACAGTCTGGACGAAAAGATTGTTCACCTGTTGAACGAACGTACCGGGCACGTTTTGGAAATTGGCGCTATCAAAATGCGGGCTGGCGAAGAAATTTATGCCCCGCATCGAGAGGCATCGGTACTACGGCGGCTCTGTCGCAAAAACAAGGGGCCCATCACCAACGAATCGTTGCTGGCGATTTACCGCGAAGTAATGTCCAGCGCGCTCTCGCTGGAGAAGTCCATGACCATAGCCTACCTCGGGCCTGAGGCGACATTCACCCACCAGGCTGCCATACGGCGGTTCGGGTCGAGCCTGCGCTATACGGCGACGAAAACCATTCCCGATGTCTTCACCGAAGTCAGCCGCAATCGCGCCGATTATGGGGTCGTGCCGATCGAGAATTCGACTGAAGGTGTCGTGACGCATACGCTGGACATGTTTGTCGAAAGCGATCTGAAGATCGTAGCCCAGATTGTGTTGCCGATCCAGTATTGCTTGGTCGCCAACTGCCAGTTGGCAGCCGTCGAGCGGCTCTACGGGCATCCGCAGGCGCTGGGCCAGTGCCGCGGCTGGATCCAGAAGCAATTGCCCAAGGCGGAAATCATCGAGACCTCGTCAAACGCCCGGTCTGCAGAACTGGTGGCTCAGGCTGGGAAGTCCAAGAAAAAAACTCTCAGCGTCGCTGCCATTACAGGCGTCCTGGCAGCCCAGAAATATGATGTCGATATCGTCGCGACTGACATTCAGGATTTGACCACCAACGCCACGCGATTCCTGGTGCTGGGGCGTCAGTGCAGTCCCGCCACCGGTCGTGACCGCACCAGTCTGATGCTGAGCATTGCCGACAAGGTGGGGTCCCTTTATCAATCCTTGGGGCCCTTCCGAAAATACCGGTTGAACATGACCCGAATCGAGTCTCGCCCCAGCAGGCGCAAGGCATGGGAGTATTTTTTCTTTGTAGATTGCGATGGGCACATGACCGACAGCAAGGTTGCTAATGCGATCAAAAACCTTGGCGAGGTCTGCAATTTCGTTAAAGTTTTGGGATCCTACCCAAACGCGGAGTAGTTTTTAAATTCAAAGACGGTAAAGGTTTGTTCGCAGCCACAAAACCCTTGCCGATGGGCCGATGTTCTTGTCTATTGATGTGAGCAGTTTCTATGGCCCCTGAAGTATGCGCAAATTGCGGTGCCGAAGTGCCGCCCAATGCCCGGGTGTGTCCCGAATGCGGCTCAGACGAGAAGACCGGATGGTCGGACAAGGCCCGTGAGAGCGGGATCGACATTCCTGACAGTTCGTTCAATTACAACGAGTATGTGCAACGCGAGTTCGGCAAAGGGCAGGTTCGCCCTTACGGAATCCGCCGACTCTGGTGGTGTGTCGCGCTGCTGACCTCCTTGGCCTTTATTTGGTACACATGGCGATTCTTGTTCTGATCCTGAAATGTAACTGTTCAGAAGGAGAAGTTAGCGTCTCGCTGACGCTCGCCGGAGGGATGGGCACAGGCAAGGATGCCTATGCTACCTGAAAGTTACCGTTTCAAAAGATCGAACTCGCCCGATTGCCATTCCTTTTCGGTGTGGGTTGAGACCAAGCGCATGTCTTGGGCTTCGAAGGCTTCGCGGACCAAGGCGAACTGGGTGGACAGAATTCCCGCCAAAACAAGACGCCCGCCGGGTTTAAGTCGCTTGGAAATTTTTCGGGCTTGGCTGATCAGGATGTCGTAAATGAGATTTGCGCAGACGATGTCATACTGGTGTTCGGGTCGGAGCGGTTCTTTTGTTAAATCTTTTTGATGGAACGAAATTCGGACTTGGTTGCTCCGGGCGTTATCGCGGCTGGCTCGGACGGATTGGGGATCGAAGTCAAATGCGTCAACGGGTCGGTAGCCGAGTTTTGCCGCAGAAATAGCAAGGATTCCAGAGCCGGAGCCGATGTCGAGGAGCGATTGCCGGGTCTGTGGTTGACGAAAAGAGGCAAGCTTTTGCAAACAAAACGATGTTGTCGCGTGTTGCCCTGTGCCAAAACTCAATCCGGGATCAAGCACCACCACGAACTGCCCGGCGCGAGGGCGACGCTTGCTCCAGCTCGGTTTGATCAGCAGTGCGCCGCCGATTGAAAGTGGCTTGAAATGGCGCTTCCACGACTCCGCCCAATTCTGCGGCGAAAGCTTCTTTACCGTGACCGCCGGGGTTTCTACGGCCAAGCTTGATCTAATTGAATCAATGATCGCAGATTCCAGAGATCGCGCGGACTGGGACAGTTTTTCGAGGTGAACGGAAACGGTGATCTTGCCGGTTTCCATGTTGGTAAAAACCGAAGGCCGCTGCCCAGTTGTTTCCAAGAGCAGCTTCGCAAGCGCGTCTTCCGTTTCAGGCGAGGCTGATATCGATATTTGCCAGAGTGCTTTCATCAAAATCGAACCAGACTCTGCCGTGAACAACGAATCGGCGCAACGATCATCGTGGATCGTTGCGCCGAAGTTCTTATTGTTCCGTCGTAACTATTCACGTAGCGTAGGCATCCTTGCCTGCGCCCCTCTCTCCGGCGAGCGTCAGCGAGACGCTAATTTTTCCCTCTGACCTGAATAGTTACGTTCCGTCAAGATTGGCCTTCGCCGTTCCAGTCGCGCAGGCGCAAGTATTCTCTTATTTTGCGCCGTTCATAACGACTTTTCTGAGGTTTCTCCGGTCGGCTATCGACTTGGCGGAATGGATGTTTTGTGTTGCGGATGGTTTCAACGATCAGGTCTAACGATTTGGTCATAAGAACTCATTTCGACTAGTTTAAGAATTGGATACGAAGGAGTAATTACCCTGCCATCACTATCGTGATGGCGTGCGAGACAATTGTAGTTTAACATTCTCACCGCTTTACCTGAATTACTCCTAACACACTAGTGACACTTCCGCCAACAAAAAAGTTCAAAAAAATTATCAGGATCATTAGTCCTAAAGGTAACTATTCAGGTCAGAGGGAAAAATTAGCGTCTCGCTGACGCTCGCCGGAAAGAGGGGCACAGGCAAGGATGCCTATGCTACCTGAATAGTTACTCTGAAAGAAAACCGCGACCATCAGGGGTGAAATCTTGGAGAATTGCTGGTGAGATGTTCCATGTGCTTGCAATTCCCGCCGGGCTGCGTAGCGTTTTCTCTCATGGTTCGATTGGTTTTGTTCGATATCGATGGCACTCTCATCAACAGTGGCGGCGCCGGGGTGCGGGCTTTTGAGCGCGCCTTTGCCGAAGAATTTTCCATCCCTGACGGAACTCAGCGGCTCTCTTTTTGTGGCAGAACGGATTCGTCTTTGGTGCGGGAATTCTTCTTGATGAACGGCATCGAACCGTCTCCTCACAATTTTGAACGGTTCTTTCGTGCGTACGTCGCGCTGCTAAAGACGCAAATCCGCGATTGCACCGGCGGCCTTTGCCAGGGGGTAGAGGGGTTTTTGGCGGAGCTTGAAGCGATGGCTCAACCTCCAGCTATCGGGCTGCTGACCGGTAACATCCGCCAAGGCGCGGAGATCAAGCTGACTCATTTTGGAATCTGGCATCGATTTGCATTCGGTGGATTCGCGGATGACCACGAGGACCGCGACCAGATTGCGGCAGTGGCCCGTGAACGCGGGAGCAGGCAGTTGGATCGCCCGCTTGAAGGACGCGAAATCGTTGTGATTGGGGACACTCCGCTGGACATTCGCTGTGGGCGCGCGATTGGCGCAAAGGTGCTTGCGGTCGCCACGGGAATGATCTCAAAACCCGAGCTCGCTTTGCGCAAACCCGACTGGGTCGTCGATGACCTGTCGCAGGTGTCGGCGGGAGAGGTGCTGGGTTGTTGAACGAGAGGAAGCTCCAAGACAAGTAACCCATTTTTGAAACTGTCAGCCGTACTGAATTTGAGGGGGAAAAGCACGGAAACGAATATCCAATATCGAACAAGGAATTTCCAATGATGAAGTAGGAGGGGTTCGGGATACAAGCTGGTTTTAAGGAAAGGCTGTGGATGCGTTGTGGCACTCGTGTTTGTAACAACAAGCTCCGAAATCGAAGGCTCCGCGCCCTCCGCGCCTCCGCGTGAGTGCGCCTGAATATCCAAATATCGAACAAGGAATTCCCAATGATCAAGGAGGAGGGCTCGGCATATAAGCTGTTTTTTGTCAAATAGATTGTTTGCGTTTTCTTCAAGAAGATGTTGTCGTTTCCTGGGGCACAGTAGTTCAAGAAATGTTCAACTTCGGTTCCCAATAACTGGAGTATTCTGAGGCTGGAAACTGTTTGGTTTTCTATGGGCTACGTGCGCGTGATATCTGGCACCGCTTCGACAATATCCTTCAGTTGACACAAAGAGTGGTTCCAAATAACGTCGTGAACGTAAGCGGGGAACAGGTGCCGGAACAGCCACCATAGCGGGCGCGAAAACCCGTTCCCGCGCGCAAAGTCGAAAGCCACGTAGATCGACAGGGCGCACACATCTTCGGTCAGTTTTTCGATCTCAAAAATCAAGACTCCGCCCTTGGCGTAGCCGTCCATCACCCGGTAAACGGCCATGTGCCCTCCCATGAGTTGCTCGAACTCCAGGCTGAAGGAAAGATTGTGATTCAGGATTTCGTAACGGATGACGCAACCTGGTTCGTGCGAAATGCCTGAAATCCGCCGCACTTGAACCCATTGAGGCTTGAAATACCCGCGATCCGGTTCTCCAAACCGGCCCAGCTCGTCAAGAATCGCTGATTGGGAAGCGCGAATTTTGATCGTGTACATCCGTTCGAATTCCAGTTGTCTCGGAACCGAAACCCCGGCCTCGTGGATGAGCCGTGAAAACTCGATCCGTTTTCCGTTCAGGCGCTCCAAGGCAACCCCGGTGGTAAAGCGTCCAAAACCCTCCCATTTCAGACCGAACATCTGTTCAGTCAAATAGTTTCGCGCCGTGATCACGGCTCCGCTCCAAAAAATCGCCCACATTGTGGCTGGGTTGGCCATTGACCAGAAAATCTCCCCATACTCGTCGTCGCCGCTGGCAATTCTCCAAATGATTTTCTCAAGGCGGCGGTTTGCGCTGGGCGTGGTCTTGCGCTCGGTAATCGCAGCCTGATACAAAACCCGGCTCAGGGCCGACGAACCGAAAAACACCCGGTGCAGGAAGAACACCACCGATGCAAAACCGTTGTTGCGGCGGAATCGGTGGAGCGTCGGTTCATATCCATGCCCGATGCTTGATGAGTCGATGCCGAAATCCAACACCGCTTGGGCGAGCGCTTTTGCCGTCTGGTGAGCTGAGAGAATTCCGTCCTTGTAAAGCCGGGCCGTCACGATATCCCCGACAGCCGCCACACGTTCGCCGTAGGAATGGATCGCTGATCCGACCACCATATTGGGGCGGCAAAGGCAAGAGGGTTTCAGGGAGAATCCGGGCGGAATCAGTTTGCGGATGTGTGGCAATTCCAAAAACTGTTGCATGATGACGCGGTCGTCTTCATGTGTTACTGCGGCATCCACGCTCTCGCCCACCAGCACCACAGTGATAAATCCCTTTTTCGGGACCAGTGAGCACATCTCAATGCGCAGGGTTTTTGAACCGTATTCCACGAAATGAAGCGTGCCCGCCAGGTTCTCTGGCACTTTGGGTTTTGCCTCCAGCTCGAATATGAGCGCGCGACGCAAATGAGGCGGGCGAAAGTCCGGCACCAGCCTCTGGAATGTTTGCAGCAAGCGGTTCTGGGCCGCCGGGATGCCGGATTGCTCGTTTACGCCAGCCGCAAAAACCACCAGATCCGCTTCCATGCGGCTTTGAGTTCCGTCCGCCTCGTGGCAAACGATTGGCTTGCCGCTCTCAGAGTAACGAACGTCCGTCACTTCTTCGTTGATGGCAACGGCACCCGCTTTGGCTGCCTCTTGTGCCATAAAATAATCGAAATTGTGACTCCAATCCTGACGTTTGCTGGGGCGGGAACCGCGAAAGACTGAAAGCATTTCCCGGCCCTCAGGCACCTCCATCTCAATGTTCTTCCAAAAACCTTGAACGGTAATTGATTTGATATGGCATTGAATGATCTCTTCTGGAAGTTTCAATCCCAATTCAGTCAAAACATCGCTGAGCTTTGGAGAGATGCCGCCGGCGCAGTAGTTGCATCCTTTCCAGCATTCCTCGCACACTGTTTGAGATGGCTGCCGCCGTTCAAAGATAATGACTCTTAAGTTTCTCTTCAGCGCCCGTGCTTCCCTGAGCAAATGAATGGCGAAAAACGATCCAGCGGGGCCGCCGCCAATGACGGCCACTGTTGCCCCTTCGGGCAACGGAACCGATTTTGCCAGGGTCGAGTTTGTCATGGTGATCCAATGAGCGCTGCATCAGCATAGCACATCGGAGTCGCACTGTCTGTCAGTTTTTCTCATGACGCGGATAATCAAATCATCCTCCGCCAGTATCTTTTACCCGGAACTCTTTGGAAGTTCCTCCGCGATTTCCACCTGCGTGGGCGCGGCTTGCGCTGCTTGGCGGGGCAGGTAGATATTGAAGGTTGTGCCTTTGCCCGGTTTGCTGTCAACGTGGATGAATCCGTTGTTCTGTTTAACGATGCCATAGACCGTGGACAGCCCCAGCCCGGTACCCCTGCCAAGGGCTTTGGTCGTGAAGAAAGGTTCAAAGATTTGGGCCAGCGTTTCTGTGTCCATGCCGCATCCGTCGTCGCTCACGGACAGCCTCAGATACTCGCCGGGCACAAATCCAGTGTTCTTGGCGCAGTAAGCCTCGTCGAAGAGCGCGTTTGCTGTTTCGATGGTAATCTTGCCTGCTCCACCGATGGCATCGCGGGCGTTAACGCAGAGGTTGGTAAGTATCTGATCAATTTGGGATGGATCCAACTTGACCGGCCCCAAGTCTGCGGCGGGAATCCAGACCAGGTGGATGTTCTCGCCGATGAGCCGACGCAACAGCTTGAGCAGTCCTTCCACGTTCTCGTTGATGTCCAGCACTTTAGGAATAATGACCTGTTTGCGGGCAAAGGCCAGTAGTTGGCGAGTGAGTTCGGCTGAACGCTGGGCGCAGTTGCCGATTTCCTCCAGGCTTTCCCGAGCGGCGCTCCACTGCGGGATTTCCTCCAAAGCCAGGTAAACATTGCCCAGAATTACATGGAGCATGTTGTTGAAATCGTGGGCTACACCGCCCGCCAGACGCCCCACCGATTCCATTTTCTGCACCTGCTGGAACTGGGCTTCGAGTTTGGATTTCTCTTCTTCGGCTTGCTTGCGTTCGGTGATATCCTGAATCGTGCCATGCATGGTCTGAGGGCGCCCTTTGGCATCGAATTCCAGTTTGCCTAATCCATGCACCCAACGCTCTGCCTGGTTCTCGTGACGAATGATGCGGTATTCCTTGTCGAAACTCTTGCCCTTGCCAATTACCTCATTCATGAGGTAGTCACTCATCGTTGCGCGGTCTTCAGGATGGATTATGGCCTTCCAATCCTCCACAGTTCGTCCATTGGCTTCGTCTATTCCAAACAACTTGTCAAGCTCGTCTGAACTTTTCCACAATCCGGCTGGAATATTCAGAACATAACTGCCCAAACGAGCGATATTTTGCGCTTCTTTAAGTAAATGCTCGCTTTCGCGCAGTGATTTTTCGGCATCTTGACGTTCAAGCTCTCCTGCGGCCCTTACAGCCACCAGTTTTAGCGTGGTTTCGGCCAAACTGCGGTCTATCAGCGGCTTTCGCGCGATGACCGCAATCAGACCGATCGGCTGCCCAGTATGGCTCCAGAGCGTCACTCCGACGTAACTCTCAGCCCGCAGATTCTCAAGCACCGTATCGCGTGGGAAGAATTGGCACACGCTGGCGGGGAAACAACAGACCGTCTTGCCCACTACGTCGCCGCACGGGGTGTCTTTCAGGGCATAGGTCACGTTGTCTTCAAATTGACCGTCGCACCAAACGGCTACTGTACGGGCGGTCAGTCCGCCTCCTTCGAGCCGGTCAATGCAGACAAAGTCCATTCCCAGACTTTGAGCCAGGTATCGGGCCAGCACCTTAAAGAATGGCTCGTCGGTCGTTCCGTTGCTGGTTTGAGCCAGAAAGGCCAGGATTTCTTCGGCTCTCTTTCGCTCGGTGACATCGCGCAAGCTGCCGATGATCTTCACCGGTTTGCCATGCCCATCACAGTGTGTCTTTGCGGAGATTGAGCATGGAACCATTGAGCCATCACGGTTTTTGAGCATGAATTCATAATCCGTAACGCTGCCCCGTTCGCGCAACAGCTTGAGAAAAGCCTCTTGCTCTTCGGAATTTGCATAAAAATCGAACATCGACTTGCCGAGAATGTCTTCCCGACGATATTGCCCCTTCGTTATTTTCTCGATGGAAGGACTGGCCTCAAGAATCAGTCCGTCGGTGGTTGCCTCATAAAACAGTTCCTGAACATTTTCGAAGATGCCGCGAAACTTCTCTTCACTCGCCCGCAGCGCCTCTTCCTTGCGCTTGATCTCCGCAATATCCCATGCGAAGTCGGCCAGGGACGCCACCGTTTCGATATCCCGTTCATCGTAATCCGCAGGCTTGTTGCCCACACCGAGCACAGCCACGATCGCATCGCCGCGCATTACAGGAACAACCAACTCCCGAATGACTTGGACGTGTCCCTCAGGCATTCCTTTGCGGTGGGGAAGAGATGCGTAGTCGTTGTGAACAACCGGCCTGCGTTCGTGGATGCAGTCCACCCATACGCCAGCCTCATTGACAGGGTAATGGAGCTTGTAACCTTCGGCCTTGCACTTGTGTTGGACGGTATTGGTGGACCAAGCCTGCAAGGAAAGGGTGACCTGATCGGGCCCCACAAAATGATAGAAGCCCACCTGACTACCTGTAAGCGTCTCAGCTTCATCAAGCGTGGCCTGCAGTAGTTCGGTCAGGCAGTGAGAAATAGCCATTCGCAGGAGACGCGACCGGGCGGCCATGACCGCTTCAGTGCGCTTGCGCTCGGTGATATCCGCATGCGTGCCGTTCATTTACGCATTATACACCAGATCAAGAATGTTTTACAATTTTAAAATGATCTGCACCGCATTGACCAACGCCAGACCGATCAGGCCAAAACCAGAAAACTGCTCCATCCGCAGCAGTGTTTTTTGAGTGAACTTCCGGTGAGCGCATGACACCGCGTAGCTCAGCGAGGCGAACCAAAGGAATGTCCCTCCAGCCACCCCCGCAATGCATGAGAGTTTGCTGGACAAGGTGGGTTCCACCCATTCGCGCCTGACAAAAATCGCCGCAAGGACAATCCAGTAGAGAAGCACTCCAGGATTGCCCATGACCCGCACAAATCCGATCATGAACGCCGAGTGCGGATGCAGCTTCTCTTCAATGCGTAATTCGACCTTGCTGGCCGTCTCAATCGAGCGCGCCCGGACAAATCTCACACCCAAATAAAGAAGGAAGGCGATGCTCCCCAACTCCATGATCATCTTTATGATGCCACGGCTGAAGAACGATGCAAAGCCGGTGAAAGCCAGACCACAATAGAGGGCTTCCATAAACGTGGCACCCAAACCGATCAGCAGCGCCCAAACCAAGCCACGTCGGGCACCTTCATTCAAAATCGTCAGGTTCACCGGCCCGACTGGGATCGACGATAACAGTCCGCTTAAGAATCCCGTCAAAACCGCAAGCATTTCAGGTGGCAGATTCTCCATGAACTCTAGGCGTTGCTTGGCGAGTCATCCGTTTCTTCTTCTTCCTCCTCAATCTCCTGGCGGACTTTGCCGGAAATCCGTGGGCGAATGAATCCGTAGAGAAGATAAGCGGTAAAAATGCAGGGGATGATTACGGGCAGCACGTATCTGCGCAAAACGACCAACGCACCGATAAAAAGAATCGAAATCACCATTTTCTGAAACCGCCGGCGAGTTCGCAGATTGAAGTTCTTGAATGACGGATATTGAACCTCGCTCACCATCATGAACGAGAGAAACAGCATGATCGCCGGCAATGTGTAGCGCCAAGGGCCGTCGGCAAAATCAGTCTCGCGCGTATTCCACCAGATCAGAAAATAGGTCACCGAAGCAACCATCCCGGCAGCGGCTGGAATCGGAAACCCAGAAAAATCCTTGCTGCCAGTTCCGGTGGACATTGCGGAAATACAATTGAACCGCGCCAATCGCAAAGCGCCGCATATCAGATAGACCGATGCAATGAACCAGCCGATCTCAGGGCGGTCAACAAACACATCCCGCAAAACCACGCGATGCACCAGGAATGCCGGCGCCGCTCCGAAAGAGATCAGGTCCGCCAGAGAATCAAACTCACGTCCGAAATCGCTTTCCACCCCTCCCCAGCGGGCCACCCGGCCATCCAGCAAATCAAAGAGGCAGGCCAGCAGGATGAATCCAAGCGCCATCTTGATTTGCCCATATTCCCTTGGAATGTCCGCCTCGACAATCTTGGTCAACGCCACAAACCCGCAGAACAGGTTGCCGGCAGTCATCAGGTTCGGCAGAAAATAGATCTTGAGCTTTTTGTGCGATTCGCCGGTTGCTGGAGAGTTAGAGTTAGTGGCCATAATCAGGATTTCGCTGCGATTACAGTTTCCCCGCCAACGACTTTGTCGCCCAAGGCAACCCGGATTTTGTAGTGAAGCGGGATGTAGAGATCGCATCGGGAACCAAACTGAATCAGGCTGATACGCTCGCCTCGCAGAACGGCTTCCCCAGGCGTCACAAACGGCACGATTCGGCGCGCAATCAGCCCGGCGATCAGGCGCACCCCGATTTTTTCGCCCGGCGATTCGGTTGATTCAAATCCGATCAACACATTTTCGTTGTGCTGGGCTGAATCGGTTCTAAGCGCGTTGACAAATTGGCCCGGAGTATGGGTAACAGATGTGATTTTTCCGGCTATGGGAGCGTTTTGCACATGAACGTTGATGACGGAGAGAAAAATCGAAATCCGGTGACATGGCCCGCCCATGAACGGACATTCCTTCAACTGATCGATCACGTCCACCGTCCCGTGCCCCGGACTGACGATCAGCCCCGGTTGCGCTGGAGTTGCCGGATTGGGATCGCGAAAGAAATAGAGCGTAAACAGGGTAAACAAGAGCCACGCTGCAAGCAGGCCCGCTCCAACCGATGGCAAAAAAGACGCCATGGATCGAGCAACAAAGCACACTGCCCCAACGCCCAAAACGATGGCCATGGATGCTGCAATTAACTTTAACCCCGCTCGCAGGGCCTTGCCCGAATGTTTCATGAGGCAAACTTAACCCGCAGTTGGTAGAAAGTTCAACCCGAAACCGAACAGCAAGTAGCATTATGGCAGGTAAGCAAGAATACCCAATTCAATGGAAGATTTCCGACTTTCGCGCCTGAGCATGATTGAGGTCGGCTTTCTCACTTTATTATTGGAAATTCCTTGTTCGATATTGGATATTCAGGCGCACTCACGCGGAGGCGCGGAGGACGCGGAGCCTTCGATTTCGGAGCTTGTTGTTACGATATCGAGTGCCGCAACGCATCCACAGTCTTTCCTTATGGCCTCATAGCCGGAATTTCCAGGCACTCAATGCCTTTCGGAAGACAAGAAGGCCGCCCATGACGGACAGCCTGTGTTGGCAAATTCGATTCTGATTAGCATCAAGCCGTTTCAACTTGGAAACCGCAGTTGGGTTAACCGCAGAACACCCAGAACACGCGGAATACGCGGAATACGCGGAAAAAAGGGGCGGAATGTGGTTTTGAGGAGGCCCTTCGTCAGATTAAGAATGCATTCTTCGCAATGGGTTCTTCTTCCGCGTGTTCCGCGTATTCTGCGGTTTCATCTGCAGTTCTTGGATCTTAAATTTCAAATTTCAAATTTGAGATTTCACCAAAACTCACATTCCAAGCGTTAACACCCGACTAAAGTTGGGTTTTGCTAAAGAAGACAATTATCAGCATGAACTATTTTTCCTCAATTCAACACCCTATGGCAGGCATCTGGCCTGCCAGCA
>CAIUEN010000405.1 GCA_903898185.1 uncultured Verrucomicrobiales bacterium
AAGGAATGGTTTGAGGGTAACGGAAAACCGACGATGTTAAGCAAGAGAAAGAAAGCCTTCGCAACCGGGAAGGTATAATAGGAACATATATTGCATGAACTTTATATGGCTAAATCCCGATCAATTCAACACCCTAGGGTCGCACCCTGCGTGTTTGCCCCCGGCAACTCTTCAACGAAGGCTGCGTATCCTTCTGGGAACTGGCGAAAAACGGCGGTCAAACTCGAGTTCATGAAGGCAAGATACCACCGTTGGTTTGGCGATGGCAAGGAAGCGGTCTCGCATTTTCGCGTCTGTGTTCCGAATCTGCGGCACTTTGGCTCTGGTGTTTGTCAAGCTTACTGTTAGCGTCCATGTGGATAAGAAGCCAGCGTGGTAGGGGCTGGACGGGCCGGGCCGGCAAGCGACAATCTGGGAGAGTTCCCGTTTCGACGAATTCTGTGGGGGCATATCGGTACCACAATGACGACAAGACTCTCGCCGAAGCCAGGCGAGCGTTCATAGCTTCTTGAAATCATCTTCGGTCAAACCGGATTGCTTGAGGATGGAACGGAACGTTCCTGTCAAAAGATTCTGTGGGAACGCTGACGGTTTCACCATTGGCGCGCCTTTCGGCGAGCCACAATTTAAGCAAATCCGTAGCGGCCTCTCGCGCGCCTTGAATCCCCAAGCCATGCGTGGTCAGGTTCAAGCTTGGAATGTGCGCGTGGTAATAACCGGCGGGGAAACCAGGTTCTTCTATCTTTTCTAGCACAATGCCGAACTGCATCTTGGCAAAATACCCGCCGGGCGGTGGGACGTCAAACCTCTTGCACGCTTTTAAAAGACAGCGCTCACTACTCCTATCAATTCCCATTGACCCCAATGTTGGATAGTATAGCTTTCTGACCATGCAGCATGTACCCCGGTTGTCTGAATTATGACGATTTCTGAGATTTTATCGAATGAAGAGCTTCGCCGACATGAATTCCCGGTGACGGCGCAGCGGGCCTTTTTTGCGCATGCGGGCGTTTGTCCGCTGCCGCGGCGGGTAAGCGAGGCCATCCGTCACTACGCGCAGCAATCCACGCTCGGCGACCAGGAATCGCTTTTGCCCGCGTTTCAGATTCACCAGAGCCGTGAATTGGTGGGACGCCTGATTGGGGCCAGCGCGGGCGAGATCGCCTTTGTCGGCCCAACCTCGCTGGCGCTGAGCTACATAGCCGCCAGCGTACACCTCCGCCGGGGCGATAATATACTGATCTACTTCGACGACTATCCGTCGAATGTTTACCCGTGGATGGCGCTCGCCCAACGCGGCATCCAGGTACGCCTGATCAACACGCGCGGTTTGGGGAAGATCAGAACCATTGATGTCATTGGCCAGGTTGATGAACAGACGCGGCTTGTGGCGCTGGCGTCCAATCACTTCATCAGCGGTTACCGGCTCGAACTCCCGGCCATAGGCAAGCAGTTGCGGGATCGGGGCATCCTCTTCTGTGTGGACGGCATTCAGACGCTCGGGGCGTTTCCAACCACTGTTGAGAATGTCGATTTCCTGGCCGCTGACGCGCACAAATGGCTTTTGGGGCCAGGCGGAGCCGGAATTTTGTACGTTCGCAAAGACCTTCTCCCGTCCATGCGCCCGCCTGTCTTCGGCTGGCACAACGTCAATTGCCCGGAATACGTCGCGCAGGAGAGCATCGAATACAAAGCCGACGCGCAACGATTTGAAGTCGGCTCGCACAATCTCCTGGGCTTGGTGGGCCTGAACGCGGCGATTGAACTTGTGTTGGAAATCGGAATCGACAACATCGCCGCCGAGTTGCTTCGCAAGCGAGCCTGGCTGGTTCCAGCCTTGCAGCAAAAGAATTTCACAGTCCTTCACGCCGACGCCATGCCCGAAAATTCCAGCGGCATCGTCAGTTTCCACCGACCCGGCGCTGACATGAAGGCCATTCACCAACAACTCGAAGCCGCCAGCATCAGCGCCAGTCTGCGCGCCGACCGCGCCGGGCATCATTACATCCGTCTCTCACCGCATTTCTACAACACCGACGCCGAATTGCACTGTCTGATGGAGGCGCTGCCCAAGTAGCTTGGGCATCCTTGCCTGCGCCCCCATACCACGGCGAGCGTCAGCGAGACGCTGATTTCTCCCTCTACCAGTTAACAAAAAAACAAGGCTTTCCTGAGCGGTATAATTCGCTTTAGTGTAAGCCATGCCATCACGATACGGTGTAGGTGAGCTTTACGGTTATGACTTTTGCGAATTGACGCCAGAGCGAATTCGCGCTCTTTCGAGGGCTTCAAATAAGGAAATAGCGTGCTTTTTTCGTCCGAAAGCGCCGGGCAAGTCGATTCCAAAGTGCAATAAGAAGGGAGGCGTTTGTTCACTGAGGCAGTTGGTCTTGAACGAGAATGGTATTGTTGAGGCGGTGGGTCAACCGGTTACGACTTGTCCAAATCGTTTTCTGGAAGATGACGTTGTTGTAAGTTGGGTGGGCGAAACGCTCTTGGGAACAAGCAATCCAGCAGTGATATCTGAGTTGCCATTTTTGATGGGAGATAATGATGAGAACCAAGACCCCGTCGGGAAAATCGACAAGGTTTTGGTCAATGCCGAAGACAAGAAACTCCAATGGTGCGCCCTGGAAATGCAGGCGGTCTATTTCTCTGGAATGAGCATGGAAAACGATTTCAAAATCATGAGGGACTGGAATGGACCTGGAATTCCGTTTCCCGAGGTTCATCGACGACCAGATTTTCGATCTTCCGGACCAAAGCGCCTGATGCCACAACTTCAGATTAAAGTGCCGACCATCAGCAGGTGGGGCAAGAAGATGGGAGTTGTTATAGACAAAGCCTTTTGGGAATCTTTGAGCGAAATGCGGGAGGTTAAGGACCTGTCCAACAGCGAAGTTGTGTGGTTTGTGGTTTCTTTCTCTCCTGGCAAGGATGGCCGTTTTGCGCTGAAGCGACATGAAATTCACTATACTACCCTGAGCTATGCGATTGAAGGTCTCACGGGTGGTTCGCCAATGTCACTTGACTGTTTTGAGAACGAGCTTCGCGACCGATTGCAGCATCCCTGAGCCAGGAGAGGTCTTTGCCGATGAGTAATTCGGTCACCTTGGCATGATGGGTGTTCTTCATGGCAATGGACTGCGTTTCAAAACCAAATTCCGAGGCCAGATCCAAGATTTCCCGTGTGTTATCATAAGTCAAAAGAACATCGCCGCGAACAGATCTTAGCAACTCAAAAAGAGTCCGATGATCAATTTGCCAGTGTGGATAAAGACGCTTGGCCGCAATGGTATATGGCGGGTCAACAAAGAATGCCGCTCTTTCATCATCAGCGTAGCGGCGGATGATTTCAAAGCCGTCTCCCTCAATGAATGTGAAGCGTTTGCGCGTGGTGGCAATTTCCTGAATTCGTCGCGCAAGTGTTTCTGGATACCAACGGGAGTTAATACCCCGTCCATTTTCACCGGTTTTAACCAACCCGGCGCCTGGGGCCATGATTCCGCCCCGTTGGACCCGATTGCGCAGGATGACAGATAACGCTCTCTCTCGCTGGCTGGAAGGTTCTGCCCGCAAAACATTCAACACATTTTGCCGGGTGAGATCGAAATGGAGAATCTGCTCAGCGAGCCAATGTGCTTGGCCTCCAAAGACCGTATGCCAGACCGAGGCAACGTTGACATCCCGTTCAACCAAGACAACGTGGCCGACAAGATCCTCAAATCCCGCAGTTAATCCAACAATTGCGCCGCCTGCAAATGGTTCAATCATAATCCCGGCGCGTGGCAACTTGCTTGCAAGCCAAGAGCGAATATATGGAACAAGCCAAGTCTTGCCGCCCGGATAGCGGAAGGGGGAGCGTTGAGGAACAGACGCCACATTCACCGGTTTTGTCTGGTCAACGTCTTCCGCAGTCCGATATGGCTGCGAGGAATCGCGCAATTCATATCCATCGCTCTTACAATCGAGTTCGTGAGCGTATCGCAGCACTTCTGTGGCAAGTCTTTCGGGAATGCGGATTACAGTGGTGTTGCCTGCTTTCCACTTGGGCCTGAAACTGGTTGATGAACGTGCCATATCCAACCCATGTTACACGGGCTGATATTCTTATCAAGGAATTTGTTGCGCTCGCAAGACACCTGCCGCTCATTTTGGAGAAATGCACGGTAACAGATCCCTACTTTTTTTCAGATCCCAAAGCCATGCCTTGTGCCAGTTGAGCGGAGACTTCCTGGCCAGCTTCCTTGACTCGTTCAAGCTGCCCGGCATCGAGCAATTTCTTGAGCGTCTCCAATCCGTTGCTGCCGGAAGCCCAGGAGGTTGGCATTTCAAAAAAGGCGGTCGATACCCGACTCACGCGCACTTGAAGGCCAACCAGCCCGGCGGCATTCTTGATCTGCTCGGCCCCATCGTACCAGTTCGAGCACGACCACGAGCCAGTGCTGTCAATGATCAGCAAACCGTCCGAAGCCGGGGTTTTTACCCTGGAAAAACCAAAGGTCACATTCGGCGCCTTGGCGGCGAGTTGAGGCCATCGCTCGCGCAGCAAGTCGGAATCGTTCCAGCCTCCGGGCTGCATGTTCTCCACCATCAACGCCCGTCTGGCGAACGGCCCGGACTCGGTAAAGCCGATGACCGTTGACCGCTGACCAAGATAACCAAGGATCGCCGCAATGGCGCGGGCGTTCTCACGCGTAGCCTCAATAATGACTTGGGCGCTCAGGTTGACCGGGCCTTGGCCGGAAGCTCCCGCCTGAAAGGTGACCCCGACTTTGCGAGCTGAAACCACATCGGTTGCGACATCAATCATTTTCTCATAGACCGGACGCAGAACACGCTCTTTTTCATTGTCGGAAAGCGTTGAAAATGTCGGGTGCTCGGTGGAATAGGGCGAACCGGTGGCGAAGCTCAGCCCGGAAACCAGGCACCACATCTGTTTTTTGTTGGTTGCTCTCTTGGAAAAAAGATCATCTCCCTGCAAGCGTTCGATGATTTCAGAGACCAGGGTGGCCGAATTATGCGAGGCAATCTGAATGGACTGCTGGGAATTGAGAAAAGCCGAACCGTCGGCCCTGTCGGTGAACGACCGCACCACCAGGCACGGAACTCCGAATTGATAACAGACCTGCGCCACCGCCGCGCCTTCCATTTCCACAGCATCGGCGCCCAGTCGTTTTCGCAACTCAGCTCTCCTGACCGGTTCACTGATAAAGCTGTCACCGCTGGCAATCACACCTTCCCAGACGCGCGGATCGCGCGTGCCGGAGGCAGTACCGGCTCGCGTCAATTGGACCGCGCGGGCTGCGTCGCGCGCCACGGCCATGAGCGATTCGGGCGGGGAAAACCAGCGCGGCACGTCAGCGCCTTCCATCGGAACCGTTGGCACCCATTGCAAAAATCCATCCTTGGAGATCTGCCCAAAATCATACTGGATCAAGTCGCATCCGACAATCACGTCGCCTTGGATGAAATCCGGGTTCAATGCCTGGGCTGTGCCGCTGAAAATAACGCAATCGACATCGCAATCATTGAGCAGAATGGCAGTGCCCGCGGCGGAACTGACCTTGCCACGGCCCACTTGAGCCAAAACAACCTTCTTGCCTTTGAGCGCGCCCGTCGCAAACCGAAAATTCCCGTGTTTGCTCACTTTGGGATGCTCCATCATTGATTCAATGAGCTCCGTTTCCTCGAAAATTCCAATGATGCCCACCACGGGCTCTCTTTTGACATGCGAAAACGCCGACCCGGACGCCAGCGCATTGACGTAAAGTCCCGCCACCAGCGCGCAGCAAAGCAGGCGGCACAACGATGCGATAACCAGTCTTGAAGCATTCATAATAGTACCGTAATTCGTAAGTTCGTGAGTCGGATTGACGCTTCTTTTACCCAGTAAAATCTACCAATTCATCGCTCACGAACTTGCAACTTACTGTAATAGGCAACTCCGAATCATCAAGGCAATGACCTCCAAAACGAAGAACATTTTCATAAAAAACTCGCACCTATTCAGGTAGCAAAAGCATCCTTGCCTGTCCCCCATTCCGGCGAGCGTCGGCGAGACGCTAATTTCGTCTTTGCCCTAAACAGCTAAATCACGCTTGCGATCCCGAACTGGCCAATGACGCTTGGATTGGTGGTCGCACAGCACAAACCGCTCTCTCGCGAATTGCTCATAGTATTGTCAATCCTTGCCCAAAGCGCAAGAATATCCAAACTATCCAAGTGAGGCAGCAATTCTCATTATGTTCTTCTTCTTCTTGTCGCCCGAACCGATAGGCTGTATTTGGCTTGTATGCAATGCATTGTCACGGCAGGGCCGACTTACGAGGAACTGGATAAGGTTCGTCGGCTGACCAATTTCTCGACTGGCCGGCTTGGCTCGGAATTGGCCTCGTTTCTCACGGAACGCGGCCATGAGGTGACGCTATTGCGCGGCTATTATTCGACTTGGCACGGGCAAACGGGTTCCAAGCATGCGCAGACCTTCACGACCACGGCGGATTTGCGACAGCGCCTCATGGGTCTGGCTGGAACCGGGGTCAAGGCGGTCTTCCACGCGGCCGCAGTAAGCGACTTTGGTTTTGGAAAAATCTGGTCACGCTCTGCCGACGGGCAGTTGACCGAGGTTCAATCGGGAAAACTCACCACGCGCGGCGGCGCTCTCCTGGCTGAATTGGTTCCGACCAAAAAAATTATTCACCACCTGCGCGACTGGTTCGAGGACGCATGCATTGTGGGATGGAAATACGAGGTCGAAGGCAGCCGCGAGACTGTGCTCAACCTGGCCCGCCGCCAACTTACCGAAAGCCGCACCGATGCCTGCGTCGCCAACGGCTCGGCCTACGGACACGGCTTCGGTCTGGTGCCGGCTAATGGAGATGTGGCGGACTTGCCAGATCGTGTCAGATTGTTTGAAGCGCTTGATGAATTCGCAAAAACGCTAATCTGCCTGCGCACGAAGTTTCCGCCCCCCTGCGGAGCCAGAGGCACCGCAACTGGCAGACCAGAGGTTTACCCCACATAAGAATAATACGCCTCTTGAAGTAACTTGAACGGTCCGCCCTTGCGACCTACGCTTGTTCTACGAATATCAGCGGGCATCGCGCCAGGCTGCAGTCAAATTGCAACTATGAACAACGCTCTTCGAGAATTGCTTGCGTTTCAGGCAAAGACCTGGAATCTCAGAGGCATCGCCAGCCTGCTCGGCTGGGATTCCAAAACCTACATGCCTCCGGGCGGAATCTCCGCGAGGGCGCAGCATGCCTCGTTGATGGATGGACTTGTCCACGAGCGCGTCACCTCCGACGAATATGGACGGCTCTTGGGGAGTTTGATTGACTTGGAGAGCGGCCAGGTCAGGGATCCCTCGCTGAATTTCCAAGAGCAACGGTTATTGACCGAGTCCGTGTGTGATCGCAAATTAGCCGTGGCCCTGCCCAATGCGTTTGTTCAGGAGTTTTCCGAGGCTGGCGTTCAGGCCGAGCGCCAATGGGAGATTGCGCGAGAGAAGGATGATTATTCGCTATTCGCTCCACACTTGGAGCGCATGATTGGCCTCTGCAAACGCAAAGCCGATTACCTTGCCCTTGGAACAACACCCTACGACTCGTTGCTTTACTGCTATGAACCGAATGCGACCACCGTTCAGTTGAACCACGTTTTCAGCGATTTGCGGGATGAAACGATTTCGCTGCTCTCCAAGCTGCCCGAGCGCGCGCAACCACGTGCCGCATGGCTGACCGCCGACTACGACCACGCCAAACAACTGGAGCTGGGCCGGAGCCTGATGAAGAAAATGGGCGCGAACGAGCAGAATATCCGCCTTGATCTTTCAACGCACCCATTCTGCACCACGATCCATCCCAGTGATATCCGGATCACCACCCGGTTTGGCGGGCTGGCGGAATACATCTATACGATTCTCCACGAAACAGGCCACGCCCTTTACGAAGCCGGACTGCCCCAGGAATGGTATGGGTCGCCCCTATGCGAGGCCATCTCCATGGGCATCCACGAGAGTCAATCCCGGTTTTGGGAGGTCTTTATCGGCAAGAGCCGCGCCTTCTGGGAAACCGAGTTCAACCTTCTTAAAGAAGCGTTTCCCAGTCAGCTCAGCGCGGTTGGATTTGAAGAGTTTTACGCCGCCTCAAACCCGATGGGAGCGACGCTTATCCGCGTAGGCGCTGATGAGTTGACATACAACCTGCATATCATCATCCGCTTTGAACTGGAGCAACAGATGATCAATGGCACTGTGAACGTGAGTGAGCTTCCTGAAATGTGGAACACCAAGTATCGTCAGTACCTCGGCATCAGCCCAAAGAGCAACCGCGAAGGCATTTTACAAGACACCCACTGGTCTTTCGGCGGCATCGGCTATTTCCCAACTTACACACTGGGCAACATCTATGCCGCGCAGTGGTGGAAACAAATTCGCAAGGAAATGCCCGATCTGGACGCTCGAATCCGGGCTCACGACTTTGTTCCGATTCTTAACTGGTTGAAGAAAAAAATTCATATTGTCGGACGAGGACAAACCAGCGCGGAATTGGTGCGCTCCATCACCGGCGGCGAACTCTCGGCCTGGCCTTTGATTGATTTCCTCAAAGAACGCGTCCAGAGGTAGGGGGGGACTTTATAAAATCCCGAAAGTAGAAAGCAGAAAGTAGAAATCGGATATGGGAGTTATGTTACTGTGCCAGATTCGGGTGTGTGACCGGAAAGTAACCTACATCACAAATCAGCAGGAGCGCCATCGGAAGAAAACGTTTCGATAAGAGTGGGTGGCCTTTCTGCGAAAATTAGAAGTTGACTTCCTCCCCCCTTAATGCTATTCATAAAAAAGAAAACAGTATGCAAACGCAATCGCCGGCAAAAAAGCTCACAGGCATTGCGAAATGCCCCACTGGCATTCGCGGCCTCGACGAAATCACTGACGGTGGCCTGCCAAAGGGTCGGCCCACGCTCATTTGCGGCGCGGCAGGCTGCGGCAAAACCCTTCTGGCCACCGAATTTATTGTGCGCGGCGCTAGCGAGTTCAACGAACCGGGCGTTTTCATGGCCTTCGAGGAGACAGGCAAGGAACTGGCCGATAACGTCGCATCCCTCGGCTTTGACCTGGCCTCGCTCATCCGTCACAAGAAAGTAGTTGTGGACCACGTCCGCATCGAGCGCAGTGAGATTGAGGAGACCGGCGAATACGATCTGGAGGGCCTGTTCATCCGCCTTGGCGCGGCGATTGACGGCATTGGCGCCAAGCGCGTTGTGCTCGACAGTATAGAAGAGCTCTTTGCCGGACTGCCTAATCAGGCCATCGTGCGCTCCGAGCTGCGGCGGCTCTTCCTCTGGCTCAAGGACAAAGGCGTCACCGCTGTCATTACCGGCGAGCAGGGTGAAAAGACCCTCACACGCCACGGCTTGGAGGAGTATATCAGCGACTGCGTCATCTTCCTGGATCACCGGGTGAACAACCAGATCGCCACCCGTCGGCTGCGCATCGTCAAGTATCGCGGCTCCGCGCACGGCACCAACGAATATCCCACGCTGATCGACCAGCAGGGCTTGAGCGTGCTGCCAATCAGCTCGCTGGGGCTGAATTACCCGGTATCCACCGAGCGCGTCTCCTCCGGCATATCGAGGTTGGACGCGATGCTTGGCGGCAAGGGCTATTTCAAAGGAAGCAGCATCCTGATCTCCGGCACGGCTGGCTCGGGCAAGACCAGCATCGCTTCCGCCTTTGCCAACAGCGTCTGCCAGCGTGGTGGGCGGTGCCTGTATTGGTCCTCGGAGGAATCGCCCGGACAGATCGTCCGCGACATGGCATCCATTGGGTTTGACTTGGATCGGCACGTCCGCAAAAACCTTCTACGATTTCATTCGATCCGCCCGACCTTATACGGGCTGGAGAACCATTTGGTGGTCTTGCATAAAATGGTGACGGAGTTCCGACCGGACGCGCTCATCATGGACCCGATCACCAATCTCACGGCCGTCGGCAATGACGAGGAAATCAAAGGGATGTTAACCCGGGTGATTGACTTTCTCAAGAACGAGGGGATCACCGCAATTTTTACCAGCCTGACTGCGGGCGGAACCATACTGGAGCAATCGGAGGTGGGTGTTAGTTCTTTGATGGATGCTTGGTTGTTGCTGAGCATGGTGCAGTCGGCCAGCGAGCGCAACCGGGTGCTTTACCTGCTTAAGAGCCGAGGCATGGACCACTCCAACCAAATGCGCGAGTTTGTGTTAACCGGCAATGGCATCGAGTTGGTGGACGTCTATGCCGGTCTCGGCACCGTTTATACCGGCGCGGCCCGCTTAAGCCAGAAAGCGCGAGACGAGGCCGACGCGTTGGAGCGGCGGCAGACCGAGGAGCGGCGGCAACGTGATTTGGACATGGAGCGCCGCAGCCTGCAGGCGCAACTGGATGCCTTGCAAACCCGGCTCGCCAACATTACCGCAGAGCAAGAGCTCGGGCTCAGCCTGGAGAAGCAGCGCGACGATGCAGGGCAACGCGCTGAATCGCAAATGGCGAGAGCGCGCAAGGCGGATTAAGTCGAAAAAAGCTACGCCAACCTATGAGCAAGAGGAAAGCACAACAGCCTGAAAACGACCGATGGCAATTGCGGCTCTATGTCGCCGGACAGACACCCAAATCAATCGCGGCGATGTCCAACCTCAAGCGACTTTGCGAGACGCATCTGGCGGGCCGTTACGAGATTGAGGTGATTGACCTGTTGACAAATCCAAAGTTGGCAGCAGGCGACCAGATTCTGGCAATCCCGACGCTCGTGCGCACACTGCCCGCGCCAGTCAAAAAGATTATCGGCGACCTTTCCGACGAAGTCAGGACGCTGGTCGGCCTTGATGTGCGCCCAGCGTTCGCGCCCGACGCAAGTTGGAACCCCAAAGTCATTGCGCTATGAAAACTAAAATATCGCAAGCGCAGGCGGCGTTGGAAAAGGCCGCTGCCCAGCAGCAGGCGCAACGGTATGTTTTGCGCCTCTACATCACCGGTATGACGCGGCGCTCGATGCAGGCCGTCGGGAACATCCGCAAAATTTGCGAGGAACACCTTGAAGGCCGTTACGACTTGGAGGTGATTGACATTCACCAACAACCGACGCTGGCCGAGGGTGAGCAGATCATCGCCGCTCCGACACTGATCAAGAAACTGCCCCTGCCCCTGCGCCGTTTTATCGGCGACATGAGCAACACCGAACGCATTCTCTTGGGCATGGATTTGCGGAAGGCCGCAGAAAAGGGTGCCCCAGTCGGCACAGATTCAAAACAGCCATGAGCTATCGAACCGCTATGGAGAGAGAAGCAGCGCTGCTTCTGGAAAACGCGGAATTGCGCACGCGGCTTGAAGAACTCGAGGAAATCCAACGGGCCATTTATGCCGGCGAAGTGGACGCGCTGGTGTCGAACGACAAGGTCTATACCCTTGAGGGAGCCGAGACGCCTTACCGCCGCCTCATTGAGACCATAAATGAAGGGGCCGCCACGCTGATGGAGAATGGCACAGTACTCTACGCCAACCATTTTCTGGCTGAACTGCTCCGCACCGCCGTTGAAGGCATCATCGGCTCCTCGCTACGCCGCTTCGTGGAGCAGGGAGACCTGCCTGTCTTTGACGCATTATTGGCCCAAGCCATGCAACGCTCCTGCAAGGGCGAACTGAGCCTTCAGCGCCAGGATGGCCAGAAGGTTACGGTGCAGGTTGCTTTCAGCATCCTGGAAGCGCAGGGAGTGCGCGCCGTGAGCGTTGTCGCCACCGACCTGACAGAACGCAAACAGGCCGAGGATAAGCTCAAACAGGCATACGGTGAACTGGAGCAACGCGTGATGGAGCGAACGAAGGAGTTGCGGCAGGCTAACGCGGAGCAGAGCACCATCCTGAACACGGCACCGGTGGGTGTTTGTCTCCTCAAGAATCGAAAGGTTCAGTGGGTCAATCCCGCTTTTGACCGTATCCTGGGTTACACGGAGGGGAAAAGTATTGGCTTGGACACCGCCTCATTTTATGCGAGCAGGGAGGAATACGAACGGGTAGGCAGCGCTGGTTACAAGCAACTCTCCCAAGGGGAAAGTTATTCTACAGAAGTGGAAATGAAGCGGAATGACGGCTCACTGTTGTGGGTTAGTGTCGCTGGCAGATTCTTGGACCCGCAGAACCAGTCTGAAGGATCCATTTGGACACTGCAGGACATCACCGAACGCAAGCTGGCCGAGAATGAGGCACTGGAGAGCCAGGCAAAGCTGAAGGCGGCGTTAGCGAGCATGACCGACGCCGTGTATATTTGCGATGCCCAAGGCCGGTTCATCGACTTCAACGATGCTTTTGCGACGTTTCACAAGTTCAAGAACAAGGGCGAGTGCGCAAAGCACTTTGAGGAATACCTTGATATTTTGGATGTTTTCATGCCCAACGGGGAATTAGCCCCCTTGGAACAGTGGCCATCCCATCGAGCGTTGCGGGGCGAGACGGTCACCAATGCCGAGTACGTCCTGCGACGCAAAGACACAGGCGAAAGCTGGGTTGGAAGTTACAGTTTCGCTCCCATCTGCGATAAAGATGGCACGATTGTCGGATCCGTTGTGACAGGCCGCGACATCACCGAGCGCAAGCAGTTGGAAGCGGCGCAGAAAAAGCTGGAAATCCAAAACAGGCAACTTCAGAAGGCCGAAAGCTTGGGCCGCATGGCCGGGGCCATTGCCCACCACTTCAACAACCAGCTTCAAGCGGTGATGATGGGCTTGCAGATGGCCATGATCAATCTGCCCCAAAATGGAATGGCCGTCGAGAATCTGACCGACGCCATGCTGTCGGCTCGCAAGGCGGCCAAAGTGAGCAGCCTGATGCTGACCTACCTCGGGCAAACCACTGCCAAACACGAACCACTGTATCTTTGCGAAGCTTGCCAACGACAATTGTTCATTATTCGAGCTGACCTGCCGAAAGACATGGTCTTGGAGACCGATTTCCTGACACCCGGCCCAGTCGTCAATGCCAATGCGAATCAAATTCAGCAGGTGCTGACCAATCTGGTCACCAACGCATGGGAGGCTTTGGGTGACACCCGGAGCGCCATTCGTGTGGACGTTAAGACAGTTTGCGCAGCCGAGATTCCCGCCGAACACCGTTTTCCCGTGAACTGGCAGCCGCAAACCGCCGCCAACGCCTGCCTGGAAGTGAGAGATGCAGGCGGCGGGATCGCCGCTGTGGATATGGATAAGCTATTCGACCCCTTTTTCTCCAGCAAATTCACAGGACGCGGACTCGGCCTGCCTGTGGTTCTGGGGATTGTGCGGGCGCATAGCGGGTGCATCACGGTGGAAAGTCAGCCGGGGCGGGGAAGTGTCTTCCGTGTCTTTTTGCCACTATCGGAGGAAGCGGTTCTTCAAAAGCCATTAGCAGTGACACAAGCGCCGCGAACGGCAGGACACGGCACGGTGCTAGTGGTCGATGATGAATCCATCGTGCGCAAATCAATCGAGCTTATACTCAAGCGCTCTGGTTTTACGGTGCTGACAGCGGTGGATGGCGTCGATGCTTTGGAACTATTCCGGCAACATCGTGACGAAATCGATTGCGTCCTGTGCGATCTGACCATGCCCCGCATGAACGGCTGGGAGACCTTGACGGCCATGCGCAAGCTTTCTCCCGGCATTCCTGTGATCCTGTCCAGCGGCTACAGCGAGGCCCAAGTGATGGATGGGGAGCATCCCGAACTGCCCCAGGCATTCTTGAGCAAACCGTATCAGTTCGAGACGCTCATAGATGCCATTGCCCGCGTCATGCAACAAAAGACAATGGCATGAATACGACTGTTTACATTCTGGGCATCCTGCTCCAAAGCGTGGCGGCTATTATTGCCTTGCTGCAGGTGCGCCATGCGCCGCGCAAGCTGCCGTGGCTGCTGATTGCTCTTTCCTCGCTTCTGATCGTCGCGCGCCGTGTGGCCACCTTGCAGCAGTTCATGAAAGCCGGCAGGGAACTTGCCACCGCCGAGATCCTGACGCTGATCGTTTCCGTGTTATTTTTCCTGGGGATTATTTTCATGAGCCGGATGTTTCGCGATATTCTGGCGGATAACTCTGCGCGGAAGCGGGCCGAGGAGGAGTTGCGAGCGGCCTCGCATTATTCGCGTAATCTTATAGAAACCAGCTTGGATCTATTGGTCACAATCAGCGCCAATGGGAAGATCACCGACGTTAACATGTCCACCGAGAAGATTACCGGCATAAGCAGGGAAAGGCTCATCGGCAGTGATTTCTCCGACTACTTCACCGATCCGAAAAAAGCGCGGGATGGATATATGAAAGTATTCGAGCAAGGGCAGGTTATTGACTATCCGCTTGCCGTTCGCAATGTATCCGGCGCGATTACTGAGGTGCTCTATAACGCTTCTGTTTATCGAAATGAACAAGGCAAAATTCTTGGAGTTTTCGCCGCCGCCCGCGACATTACCGCTCTCAAACTCGCGGAAGCGGAGAAGGAGAAGCTGGAGGTACAGAACCGGCAGCTTCAGAAAGCCGAAAGCCTGAGTCGCATGGCCGGGGCCATTGCCCACCACTTCAACAACCAACTCCACGCGGTGATGATGAACCTGCAGATGGCCATGGACGATCAGCCCAAAAATGGGATGGACATCGAGAACTTGACCGACGCCATGCTGTCGGCTCGCAAAGCGGCCAAAGTAAGCAGCCTGATGCTGACCTACCTCGGACAAACCGCTGTCAAACACGAACCTCTGTACCTTTGCGAAGCTTGCCAACAACAATTGCCCACGCTTCGGGCTGATATGCCCAAGGACGTGGTCTTGGAGACTGATTTCATGGCACCCGGCCCGATCATCCATGCCAACGCGAATCAGATTCAGCAGGTGCTGGCCAACTTGGTCACCAATGCGTGGGAGGCGCTGGGGAATACCCGGAGTGCCATTCGTGTGGCCATTAAAACGGTTTGCGCGGCAGAGATTCCCGTCGAAAACCGTTTCCCTGTGAAATGGCAACCGCAAGCCGCCGACTGCGGCTGCCTGGAAGTGACGGATGCAGGCTGCGGAATCGCGGCCGGGGATATCGAAAAAGTTTTCGATCCGTTCTTCTCCAGCAAATTCACAGGACGTGGCTTGGGCCTGTCTGTGGTTCTTGGGATTATTCGAGCACACAAGGGGTGTGTCACGGTGGAGAGTCATCCGGGACGGGGAAGCGTCTTCCGTGTCTTTTTGCCACTGTCGGCGGAAGCGGTTCCTCAGAAGCCTGCGCCAGCAGCCCAAGTTCCGCAAACGGCAGGGCGCGGCACAGTGCTGGCAGTTGATGACGAGCCCGTTGTGCTCAAATCAATCGGGCTGGTGCTCAAGCGCACTGGTTTTACGGTTCTCACTGCGGTGGATGGCGTCGATGCTATGGATGTGTTCCGGCAGCATCGTGACGAAATTGGCTGTGTCCTGTGCGATCTGACCATGCCGCGCATGAACGGTTGGGAGACCTTGACGGCCATGCGCAAGCTTTCTCCCGGCATTCCGATTATCCTGGCCAGTGGCTACAGCGAGGAACAGGTGATGGCGGGGGAGCATCCCGAAATGCCCGAGGCATTCTTGAGCAAACCGTATCAGTTCGAGACGCTTATGGATGCCATTGCTCGTGTCATGAGAAAACCGAAAGAATTGAGAAAACAGGATTGATGAGGGTGTAGTCGTTGAGCAGGCTGGAAGCGCTGCTCTACTTGATTATTCTCGCAAAAGGAATCGATTAAGCTACACTCGGGATCATGAGACGAAAAGTGTTAGCGATCCCTCGAGAGGAGATCGAAGCTCATTTTGCTGAAAATTCCAGACAAGACATTAAGCTCGTTACCGCCGAGATACTGAGCTACGATCTGTTCAAGGTGCTCAAGGCCAAGGGGAAAGACTTGAAAATGGAAGAGCGCCTGGCTGGGATGGTTTGGAAACACTCGGGACCGGACCTGCCCAACAACGTGGTTCCATCCGGGGAATTTATCGAGCCCGACCTGCCCCAGTATGCCCACGGTCCTTTCGCGGTTTCATTTGCCAGCAGCAAGTCCATCCAGGACGATCACTACCACAAGCAGCATCTGGAAATCTTGACCAGCGACCATGAGATGGCGATTGAATTCCGTCTGGTGGACGAAACGCAATGCGAAAAAATCACGCTTCCCCAAGGCGGCATGATGGTTGTGTTGCCCAACATTGTGCATCACCTTCACTTGAGCGGATTGACCGTGCTGATCGAATTGCCTTCTCTGGCGCGGGATAAATACGATGCCAAGTTGAGAGAATAATCCGGCAATTTTCAACAGGGCTCGGAGGCGCAGAGCAATTCTCATTATGTGGGGTAGTCCTCTGGCCAGTCTCCCGCTTCAAGAAATTCCCACTTTTTGGAACCATCAGCCGTACTGAATTTGAGGGGAAAAGAAACCACCAAACCGCAGAGGCGCGGAGGCGCGGAGAGAAGGAAGCCATGCACTATTTTTCATCTTACTCTTCGCCTCTGCGCCTTTGCGGTAATTTGTGTGAGCACACGAAGACACAAAGGCACAAAGAGGATTGAGTTTGGCATACCAGTCTGTTTAAGAATCGCAAGTAATGGATTTCTTGCCGCTCCACAGTTTGTGTTTATTGAACAGTCGAAAAAAAGAGAGTTTCTTCCCTGCCTCTTCGTGCCTTTGTGTCTTCGTGTGAGCCTTCTCCTGTTTGGCAGTTATACTTTGAATGGGCAAGAATGTTAATTTTGCGCCAAGAACAAGGATTGATCTTACCCGTTTAAA
>CAIUEN010000406.1 GCA_903898185.1 uncultured Verrucomicrobiales bacterium
CCAAACAGGGGAAGGCTCACACGAAGACACAAAGGCACGAAGAGGCAGGGAAGAAACTCTCTTTTTTCGAGCCTGTTCAATAAACACAAACTGCGGAGCGGCAAGAAATCCATTACTTGCGATTCTTAAACACACTGGCATGCCAAACCCAATCCTCTTCGTGCCTTTGTGTCTTCGTGTGAGCCTTCTCTTGGTCACTTTCCAATGATCAAGTAGAAGGGTTCGGGATATAAGCTGTTTTTTGGGCAAATAGATTATTTACTGTTTTTTCAATAAATATTGTTGTTCTCCGAGAGCAATAGTGTCCCATCCAGCACCCAAGGCTTTGATGAGAGAGATGCTGGCGTTGAGGCGGGTGGCGTTTAATTGGACCACGGTTTGTTCGTGGGATAGAGCGATGCTTTGGGCTGTGGCGACTTCGAGATAGGTGATGACACCGCCTTTGTAGCGATTCAAGGATATGTCCAGGGTGCGACGAGCGGATTTGAGGGCGGCATTTTCAGCTTCGGATTGACGGGACAGGAGGCGTTGGGCTGCAAGCTGGTCTTCGACATCCTGAAAGGCGCTCAAGACCGTTTGTCGGTAGTTGGCGACGGTGGCTTCGTAGGCGGCGCGGGCGGAAGCGAGTTGGGCGCGGTTGCGTCCGCCGGTGAAGAGGGGCAGCGACAAGGTTGGTCCGACGGACCAAAGGCGGCTCTCCCAGTTGAAAAGAGTGCTGGCGCTGATCGATTGAAAGCCAGCCAGTCCGTTGAGAGTCACGCTTGGATAGAAGGCGGCATTGGCGACGCCGACATCAGCGTTGGCGGCGGCCATCCGGCGTTCGGCGGCGGCGACATCGGGGCGGCGCTCCAGGAGTTCGCTCGGCAGAGAAACGGGGATGCTGGGAGCATGTATGGTGTTCGTTGTTTCTGCGAGTTCAAAGGTTGTGGCCGGCTGTCCGCAGAGCGTGGCCAGGGCGTGGCGGAGGCTGGCGCGTTGGAGATCAATGGCTGGAATCTCGGCTTCAGCGGCGCGGAGTTGGGTCTCAGCCTGCGAAACGTCCAAGTCAGAGGCAATGCCGCTCTGGCGGCGGTTCTGAGTGAGTTCGAGCGAACGCCGGTAGGTGACAGCGGTTTCCTCGAACAAACGCTGCTGAGCGTCCCGTGATTTCAATGTGAAATAGTCGATGGCGACTTCCGCCTGTACCGTGAGCCGGAGCGATTCGAGGTCGTCCTGAGCGGCAGCCATCCGGGCGCGGCTGCCTTCGACGGCGCGGCGGACACGTCCCCAGAGGTCGATTTCCCAGGCAGCGTCCAGAGGGACGCTGAATGTGTTGAACGTGAAACTTGATCCAGCCACACCGCTACGGGAGGATTGGTTTGCGCTGGTGCGCTGGCGGGTGAAGGACGGATTGGCCGAAAGCTGAGGAAAATAGCCTGCGCTGGAAACATCGACCAAGGCGCGGGCCTGCTGGAAATTCGACAGGGCGGCAGCCAGTTGCTGGTTGTTGGTTGAGGCCAGGGTTTCGAGACGGTTCAACTCGGGATCGCCGAACAGTTCCCACCAAGCGCCGCGTGGCAAATGGGCCGATGGCTGCGCCAATTTCCACTGGCCTGCGTTGGTGTCGGGCGCAACGGTGAAAGCGGAGGGCGCGGCGTTTGCGCCAAACGGCGCAGGGCGATTGTAATCAGGGCCAACGGCACATCCGCCGAGCAGCATGGCGACGGTGCCGCAAGTGAATAGCAAGGTTTTCATCAGGGGTAACTGTTTAGTTGGCGTAGCGCAGACATTCTTGTCTGCTGTTTCGCGGGCTTCCCAGCCCGCTGGGCGCACGGTGTCTGGCATGGCTGGCTTTTTGCGCTTCCCACGTTCTGCCGACTGGAAAGTCGGCGAAACGGCAGACAGGAATGTCTGCGCTACAAACGCGAGACATGAGTCGTTATAATGTTTCATTGCGTGGCTTTTGGTGTGGGTGACACAGCAACGACGGCCGGGACGGATTGGTGGCGCCGCCGCCATGCTTTGTAGCGCTGGCTCAAATTCTCGAATGTCAGATAAACGACCGGAGTTGTATAGAGCGTCAGCGCTTGCGAAAGCAAGAGACCTCCCACAACCGCGATGCCCAGCGGCTTGCGCAGTTCGGAGCCGGTCCCCATGCCGATGGCCAGGGGCAACGATCCAAACAGCGCAGCCATCGTGGTCATCATGATGGGGCGGAAACGGATAATGCACGCCTTGTAAATGGCATCCCTCGGGCTCAGTCCTTCGTGTCGCTCAGCTTCCAAGGCGAAGTCAATCATCATGATCGCGTTCTTCTTGACAATGCCCATCAGAAGAATGATGCCGATGAAGGAAACCAGCGACAGGTCATAGCCGGTCAACATGAGCGCGAGCAGTGCGCCGACGCCGGCGGATGGGAGCGTCGAGATGATCGTAAGCGGATGTACCAAGCTTTCGTATAGCATGCCCAGCACGATATAAACTGTCAACAGGGCAGCCAACACCAGGATCGGCATGTTGGAAATCGAGTCTCGAAAGACCTGCGCCGTGCCTTGGAAGCTCCCTTGCACGCTGGAGGGCATGCGCAATTCTTCCACCGCTTTTTCAACAATTTCGGTGGCATCCCCCAGCGCCACCTTCGGCGCCAGATTGAACGAAAGAGTTACGGCTGGGAATTGGCCCTGGTGGTTGACCGAAAGGCTGGTATTGGAGGTCTTAAACTTTGCCACGCTCGCCAGAGGCACCTGTTTTCCAGTGGATGATTTTACGTAAATCTTGTCCAGCGAAGAGGGATACTGTAAGAGGCTGGGCTCGACTTCGAGGATGACATGGTGCTGGTTGTATTGCTTATACATCGTGGAGACCTGCCGCTGTCCGAAAGCGTCGTAGAGGGTGTTGTCGATGACGATGGGCGAAACTCCCAAGCGCGAGGCGGCATCGCGATCTATGACGACCATGGTTTGCAGCCCGCGGGTCTGCTGGTCGCTGTTGACATCCTTCAATTGCGGCGAGCCGCGCAGCTTTTCGACCAGGAGCGCGGACCAGCGGTTGAGTTCCTCGATATCGCCGCATTGGAGGGCGTATTGGAACTGAGCCTTGCCCATGCGTCCGCCGACGCGAATGTCCTGAACCGACTGAAGAAAGGCAGTGATCCCGGGGATCTGGGAGAGCGGACGGCGCAGGCGGTTGATCACATCGTCGGCGCTCACCTTGCGAATCGAAAACGGCTTGAGGCTGATGAACATTCTTCCATTGTTGACAGTAGAGCTGCCCGCGCCCGCGCCGATGAACGAGCCGAGCGTTTCCACCGCAGGGTCGTCGAGGATGATCTTTGCCGCTTTCTCTTGCAGAACCGCCATCGCGGCAAACGAGATGTCCTGAGCTGCGTCGGTCACACACATCAGGTTGCCAGTGTCCTGCTGAGGAAAAAATCCCTTTGGCACTGACGAATAGAGCCAGACGGTGGCGATCAAGGTGGAGAATGCCACCAGCAGAGTGAAGGCGGGGTGGCGCAACACCCATCGCAATCCATGTTCATATCCCGCCAGAAGCCAGTTGAAGGCGCGTTCGCAACCTCGTTGGAAACGGCCCGGTTTCTTTCTATAAGAGGCTTCCGCCTTCAGGAAGCGCGAGCAGAGCATCGGTGTCAATGTGAGCGAGATCACGCCGGAAACCAGGATGGCCAGGCTGACCGTGACCGCGAATTCTCGGAACATCCGCCCGATCAGTCCTCCCATGAAGAGCAACGGAATAAATACCGCCACCAGCGAGGTACTCATGGAAACCACAGTGAATCCGATCTGCCGCGCCCCTTTCAAAGCGGCTTCCATCGGCGGATCGCCCATCTCGATGAAGCGATGGACGTTTTCAATGACGACAATGGCATCGTCCACGACGAACCCGACCGAAATGGTGATCGCCATCAATGAGAGGTTGTCAATGCTGTATTGACAAAGATACATGATGCCAAACGTGCCGGCCAGAGCCAGCGGAACGGTGATGCTGGCGATGAAAGTCGGCCAGAAACGGCGCAGGAAAAGGAAAATGGCCATCACGACAAGGGCGATGCTGAGCATCAGCGAGAATTGAACATCCTCGACCGAGGCGCGAATGGTCGTTGTGCGGTTGCTGACCTCGGAAATCTTGATTGAGGGCGGAATCCATTTTTGGAGCTGCGGCAGAACGGCGCGGATACGGTCCACAGTCTCGATCACGTTGGCGCCTGCCTGCTTTTGGATGATGACCAGCACGGCGCGCCGGGTTCCGGCCCAGCCAGCCACGCGCTGATTTTCGACGCTATCCTTCGCCTTGCCCAAGGCGCTCAACTGGATTGGGACGCCATGCCTCTGCACTAGGATCAGGTTCTGATAATCTTTGCCTTCCTGGATTTGATCGTTGCTGATCACAGTATAGGATCGATGCTCACTCTCAAAGCTTCCCTTGGGAGAGTTGACATTGACCATTCCAAGCAACGAGCGAACTTCCTCCAGGCTCAGACCTGTCGCAGCCAGTGCGGTCGGATTCATCTGCACACGAATGGCGGATTTATCCGCGCCGCTGATCATTGCTTGACTGACGCCTTCAACCTGGCTCAAACGCTGGCCGATGATGGTATCGCCGTATTCAAATACCTTGGTCTGTGAAAGCGTGTCCGAGGTCATTGCCAGCACCATGATCGGGGCGTCCGCCGGATTGATCTTGCGGTAGGTGGGCGGGCCGGGAAGGTTGATTGGCAAATCGGCGGCGGCGGCATTGATGGCGGCCTGCACATCGCGCGCCGCGCCATCGACGCTGCGATTGAGGTTGAACTGGATCATGACCGAACAACCGCCGAGCGTGCTGATGGAGGTGATTTCTGTCACGCCGGCGATCTGGCCCAAGCGGCGTTCCAACGGCGCGGCCAGAGATGAGGCGACGGTTTGCGGATCGGCTCCCGGCAGCGAGGCTGAAACGCTGATCATCGCAAAATCGACGCGTGGAATCGCCGCCACCGGCATGAGATGATACGCGACCACACCGAGCAAAAACAACCCAATCGCCAAGAGCGAGGTACCTGCCGGGCGACGGATGAATGGCGCGGATATGTTCATGGAGCAAGCGAACCGGTTTTTTGATCAAGCGTTCGCAAATCAGTGGACGCTTTGCCCGTTGCGGCGTCGGCAGTCATCCGTCCGCGCCTCACCCAGCGGCCCAATCTTTCCAAGTAAAGATAAACCACCGGCGTGGTGTAGAGGGTGATCAATTGCGAAAGCAGCAGACCGCCAACGATGGAAATACCGAGCGGACGGCGCAGTTCGGAGCCGGTTCCGTGTTGCAGAGCCAGCGGCAGCGCTCCCAGCAAGGCGGCCATGGTGGTCATCATGATCGGGCGAAATCGCAGCAGGCACGCCTGATAAATCGACTTTTCCGGCGGCAATCCTTCATTCCGTTCGGCGTCCAAGGCAAAGTCGATCATCATGATGGCGTTCTTTTGCACAATGCCAATCAAGAGAATGATTCCAATCAACGCAACCAGCGAAAGGCTGTGCCCGGTGATCAGCAGGGCGAGCAAGGCTCCCACACCCGCCGAGGGCAGGCTGGAGAGAATGGTGATGGGATGGACGTAGCTTTCATAAAGGACGCCCAAGACAATGTAGATGACAATGATGGCTGCCAGGATCAGGAACGGCTCGCTTTTCAGCGAGGATCGAAATTCCGCCGCGCTTCCAGAGAAGGTCGCAGCGACGGTATCCGGCAGGCCGATCTGTTGTTGCGCGGTTTGAATGGCCGCAACCGCCTCGCCCAGAGAACCCCCCGGACGCAAGTTGAACGAGAGTGTCACCGCCGGAAACTGTCCCTGATGAACGATGGTCAGCGGGGCGGTCGTGATCTTCGCCTGTGCGAAGGCGCTCAGCGGCACCATCTGTCCCGTTGTGGATTTGACGTAAATTTTATTCAGTGATTCCGGCGTCAATTGATACTGCGGTTCGACTTCGAGAATGACGCGGTATTGATTGAGTTGGGTGAACATGGTGGTCACCTGGCGCTGACCGAAGGAGTCGTAGAGCGTATCATCGACGGCCTGCGGCATTACATTCAGGCGCGACGCCTTCTGGCGGTCCACCTCGACGCTGACCTGGAGACCGCCCGTCTGCTGGTCCGAGGCGACATCGGTCAATTCCGGCCTTGCGCGCAACGCGGCCAGCAGTTGCGGAGCCCAGTTGCCGAGTTCAGCCACATCGGCATCCTGCAACGTATATTGGTATTGAGTGCGGCTGACCCGGCTATCAATCTGCACATCTTGCGCCGCCTGCATGAAAAGGGAAATGCCCTGAACTGGTTCGGTCGCGGCGCGCAGCCGGTCAATGATTTCCTCCGCGCCGGCCTTGCGCCGGTCGCGCGGCTTGAGGTTGATGTAAAGGCGGCCTGAGTTGACGGTTGCATTGACTGTTCCCGCCCCGACAAACGAGGCCACGCTTACGACGTCCGGATCCTGCCGCACAATGGCAGCGATGGCCCGCTGGCGTTCAACCATGGCTTTGAACGAAATGGATTGCGCCGAGTCCGTCACGCCAATGATCAACCCCGTGTCCTGTTGTGGCAGGAGGCCCTTGGGAATGATCACATAAAGCCAGACGGTCGCCGCCATCGTCGCCACGGCAACCGCCAGAGTCAACGCCTGACGTTGAAGCACCCATTGGAGGCTGCGGTCGTAAGCCGTCAGGAGGTCTTGGAACATCCGGTCGGTGAGGAGATAGAGTCGGCCATGTTTTGTTTTGTCTTCGGCCTTGAGAAGACGTGCGCACATCATCGGCGTCAGCGTCAAGGACACGAAGGCTGAAACCGCCACCGCCACGCTGAGTGTGATGGCGAATTCACGGAAAAGCCGCCCCACTATCCCGGTCATGAAAATCAGCGGGATAAAGACAGCAATGAGCGAGACGCTCAGGGAGATGATCGTAAATCCGATCTGCTTCGAGCCCTTGAGAGCCGCTTCAAGAGGGGGGACGCCCATTTCAACGTAACGAACGATATTTTCGATCATCACGATGGCGTCATCGACCACAAATCCCGTGGAAATTGTCAAAGCCATCAGGGAAAGATTGTCCAGGCTGAAGCCGCACAGCTTCATGATGCCAAATGTGCCAATCAGCGTCAGTGGCAATGCGACGCTGGGAATGACCGTGGCCCAGAATTTTCGCAAAAACACAAAGATCACCATGACCACCAAAGCTACCGCCAGCAAAAGCGTGAACTGCACGTCCCGAACCGAGGCGCGAATGGTGGCGGTGCGATCAGTAAGAATGGCGATTTGGACTGAGGGCGGAATGGATGAACGGAGCCTCGGCAGCAGGGCTTTGACGCGGTCAGCAGTTTCGATGATGTTCGCCCCCGGTTGGCGTTGAATGTCCACGATGACCGAAGGGGTGAGATCGACCCAGCCGCCCATGCGGATGTTTTCGACATTATCCACGACATTGCCAATATCTTTCAGCCTTACCGGAGAGCCGTTCTTGTTGGCAACGATCACGTCGCGGTATTCCGAAGCGCTGAAAATCTGATCGTTGGCGTTGATCGAGTAAGACTGGCGTTTGCCATCGAAACTTCCCTTTGGAGCGTTTGCGTTGTTTTGCACCAGGGCCGCCCGCACATCCTCCATGCTGAGCCCCTGCGATGCGGCGGCGGCCGGGTTGATTTGCACGCGCACGGCGGGCTTCTGGTTGCCCTCGATGGTCACCAAACCAACGCCGCTCACTTCGCTCAGTTTTTGCGCAAGCACTGTGTCCGCCAGGTCATTGACTTTTTCCAGAGGCAGCGTGTCCGATGTAATTTGCAGGGTCAGGATGGGGCTGTCCGCCGGGTTGACCTTATTGTAAATGGGAGGATTGGGCATTTTCGGCAGCACTCCACCAGCGGCGTTGATGGCTGCCTGGACATCCTGCCCAGCGGCGTCGATGTCCCGGTCCAGGACGAATTGCAGCGTGATCGCGGTGTTCCCGAAGGAACTGACCGAACTCATCATCGCCAGGCCACTGATCTGGCCAAACTGCCGCTCCAGCGGCGTGGTGACCGATGATGCCATGACGTCGGGGCTCGCGCCCGGATACTGGGCGGTGACTTGGATGGTGGGAAAATCGACCGGCGGCAGGGCTGAAATGGGCAGCAGCGCGTAGCCCAGCCAGCCCATCAGAATGACGCCCACCATCAACAAAGAAGTGGCGATGGGGCGTCGAATGAATGGCTCGGAAACGTTCACGGTTTTGGTTTCCCCTGGCCGCCGTCCTTCTCTGCCGACTCGTTTGACTTTGACGGACGCGCGCCGCCTGCGGGTGAATCTGACTTTCGGATGCGGGAACCTTTCTGCAATTTGTATTGTCCATCCACCACGACGCGCTCGCCGGGTTTAAGCCCCTCTTCAACCAGGGCCTCGCCTTTTTCAATCTGCCCCACTTTTACCGGGCGCATCTCAACCGTCTGATCCTCCTTGATGACGAATGCAAACGCCCCTTCCGGCCCGCGTTGGATCACCGAGGCGGGCACCACAGCGCTGTCTTTTCGGACGGTGAGCAGCAACCGGGCGGTCACGAATTGACCGGGCCAGAGGCGCAAATCGGCATTTGGAAAAGTCGCTTTGAGTTTGATGGTGCCGGTGGTGGTGTCGATCTGATTATCAATTACGGCCACCTGTCCTTCGCCAAGAACGGTTGCGTTGTCCTGTCCGATGGCGATTACAGTGAGCGCAGAACCCGATTCGGCAGTCTGTCCCTGAATCTTCTCCATTGCCTGCTGTGGCAGTGTGAAAACGACGGAGATCGGTTTTAGCTGATTGATCAGCACGATGCCGTTGAGGTCGTTGGCGTGGACAATGTTGCCCAAGTCCACCAACCGAACCCCGGCGCGTCCGTCGATGGGTGAAACGATGGTAGTATAGGCGAGTTGGACTTTGGCGCTTTCGATGGCGGCCTGGTCCGCCTTGACCGTTGCTTCCAACTGGTTGACCAGCGATTTTTGCGTGTCATAGACCTGCTCGGTGACGCTCTCGTTTGCAAGCAGATCCGAGTAGCGCTTGAGATCCAACCGGGCATTGGCCAATTGAGCTTCATCCTGGCCTTTCTTGGCCGCAGCCTGCTCCACTTGGGCCCGGTAGGGATCGGGGTCGATCTGCGCGAGCACGTCGCCAACATGAATATCCTGGCCCTCGACAAAAGCCACTTTTTGCAACTGCCCATCAACCCGCGAGTGAATGGTGACCGAGTTGAATGCCTGAACCGTCCCAAGCCCCTCGATAAAAACGGAGACATCTTTGCGCGCCACCGCACCTTCCACCACAGGCACCGGCGGTATCTCACCGCGCGCTAATGGAGAGGCTGATTTTGCGAGGGATGCTTTGTGGCTGTACATCCACCAACCGCCGCCTGCCACCAATGCCACAATCACAAGGACAATGCTCACAGAATTGCCACTGGAAGATCTTGTAGAATGGGTCTCGTCGGTTTTAAGCGGCGGATGGTCATGAGAAGTTTTATCAGGATTGGGCATAAGTACTTGGGGGTTCAACAAAATCAACGAATAACGGAGCGTTGTTGTGGGGCATGCCTCCGGCCTGCCGGTTCCAGGAGCCTCTGGCTCCGTGGACGCCAATCGACTTTAGAGCAGCCTTGGGTGTAATCCAAGGGCACTCTACTGCAGCCTTGCATAACAGCGGATCCACGGAGCCAGAGGCTCCTGGAACCGGCAGACCAGAGGTCTGCCCCACGAAAAAGCGGGGCCACCGCAAACGTGCGGGGCCGTCGTGACGGAAGTCGAACAATCCACATAAGTCAGGGCATCGCCGACAGGCAGGCGAGCACGTATCCATCATGTTGGACGGTTCGCTTTCAGAAACTGGTTCAGCGCCAGCCTGACAGCACCGGCCAAGAGTAGTCCAAACCTATCGGCTTGCCTAACATTATCTGATTCCAAGCGCTAACATCCGAATGCACAGGCAAAGATGCCTATGCTGAATAGTAGGGCTAGTACACCAAGGCCCAAGTTCGTGAGCAATGAATTGGTCGATTTTACTGGGTAAAATGAGCGTCAATTCGATTCACGAATTGACGAATTACGGTACTAGCTGCGCTTGGTTCGCAGGGCTGATGCCCAGTCTTTGAGACGGTCTGCCATACCGATGGCACTCAAGTAATCCATATTGATGGGCGAGGCAGGGCAGCCGAGCAGTCGTTCGAGGTTGAAGATTGAGTTGGCGACGTGGACAGCGGTCAATGGGCAAAAAACTGAGCTGTCCCGCTCCGGATTATGGTGCCACGCCACGGCTGCCACCAACGGCACGGGCATTCCCCAAAGACCAAGAAGATACGCTCCAAGCTCGGCATGAGTTGTGCCGAGTTGTTCGCGTTCGACGATTTCCATCGGGCGTTTTTCCTTCCGAGCGGTATCGATGACTTTCAAAAAGGCATCAGGCAGTTTGTCGGCCATGATCAATTTGCCGACGTCATGGAGCAACCCGGCTGTGAATGCCTGTTCGACGAACGTGTCGTCCGCAGATTCCAAGAAGGCGATCTGTTGGGCCCCGACCGCTGTTTGAACGCTATGGTTCCAAATTTGCTCGACCGACAACGCCTTGAACTTGACTTCGTCGAACGCGGAAAACACGCAGATCGAGAGCGTCAGGGCGCGAATTCGTGAAGTGCCCAAGACTTGGACGGCTTCAGCCGGGCTGGAGACGGAGCCGGAAAATCCAAAAAAGGCTGAATTCACCAGTTGCAGCATTTTGCTGGTCATGCCGGGGTCTTCGGCGACAATCTCGCCAATGGTTGCCGTGGAACAATTGGGATCCTGCAACGCATCAATGATCGAGAAATAGAGTTTTGGAATCGAGGGCAGGGCAGAGATTTGAGTTACGATTTTCTGAAATTCCGGTGAGGAAAGCCCTTTGTTCAAACCGCATAAACGGTCGAGTGTGGCGCGGAGTAGTTCGAGCGAACACGGTTTGGAGAGGAATTGATGCGTCGAACCAACGCACTTGAACACAGTATCCTGATCGGCATACCCAGAGAGAATGATGCGAAACGTCTGGGGATGACGTTTCATTGTTTCGTTCAAAAGCTGCGCGCCATTCATCTCCGGCATTCGCATGTCGGCGACAACAATATCAAAGGGCTTTTGCTCCATGAGAGCCAAAGCAGCCTGGCCGGACTCAACAAAAGAAGCATCCCACTCAGGCATGCGCAGCATCATCAGCCGCAACATGCGCAGCAACTGGGGCTCGTCGTCAACGAACAATACTCGCGGTTTCGCTATTCCATCACTTTTCGCTTCAGTCAGCATAACCATTGTCTGTAGAATTCCAGCTTAATTGGCGACCAACATTTAGCACAGGCATTCGGCTTGTTCCATATAAATTCTGCGTTTTCTAAATTTGGCATAACTGTTCAGGTGTCAGAGGGAGAAATTAGCGTCTCGCTGACGCTCGCCGGAACGAGGGGCACAGGCAAGGATGCCTATGCTACTTGAATAGTTGCGATTTGGCTTTGAAGTTGTTGGACGGCGCTTATATTTTGCGCTCATGCAACCGTTGCTACAACTCGAACTGCCAGGAATCAAGAAACTCAAAAGCGGCAAGGTCCGCGAGGTTTTCGATTTGGGCGAAAAATTGCTCTTTGTCGCCACCGACCGCATCTCGGCATTTGATTGCATCATGCCTAACGGCATCCCGCGAAAAGGCGAAGTGCTGACCCAAATTTCGTATTTCTGGTTCAACCAAACTGCGGAACTGGTTCCCAATCATTTGGCCGCAAAGGCGACGGATTCCCTGCCGTCTGTTCTGACGTCGTATGCCGCGCAACTGGCTGGCCGCAGCATGATCGTTAAAAAAACAAATCCGCTGGCCATCGAATGCGTGGTGCGCGGTTATTTGTGCGGGTCGGGCTGGAAAGACTACAAAAAGACCGGCGCTGTGTGTGGCATTCAATTGCCTGTCGGCCTGCAGGATTCGTCGCGTTTGCCCCAGCCGATTTTCACTCCGGCTACCAAGGCCGAAACGGGTCATGACGAAAACATCTCCTTCGAGCAAGCCTGCGAAATCACCGGACGTGAGATCGCCGAGAAAGCGCGTGACTTGAGTTTGAAGATTTACGCGTTTGCCGCAGATTACGCGCTCAAACGTGGGATCATCATTGCGGATACCAAGTTTGAATTCGGCCTTTATAACGGCTCGCTTATCCTCATTGACGAGGTTCTCACGCCCGATTCATCGCGGTTCTGGCCTGCTGACCAGTATCAACCGGGCAGGGCGCAGCCGAGCTTCGACAAACAGTTTGTTCGTGATTACTTGGAGACACTTTCATGGAACAAGCAGCCTCCCGCCCCAGCCCTGCCCCCCGAGGTCGTGGCGCGGACGACCGAGAAGTATTTGGAGGCGTATCAGAAGCTGACGGGGGGAGGAGTTTGCTAGTTTTCAGTGTTCAGTTTTCAGCAGGACATTCTGATTCCGTGTCCGCATCTCATGCCAAGCGCATCCGGACTGAACGAGCAGCCACCGACTTTTGCCCGCAAGCTTTGCTCTCATACCAAGCGCCTTCGGACTGAAAACTGAAAACTAGCAAACTTCCCCCCCATGCATTCTCTGATCGAAGATTTTCTGTTTTATTTGCGACACGAGCGGGGACAATCGGAGCAAACGCAGAAGACGTATTCGGGGCTTCTTGGGCGATTTGTCGCTTGGGCGGGCACTCAGGGGATCACTGACTGGAAGTCGGTGACGCTCTCGCATTTGATGTCGTACATCCAGCACGAGCGGACGCGCGCGCTGGAAACCGAGCCCGAGAATTCCGTCCAGAAGCTCAGTTCGGAAAGCGTTTACCTGGAGATAGCCGCGTTACGGGCGTTTTATCGTTTTGCGGAGAACGAAAAACTGTTGCCGAGCAATGTGGCTGAGAATCTTTCGCTGCCACGCCGTTGGAAACGCCTGCCGAAATCGCTGACGAACCAGGAAATCGACGCATTGCTCAAGTTTGGTGAAACGGAAACTCCGGCATCGTTGTGCGACCGGGCGATCCTGGAATTGGCCTACGCCTCGGGGTTGCGTCTGGCGGAACTACGTTCGATCCGGATCGAACAACTGCACTTGGATGCGGGTTTTATCAACGTTATCGGCAAGGGCAACAAGGAACGGGTGGTGCCACTGGGACGCAAGGCGGTTGAAGCGATCCAGAGGTATCTTGGTAATGCCGGACGTCCAAAACTGGTGACTGTCAAAAGCCCTGCCAATCTATTCATCACCCGGCGCGGAACGCCGTTTGCCGCCAACACAATGTGGCTGCGGATCAAGAACCGGGTTCAAAGGGCGGGAATCGCCCGAAACATCACGCCGCACATGCTGCGACACAGTTTCGCCACCCACCTGCTGGAGAACGGCGCAGACTTGCGGGTGATTCAGGAATTACTCGGCCACGCCAGCATTAGCACCACAGAGGTGTACACACACGTCGGCGGCGAGCGTTTGCGGGAGATTCACCGAAAGTTCCATCCGCGGAGTTGAGGGAAGTTTGCTAGTTTTCAGTGTTCAGTGGGCAATTTTGCCGTTATTATTTTGCTCATGAATGTAGCCCTTTTGTAATAGTGATCATGGTAAAATCACTTGCGACTGTTTTTCTGGGATGTGGCTTGGTTTCGCGACTGTACGCGGCGGAATCAGGTGACACGGTGATGGTTATTTACAACGCCGTCATGCCGACGTCCAAAGATGTGGCGCAACATTATGCGCAACGGCGCAATGTCCCCTCTAATCATATCTTGGGGCTCAATTTGCCCGTGAATGAAGTGATCAGCCGGGGTGATTTCAACGTACGACTGCTAAAGCCGGTGATTGAATTCGTCGAGACCAATCACTTGTTCACGTTTGCGCCCGTAATGGGCGGCGGATCCTCGAACAACCCCGCAAGCGCCAATGGTTGGAAAGTCATTGCGTCGAAAATTCGTTACGCAGTGCTCTGCTACGGTGTCCCGTTGCGCGTAGCTGAAGATCCGTCCATCATTGAGACTGGGATGGACAATATCCAGCAACCGCTGCGACGGAACGGAGCAGCGGTCGATGCCGAACTGGCATTGCTGCCCTGTCGCGATAGTTATCAAAAAACCGGCCCCTTAAAGAATGCGCTTTACGGCGCAACCAATGGCTCGTTTTTCCACCCAACCAACGGTCTGCTGATGGTCGCGCGACTGGACGGCCTGACTTCAGCCATCGCGAGCGGTTTGGTTGACAAGGCGATGTCTGCGGAAACCAACGGACTGTGGGGGCGCGGATACTTCGACGCGCGCGGACTGACGAATACTGCCTACGTGCTGGGAGACGAATGGATTGAGACGGCGTATAAGATCACTCGTGCATTCGGGTTTGAATCCACGATTGACAAGCAGCCTGCAACGTTTCCGGCTGCATTTCCGCTGAGCCAGGTCGCCCTGTACGCTGGATGGTACGATGGAGATGTTTCAGGGCCGTTTGCCCTACCGGAGGTTGAGTTCATGCCTGGCGCTTTCGCCTACCATCTCCATTCCTATAGCGCGGCCACGTTGCGCGCCCCCCACAAGCACTGGGCAGGCCCGCTGCTGGCCGCCGGAGCGACAGCCACGTTTGGCTACGTGGATGAACCCTATCTTCAAGCCACCTCAGATTTGGGAGTGTTCTTCAGCCGGTGGTTAATGGGCCAATTCAGTTTCGGCGAGGCCTCTTATGCGGCGCAACCGGCGCTCTCGTGGCAGACGACCGTGATCGGCGATCCGCTCTATCGACCGTTTGCCATTCCCCTCCAAACACTTCACCAGAACCTGCTTCGGCGTCACAACAAGCTCATTGAATGGTCGCACCTGCGCGTATGCAGCCGGAACGAGGTGACCGACCTCGCCCTGCGCGAACTCATCAACTACCTTGACAGTCAGGAAATCACCAGGCAAAGCGCTATTTTGACCGAAAAACTGGGTGATTATTATCAAGCGATTGGGAAAAAGGAATCCGCCGCGCGCGCGTGTGAAAGGGCGCTGAAACTCGATCCCAGCCCGCAACAGAAGGCGCGCCTGACCTTTACTCTTGCAGATCGCCTTATTGCGCTCGGCAAGGACTCGGAAGCTTTTGATGTTTACCAACAGTTTCACGACGCGACTCCGGCGTATCCAGATGCGCTGGGTTTGTGTCAAAAGCTCGGAGCCCTGGCGCAAAAGCTCAATAAGCCAGGCTCTGAGTTGCGTTACGAGGCCGAAATCAAGCGATTGACAGCGAAGGGAATGGCTCAGTAATAGGAATTATGAGACTTATCTGAGTTATAATTCCCATAATTCTCATTCTTTCCTCTGAACCCCAAAACTTCTTTTCCCTTTCGCGCCGGGTGTTTTGCGCTTTTAATCCTGCGCATGCATCGTAAGACGCTCAAGAATGCGAGTCGGATTGTAGTCAAGCTTGGCACCGGTGTCCTGACGGACAGCCGGAAGCAGCCGGATTTGGCCCAGATGGCGCGATTGGTGGCGCAGATGGCCCACGTCCGCAGCATGGGCAAGGAAGTGGTGCTGGTGACCTCGGGCGCGGTGGGAGCCGGCATGGGGGTTCTGGGCTACGAGAAGCGCCCGGCGGAATTGGCCGAATTGCAGGCGTGCGCCGCAGTCGGGCAGTCCCGGCTGATGAGCACCTACGAGAAACTGTTTGGCGAATTCGGCCTGGGCGTTGCGCAGGTGCTGCTGACGCACGATGATCTCGAACATCACGAGCGGCACCTCAATGCGCGCAGCACGCTGGTGACCTTGTTGAAATGCGGAGTGATCCCGATCATCAATGAGAATGACGCGACATCGTTCACGGAACTCAAATTTGGCGATAACGACAAGCTGTCGGCCCTCGTAGCCTGTTTGCTGCCGGCGGATTTGCTGGTGATTTTGACCACAGTCGATGGATTGATCGAGAATTTCGGGCAGCCCGATGCCCGTGTGGTGAGTGTTGTTGAAAGCCTTGATAGCCGACTGGAGAACATGGCCAAGGGCACCAGCAGCGAGACCGCTGTGGGAGGGATGGCGACGAAATTGCAAGCCGCCAAAATTGTCATTCGGTCGGGCATTCCGCTGGTGATTGCGTCGGGCCGCAAAGATGGGGTTTTGGGCGGCATCCTGGAGGGAGCCGACGAAGGCACGATGTTTGCGGCGCAACCGACCCGCTTGGCTGGACGCAAGCGCTGGATCGCATTTTTCCATCACCCGAAAGGCACATTGTTGGTGGATGACGGGGCAAAAATGGCCTTGCGCGAAAAAGGCAAAAGCCTGCTGCCGCCGGGCATCGCCCGGTGCGAAGGTGATTTTTCCGCCGGTGACGTGGTGCGGATTTGCGACTTGGATGGCACTGAGTTTGCCCGGGGGATTTGCGATTTCAACGCGACCGCAATCACGGGGCGCGAAGTGACGGAGGTCGTGGTGCATCGAGACAACCTGGTAATACTGTAATCAACGCATTTTTGTATCTCTTATGAAAACCGGTTCCCCGATCCACAAGCTCCTGGATGTCATGGCCAAACTGCGCGCCCCGGACGGCTGTCCCTGGGACCGCGAGCAGGATCACAAGTCAATCCGTCTTCACGCGATTGAAGAGGTTTACGAATTGATCGACGCCATCGAAGCGAAGGATGATGTTGAAATGGCCGAGGAACTGGGCGACTTGCTTTTGCAGGTGGTGTTTCACTGCCAGTTGGCGAAGGAGCGCGGAGCGTTTGATTTTGAGCAGGTGGTCGGACACATTACGGAGAAGTTGATTCGTCGGCATCCGCATGTGTTTGCCGCAGTGCAAGTCAAGAACGTGGATGAAATCTGGGCAAACTGGGAGCATATCAAACGAGCCGAGAAAAAGGGCACAGCGCATGACCGTCCGTCGGCCCTGGACGGAATTCCAAAGCGCTTGCCAGCCCTGATGCGCGCTGAAAAACTGATCAAGAAAGCCCGCAAAGCGAAGCTGCTCGCTGAGGCTGCTAAACCCGAGCGCAAACCGAGCCGGGCCAACTTGGCGTCCGAGTTGTTTGAATTGGCTCAACTGGCCCAGGAAAATGGCTGGTCGCCCGAGGAGTTGCTACGGGAAGAAATTAAGAAGCGGGAGCGCAAATTGCGAAAACAGGAGAAAAGCAGGGGGTAATCATTGAACATGCAAGTGATTTCATTTCTATTCATATTCACTTCGAGTCGTTCGTCGATGCCAAGCGGGCGGCTTCGATCATTTCCCAGAATTTTGGATTTTGCTGCAATGCCTCGTCCTCACCGGTGGGCAGGCTGGAGCGGAACAGAAAATCTTTGAGGGTATTGCGGTTTAAGATGCGATGAACCACGATCCCCAGTTCGTGGCGTTCAAAATAGACACGGTAATCTCCTAGCCGGAAACGGTGGAGCGTTTTGCCGGTGCGCTCGAGCTTGCCAAAATGCTGCAGGTCGCTCTTGATGACTTCTTGGGGAATTCCGCGAAATTCACCCAGGATGTTCAACTGCAACTCGCGGGGCATTTTGGCCAATTCGGCGGCGCTGATTGGATTAAAAATAATCTGAAACTGGAGCATTGATGCGTTGGGTATTTTTCGTGGTAGCGCGTACGGGAATCGCACCCGTCTTTCAGCCTTGAGAGGGCCGTGTCCTAACTGATAGACGAACGCGCCTGCCTCGAACCCCGCAAGAATATGCGCCCATGCTCGAAGTGTCAACTTCGGCTTTTGAAACAGCAGCAATTCTCATTATGTGTGGCAGACCTCTGGTCCAATGCCACTAACTTTTCGCATTGGAAATCCTGAGGGTTTCTTGTGCGGCGGCGCGATCTCCCAAGAGTTCTTGAAAATCGCGATGGAATTTCCGCACGGCACGCGGTTCTGAAGGTCGGGGTTTACCTCGTCGAGG
>CAIUEN010000407.1 GCA_903898185.1 uncultured Verrucomicrobiales bacterium
CATAATCCCTGAGCTTCCAGTTCGCGCAGTGCCTTGCTGGTGCTGGCCATCTGCCAGTGGCCTTTAGAATCGCGCAGCTCCAGAGAACGACAGAGTTCTTTGGCTAAAGCGTTGCGGCTGGGCGGTGGATCAGCCTTTAAAAGACCGATCACCAAGCTCCTGTTTTCGGGCTCTGCCAGTATTCGTTTGATGGACGAGGTTGATTGCATCGCCCAAGGAATACAGAATCGCGAGGCTTTTGTCCCGCTTTTTCATATGGGGCAAGCGCAGGGCTAGGGTGTTGAATTGATCGGGATTTAGCCATATAAAGTTCATGCAATATATGTTCCTGTTAAGCCTTTCCGATTGCGCAGGCAGATCAGAGTTTTTCCCCTTGCTCAAAATGAGAATTGCTGGAGGAAATGGAGCGCCAATTGCAAAGCGATACTTCCTGATGTATAGTTCAGCATGAAACTCGTTGTGGATGGCCAATGGATGGCAGACCCGCTGGCCAAAGAATCCGTTGCCAACCCATTCGGCGGCAGAAACTCGGTTCTAAAGGTGAGTTCGCCTGCGGAAATCCGTCTTGAGGCCGCAGAATAGAACTCAAGAAAGGTGAATATATGTTACAAAGCATCAATAAATTATACGGAAATAAACTCGGCGCGTCGGATGGCGAACTCGGCCACGTGAAGGATTTCTATTTTGATGATCAGAACTGGGCGGTCCGTTATGTGGTTGTGGACACCGGTTCCTGGTTGCCAGGACGACAAGTGCTGATCTCCCCTCACGCCTTTGGCAGTATCTACCAGCCGGAAAAACTCGTGCTCGTGAATCTGACCCGCAAACAGATTGAAGACAGCCCTTCGATCGAGTTGCACAAACCGGTTTCAAGACAATACGAGGAAGAGTATTATCGTTATTACGGCTGGCCCTACTACTGGCAGGGGGAAGGCTTGTGGGGAATGAGCAGTTTTCCGATTCTGGAACTCCCTCCAATCCCTGTCACAAGCGAACCAGCCATTGAGGGCGACCTGCAGTCCGAACCCGCTGATGCGCATCTCCGCAGCGCGCAAGCCGTAAACGGCTATCACATCCAAGCCAGCGACGGGATGATTGGCCATGTCTGCGACTTTATGATGGATGACCGCAGTTGGGAGATCGCTCAATTGGTCATCAAAACAGGGAATCGTTTTTCCGGAAAGGAAGTGCCGATTTCAACGCGCGAAGTGAACCGAATCAGTTATTCGGATTCCACAGTTTTCGTGAACTTGACCAAGGAAGTCATTCAGCACGGCTCAGAGCCCCTTTTGCCTCCCGTCGGTGAGGCTCACTAACATCGGACGTATTCTCAAACAAAAATTAGCATTCACTTGATCATTATGAAAAAAGTCATTGCAAAAGAACCTCCTGTTTTCCAAGAAACACTTCACCGGGTGCGTCCCAATCCCGGGGAATCCACCCCAAGCCCAAAACCCGAAAAGCGGGATAATATCTTCTCTAAATCCCGTGATACGCGCGAGGATCGTGGCGAGCGCCAAATGAAGACATCGCATAACCCGCAAACATTCCCGCACGGACATTAATTGTTGCCTTTGCCACCTGAATAGTGGCCAGGCAGGTTAGTTTTTGAAGACCAACGGAAATTTTTCCGGATGCTTGATACATGCCATGTCCAAATCCACATCAAGCTCCGGCCAGTAGAGATGACCGCTATGCAGTAGTTCAATGGCAAAGAGTTGCTGAAGTGTCAGGTTGCGAAACCACGGGAAATGGGCGAACGCGAGATAGTATTCCCGCTCGTCAACCAAGAGCCAGAAACCGTGCGGCGACACATTGAGAACTTCAATTTTCGAAATGCTTGCGCCAATGTTCGCGGATTTCATTTTGTCTTTCCTTCACTATTTTCTTCAATTCGCTCAACTCTGTGAAGCTGATGCCCTGATTTGGAATCAGTAAGCAGTCGGGTGATCCCGCTGGCGCAAAGTCTTGATCCTTCAACCTAAATTCGGCAGTTGAAAAGTGATCAAACCCCATATTTTCATAGGGGGATGACGTCAGATTTGAATAGTGTTTCGGTTCACCCGCAGGGTGAGCACCTGTTTTGTTGTAAAGGCTTGCTACGCAATGAAAAAGTCAGTTTTTCTCGTGGGCAACTGCCGAATTTAGGTTCAAGTCTTCCGCCTTTCCCGATTTCAACTTTCAGCTTTCTACTTTTTCAATTCCTGCTTCCGCCCCATTCTTCCCACATGTCCTGTTTTCCACAACCAAACTCTTCCACAGTTCTCCATTGCCACAATCCGCCATTCCATGCTTAGATCTCACAAGAATCAGGTCGTAGAGCACATGAACAGACTTTTCATTTCAGGCATGACTGGTCTAACGCACCGCCGCAAACTTTATCAACGGGAGCGGGGTGTGCATGGAACAAGCGTGCCCACTCAGGAAAAGCAATTCCCTGAATGCGGTCATCACCAACAACCAGCATGAACAAGAAATCCCTCTCCGAGCGCGATATTTGCACCAAGTTCATCACGCCATCCGAAGAATTGATGATCTTTGCCCAACGGAAACTCTCCCAACACATCATAATGCATGAAAGAAACGCTTGCTGACATCAAATCTAAGCTGCTGAGTGGCGACTACACCACCGAGGAACACGTACGCCTCTCCTTGGTCGCCAGGCTGCTGCTGAAACTGGATTGGAACATCTGGGATCCGACAGAAGTTAATTCTGAGTTCATCGTCGTTCCCAACGAGGACAAGACCAGGGTCGATCTTGCGCTGTTCTTTCGGCCAACAGCACCCTCCGTATTCATCGAAATTAAAGCAGTTGGGCAATTGCAGGGCCGCCTCGCCGATGTCGAGCGGCAGTTGCGAGATTATAACCGTAATAACACCGCCATGTTTTCCATCATCACGGACGGAAGAGAATGGCGTTTTTACTATTCGCAGACCGCTGGCGAGTTCTCTCAAAAGTGTTTTGAGTCGTTCAATATCGAGGAAGACAACATTGAGGATGTTGAGCTTTCCATGGTGACCTTCCTGAAAAAGTCAGAAATCGCCAATGACAATGCGCGGCGCGATGCGGAAACCTACCTTCAGTTGAATCAGAAACAGAGGGCGATGGAGGATTGTTTGCCCGAGGCGAGAAGGCTCCTTCAGGATCCGCCGTTCCCAAGCCTGCCCCAGGCACTGGTTACTCTGGTGCAGGCCAAAGGTTTTACGGTTACTCAGGAAGAAGCAATCAGCTTTATCAAATCCGCCGGGGAACTGAGGCCTCCCCCCGCGACGCCCAGAGAACCAGCCTACGTGCCGCCATCCCAAGGCCTCTCCAGACGCATCTTGAACCCCGATAACTCCGACAACCTGTTTCATACAAAAATTACCGATGCTCACTTTGATGGCGTCAGCGTCTCTAATTGGCGCGAGCTTATTGATTGCGCCATGAAAACGGCCCTGAAAAAGGGAATACCGGTCTCAGCGTTGAGCGCTCAAGGGAACGTCAGGGAAGCAAAACCACAGGACCAGAGCTTCCACCAGATCGAGGGCACTCATCTCTGGTTGCAGGGAATGGCCTCCAACCAAGCGTGGAAGCGCTCACTGGCGCTCGCGCGATTGACTCGCGTTGACATCCGTGTTGAATTCTCTTGGCGGCAAAAACAGGATGCAGCACACCCAGGAGAGGAAGGGCTGCTACAGTGGTCCCCAGCACGTTGATTTAACTGTCTTAATTCTCAATCATCCGACCGGAAAGTGATCAGGGGAATGCTCACACAAAGACACAAAGGCACGAAGAGTCAGGGAATGAACTCTCTTTTTTCGAGCCTGTTTAATAAACACAAACTGCGGAGCGGCAAGAAATCCATGACTTGCGTTTCTTAAACAGATTGGTATGCCATACTCAATCCTCTTTGTGCCTTTGTGTCTTCGTGTGAGCATTCCCCTGTTTGGCAGTTATACTTTGAGGGGCAAGAATGTTACTTTTTGCACCTGGAACAAGGAACGATCTTACCCGTTTACAGTAAATTTCCACCGCCTTACGCTATGGCTTTGGCGCATTGTGCGCAATCCGCACAATTTCCTTGGCAATATCTTCAGGGGAAAGCACATAATCTATACATCCGCTTGCGATTGCGCTCTCTGGCATTTCTGGCTCGGCGGCTGTTTCGAGCTTTTGCGCGATGGTAATGCCCCCGACTTCTTTTATGCCGCATAGCGCTGCCGCACCATCACCATCGAAGCCGGAGACAATGACAGCGACAAGTTTGCCATTCCAGTGCTGCGTTAACGAACGCAGGAAGACCGTAATCACGTCGGGCCACCCTCTTGGCTTTGATATCGGCTTCAGACGGAACTCTCCATCGAGAACATGCAGATCACGCTGTTCTGGTATGATGAACACGTGGTCTGGTTGAATGAGTAATCTTTCCGTGATCAGTTCAACCGGCATTCTTGTGTAACGAGGAAGAATCTCGTGGAGCGAAGTGGCTACGGTTCTCAAATGATTAACAATGACGATGGCCACTCCCATATCGGCAGGCAGATGACTTAGCAACCGGGTATAGGCATCAAGCCCACCGGCGGAACCGCCCACGCAAACAACAGGAAAGTCTGTTCCAAGAACTTTCGGTTTCATGATCAACTCTTCCATACTGCTAACGTATATTGTAAACGGATAAGATCGTTCCTTCTTCTCGATGCAAAAAGTAACATTCTTACCCGTTCAAAGTATAAGTGGGAAACCTTGAGCCCTCCATAGGGTGTTTCCCCTATTGATTTTCTCTTGCGCAATGGGCTGAAAGGGGTATTTTCAAGCCGCCCGAGCATCGCTGTGCGGTGTTCATTAAGGCTGAGAAAAGAAAGTTAACAGTTGAACCTAACCTTTAACCTCCGTTGCCACGCAACGCGGTAGTTAGGCAATGGAGTCTTCGAAGGCGCCTCCGCGCCGACCAAGCCTCCCGTAGTTTATGAACACATTCTAATTATGCTTACAATGGAAGAAGCCATGAAGCAGAGCCAAGTGCGCTTTGCCCCAGGCGAAATCGTCAAAGGAACCATCATTGAAGTTCGGTCCAAGGAAGTCCTGGTGGACATCGGTTACAAGAGCGAAGGGGTGATCTCAGGCAATGAATTTGAAGACATCAAAGTAGTCAAGGTCGGCGACGAAATTGACGTCTTGATCGAAAAACTCGAAGACAAGGAGGGCATGGTTGTCCTCTCGAAGGAAAAAGCGGAGTTCAAGAAGAATTGGGATAACATCCTCACCATCTGCAACGAAGGCGGCACCATCAACGGCAAGGTCAAGGCGGCGGTCAAGGGTGGTCTGCTGGTCAACATCGGAGTCGAGGCCTTTCTGCCCGCCTCCCAGATCGACATCATCCCGCCGAAGAACCTGGCGCAATTTGTCGGCAACACCTACGAATTCAAGGTTGTTAAAATCAATCAGGAACGCCAGAACATCGTCCTCTCTCGCCGCGAGCTCATCGAGCAGCAGCGCAATGACAAACGTTCCAAACTATTGGGCGAAATGACCCCGGGCGACATCCGCAAGGGCACAGTCAAGAACATCACCGATTTCGGCGCGTTCATCGACCTCAACGGCATCGACGGCCTGCTCCACATCACCGATATGAGCTGGGGCCGCGTCGGCCATCCCTCCGAAATCCTCAAGGTGGGCCAGGACATCGACGTCGTCGTCCTGGACATCAACCGCGAGAAGGAACGCGTCAGCCTCGGCCTCAAGCAGAAACTGAGCAATCCGTGGGAAAACATCGACGCCAAGTACCAGGTCGGCAACAAGGTCAAAGGCAAAGTGGTCAATCTGGTGCCCTACGGCGCATTCGTTGAACTGGAAGCCGGCGTCGAAGGTTTGATTCACGTCACCGAACTCTCCTGGACCAAGCGCATTGGCAAGCCCTCGGATGTTCTCAAGGCCGAGCAGGAAATCGAGGCTGTCGTGCTGGGAATCAACCGCGAAGAGCAAAAAATATCCCTGGGCATCCGCCAGCTCGAGACCAATCCTTGGGATCGCGCCATGGACAGTTATCCGGCGGGAACCAAGGTCAAAGGCAAGATTCGCAACCTCACCAGCTACGGAGCCTTCATCGAGTTGGAAGAAGGCTTGGACGGCATGATCCACGTCTCGGACATCTCCTGGACGCGCAAGATCAACCATCCCTCGGAAGTCTTCAAGAAAAACGACGAAGTCGAGGCTGTGGTTCTCGAAGTGGACAAGGCGAATCAACGCATCTCGGTTGGCGTCAAGCAGCTCTCGGTTGATCCTTGGAGCAATATCGACCAGTTTTACAAGGTGGGTGATTTGGTCACCGGCAGTATTACCAAGCTCGCCAGTTTCGGCGCGTTTGTTGGGTTGCAGCATGACATTGATGGCTTGGTTCACATTTCGCAAGTCAGCGAAGAGCGCATTGACAAGATCAAGAACGTGCTCAAGGTGGGCCAGGAAGTGACCGCCCGCGTCATCAAGATCGACAAGAGCGACCGCCGCATCGGCCTCTCAATCAAGGCCGCCGAGTACTCCCCCGATCAGCTCAAGGCCGAGCAAGCCATCCTTGATTCGCTCAAACCGGGCGAAGACTTGGTAGCTCTGCAACACGCCTTTGACGCCGCCGACGACGCCGCGCGCAAAGAGCAGCAATAGCAGATAGTTGAAAGTCAAGAGTTGAGGGTTGAGAGATTATATCTCCAACCCTCAACTTGTTTGGCGAATATAATCAAGAAAGGCAAATCCACCAATGGCAACAGAAGAGAGAGTCCTTTGTTTTGAACGGAAACTTCTTGAAGAACTGGGTGTGTTTCATGGCCTCAGCCTCGAAACTGGAAAATACCTGCCCGTCCTGACTTCGTCTTCAAATATTCTGTATCTGAACAGAAGCGACGCCGAAAAAGACAAGCGTTATAAGCAGCTTATCCCTTACGTTCTCGTCATTTGCAACAACAAGATATTGCGATATCGCCGGGGGCGTGGCGGTCAGGAAACCCGGCTGCACGGATTGTATTCCGTTGGAATTGGAGGGCACATTTCGGAGGAAGATAATCAGCTTTTTTCAAAAAGCATTGGTGGATATGAAGAGGGCATGCGGCGCGAATTGAAAGAGGAAGTGGATATTGACGAGGTGAAAGAAACCCTTGTCGCGGTGATCAACGATGACAGCACAGAAGTAGGTTATGTGCATTTTGGAGTGGTGCATATCATGCATGTGACCAATGAGAACGTCGCGGGTCGGCGCAATGGCATTGTGGCTCCTGAGTTTGTCCCAATGGTTGAAGCGGTAAAGGAGCCGTCTGTTTACGAATCATGGTCGCGCTTTTGTGTGGAACATCTGGATTTGCTGCTATCGAAAGCCGTTACTTCAGGTGTCAAGCAATAATTTACAGCAACCCCATGAGGGGCAGGGGTGCTCTAAGGTCGTGGGGCAGACCTCCGGTCTGCCGGTTCGATGGGTCTCCGCCCCCTCGACACATCTCCATCCAGAGCAAGTCTGCAATTCTCATTTTGAGGAAATATCTGATCTGCCTGTGCTGGTGGTTTCCAATTCTCTACGGAGCCAGAGGCACCGTAACAGTCAGCACAATAATCACTGCACCTCGATAACGAGGTGCTGGCAGACCGGAGGTCTGCCCCACGACTTTAGAGCGCCTCTGCCATGAGGTGGGCGCATCTCAAATTTTTCCGACAACTCTAACGGGAGTGAAAACTCTTCATCTTTATCTCATTCGCCAGGTGCTGGCGACGCTGGCGATGACCGTGCTGGTCTTCACCTTCGTGCTGCTGTTGGGCAACGGTCTCAAGGCAATCATGCCGATGCTCATCAGTCGGCAAGCCCCTCTGACAACCGTGGCTGAGGCAGCTCTGCTGTTGATCCCTTGGGTGCTCGCCTTTGCGCTGCCGATTGGAATGTTGACGGCCACCCTGCTTGTGTTCGGACGGTTCAGCGCCGATCAGGAATTGATCGCCGTTCGCGCCAGCGGCGTGAGCCTGATCAGTCTCGTCACGCCGATTCTCCTGCTCAGCCTGGTCTTGAGCGTTGTATGCGGTCTGCTCAACTGCGAAATTGCCCCCCGTTGTCGCGTGGCATTCAATGATTTGCTGGCCAAGGCAGGCTCCCTTCAATCCAACCGCTTATTGCGCAGCGGCCAGAATGTGCAGTTCCGCAACTACTCGATTTACGTGGGTAAAATTGCCCCGGACGGCATGCATGTCGAAACCGTCCGCATTTGGGTCAACGACACCAACGGCGATCTTCAAACATGGGTTCACGCCCCCAAGGGCACCATCACCTATAACCCGACCAAACAGTCGCTGTCACTCAACCTGGAAGAACCTTACGGGGCAGGGCGCGGGTCCGACGGTTGGTACCCGGGGATAAATTCAGGAGCGTTGACGTATTCCATTGATTTGCGGTCGTCCTCGAAATCAGATGTCCCGATCAGCGACATGACCTTGCGCCAGCTTTTCCGGCGGATCAAACAGGTTGAATCCGCCATCCGCATGCCGCCGCCCGGCAGGGACGATCCGGAAGGTTACCGCCGCCATCTCAAAGAGATGAAAGAGAATTCGCTGACAGAGCTCGAAGTCAATGTCCACCGTCAGATCGCCTTCTCATTTGCGTGCGTCGGTTTTACGCTGGTTGGCATTCCGCTGGGCATCCGTTCCCACCGGCGCGAAACCAGCATCGGCATGGCCATCGCGCTACTCCTCCTGCTGATCTATTACAGCTTTCTTATCCTGGCCAATGCCTGGACAATCCATCCCGAACGGGCTCCACAACTTATCATGTGGCTGCCCAACTTCATCTTCCAAGCCGTCGGCGGAGCGCTCCTCTGGAAAGCCAATAGGAGCGGGTAGAATTAATGCTTTACATGTGCTTTTGCGCCTTTGGCTTGGCCAATGCCCACGAGCAGCTTCTCGAACCACGGGGTATCAATGTCGAACGGCTTGCCGCCTTTGACGCGCGGGAATTCAATTGCGCGCAGCATGTTGCCCTTGTCTTCGTCGTGACCGATCACGCCGGCTTCGCGCCGGAAAGCGCACTCGACCGCAAGGTCGGCGCACGACTTGATCAGGCGGATGTCCTCGACATTCGCAGCGGCGGCGCGTGAAAAATAGCCGCTCTTTTGCACCAGCGTCTTCTCAGCGCCGATCATCTTGCCGAATTGGTCCGCGAACCATTTGCCTGGGTTGATGGCGTCCAGCTTGATGTGACCGAACGCGTCACGCGGGACTTCCTGTCCCTTGGCCTGCATCTGTTCGATGATCGCTTCAACGCCGGCGCCTTCGGAAATGAAGATATTGACGGCATCAAATTTGTCCAAAACAGCCCGCAGGCGTTGAGCCTCGGCGGGTATGTTGATTTCCATCTCGGGAATGAACACGCCGTGAACTTCAAAACAATTGCGATCCAGTCCGATTTCCGGCAGCCATTCCGAGTGAGCGAGCAGTTTGTGGTATTCAAGAGCGGTCGCCGCCGTGAGCCAGCCGCAGTTGCGCCCCATCACTTCGTGGACGATGAGCATGCGCGGATTGGCATTGTTCTCATTCACCACATTGCGGAAGAAAAGAGCGCCCTGTTCGGCGGCAGTCCAAGCGCCAAGCGATTGCTTGATCGGGTAAACGTCGTTATCTATGGTCTTGGGCAAGCCGATGACCGTCAGACCGTAATTGTTCTTGGCCAGGAACGCCGCCAGATCGGCTGCAGCCGTGTTGGTATCGTCGCCACCAATGGTGTGAAGAACATCCACTCCGTCTTTGATCAATTGATCCGCCGCGACCTTTTGAGGGTCCTGGCCTTCCTTGACCAAGCCTCGCTTGATGCAGTCTTTTACATTGGTGAGTTTGACCCGGCTGTTGCCGATGGGCGACCCGCCAAAACGATGGAGCAGTCCGGCTTTCTCACGAATCGCAGACGTCACCTTGCAGCTATCGCCCAGGAGGAGACCTTTGTAACCTCCGCGATAGCAGATGATTTCAATAGTGGGATCGATTTCGGTGTAGCGCTCGATGAGGCTGCCAATGGCTGAACTGAGGCAGGGGGCCAAGCCGCCCGCCGTGAGAATCGCAACTTTCTTCGGTTTCATTTTAAAATTAAGGTAACTATTCGTGTAGCATAGGCATCCCTGCCTGTGCCCCTCTTTCCGGCGAGCGTCAGCGAGACGCTGATTTTCCCTTCGGAACGGTTACAAATTAGGGTCACAAACAGGCGGAGCGAACCCATTGAGTATTCATGGAAAACGCTCTCGGCCCAACTTGGCGGTCATCCTAAAGCCCGCGCGGAAAGTTTCAATCGGAAAGAAGTTTGCTGGTTGTAACGGCGTTTTATTGATAAGCATGCATTCCTTACAACATTGCTTCAGCAGGTAGTTGGGGCGGCGGGCTGTCAGGACGGTTGAACTGGGTCATCTGGTTGGGCGTCAGTTTATCGGCCTTGGAGCCGAAGAACTGACGTTTGATTAAGCAATGTCTTGATGATTTCTGGAAGCGACGTATCGACGCATTGGAAATGTTGGACTTGGAAAACGTTCTCAAGCACAAAAATTCCTATCTCTTCAAAGCCTGCGGGATTGCGAGCGCATCGGAAATGGTGGAGCAACTTCTTTCAGCTCATGTTTCATCTTCCGATGAAACCATTTTTGGCAACGTGTTCTTTGAACCACTGTGCAAGGCAGTCACGGATTCCCCCATTGCGGCTGCAGTTGGTGTGGACTTTGCAAAAGAGCGTGGGGATGTGTATGAGGTCATAGCTTTGAAATCCGGGCCAAATATTTTCAACAGCAGCCAAATGCGTAAGCAGGGTGATGAGTTTAATGCAATCGAATCGTCATTGCGACAGACCTTGCGGAGTATGCGTAAACAATTCATTCCAATCATGGGCTGTGGTTATGGCAGTGTTCATTCCGAGCCAACTCCGAAACGACGATTTTACAAGCTCGCGGGTCAGGCGTTTTGGGCGCACGTCACGGGAGACAATAACTTTTACCTCAAGATGGTTCAGCTTATGAAGGATGAGCCGTTGAAGCACAGACCGATATTTGAGGTGGCATGGGATAGGGCAGTGAACCGCTTTGTCCGAGAACTTAGGGAGTTGGAACTTAAAAAAGTACCAGCGATTTGGCCAAAAAGGTGTAGAATAGGAAGAGGAGTTAAATTTTATGTCCTTGAATATTCCTTCTTTAGACATCGTCAAAGTGATCAAAGACGCCTCCCGCAAATTGA
>CAIUEN010000408.1 GCA_903898185.1 uncultured Verrucomicrobiales bacterium
GACGAAAACCGGCCATTGACTTTTTTCTGTTTTTTGTTTCAATTTTCATATGTGGCTTTTGTATTAAGTCTATTTCCGCGTGGTTGTTACCACGCCAAGAGCCACTCTTCAATTTTCAACTGCTTTTAGGATATCCTCCTCCCTTCTGGGTGTCGGACGTAACACGCTGGCCAGGCAACCGGTCTCCCAGTTCATTCTCAAGGAAGACCAACACATCTACTACCAGCACCTCAAAGAGCTTTTTGAAACGAAAACGCGGCAAGTATGCGAATTGCGGATGGCGAAAAAGGACGAAACGATATTCTGGGCGCGGATGGAAGCGACCGTAGCGAGGAACTCCGACGACACGCCCGTATGCCGCGCCGTAATAAGCGACATCTCCGAGCGCAAGCTGGGCGAAGCAGCCCAGCAACGGGCCCATACCAGCGAACATTTGCACCAAAGCCTGGTGGCACTCAATAACTGTCCCGATTTCGATTCCGCCTTGGCCTGTCTTGTGAAATCGGTAATAGAATCTGGAAACATGGATAGCGCGGGGATCTATCTTATCGAAGGTCAAAATGCCGTCTTGCGACATCACACAGGTTTGACCCCGGCATTTATCGAGATGACGTCTGGGCGTCCCTTGAGCACGAGCTACATGAAAGACGCTCTGCAAGATCCCCATAAGATTGTGACCATTTCTTCCGAACAATATCATTTGGAGGGAGCCTATGGCATTCGACATGGCTATTGCATTGCTTTGATGGTCGGCGATCAGCCATTTGGATTCTTGAATGTAGGTTCCAGCCATGTTGAGCTGCCCAGTGCGTCGAATATTGAGATCATTCGCATTCTGGCATTGGAAACCGGCTCGGTGTTCTTACGCCTTAAGGTTGAAGATCGCCTTCAGAAGGTCAACGTCGAGCAGCGTGTCATTTTGGACACGATGCCAGTGGGCATTGTTCATCTTAAAGATCGAAAGGTTCAGTGGGCCAATCCGGCTTTTGGCCGCATCCTGGGTTACACGGATGAAGAAAGTGTCGGCTTGGACAGCGCCTCATTTTATGTGAGCAGGGAGGAATACGAACGGGTGGACAGTGCCGCTTACGAGCAATTCTCCCAAGGGAAAGTTTATTCTGCGGAACTGGAAATGAAGCGCAAGGATAGCTCACTGTTCTGGGCCAGTATCGTCAGCATGTCTGTGGACCCGAAGAATCAGGCTGAAGGAGCAATTTGGAAGCTGCATGACATCACCGAACGTAAGCAGGCAGAAGAGGCACTGAGTTTCAGCGAGGCGAGGTTTCGCAACATTCTGGATGCGTGCCCAGTCCCGTTGGCTCTGAACGATGAAGCAGGCAATATCACCTATCTGAATCCACAGTTTACGCAAAGCTTCGGTTACTGCGTTGAAGAAATCCCCCATCTGGCTCTCTGGTGGAGCAAAGCCTACCCAGATGCTTCCTATCGCAACTGGGTGGAAAGCGAGTGGCGACAGCGCCTTGAAACGGCAAGGGGGGAACAAGCACCTTTTAAGGCATTGGAATTAAGCATCCGATGCAGAGACGGATCTTCCCGAACCGTAATAGCTCAAGCGGCTTCGTTGTCTGGTAACTTTGCAGCGAATCACCTTGTGTCGCTTTATGACATTACCGAACGTAAGCGCATGGAAGAAGCACTGAGTGAGAACCGTGAGTTGTTCTCGCTGTTTATGCGTCACTCACCCAACTACGCCTTCATCAAGGAGGTGACCCCTACCGAGAGCCGTGTAATTCAAGCCAGTGACAGTTTTCAACAGATGGTCGGCCTCTCGCGTTTGGATATGTTGGGCAAGACCATGTCAGAGTTGTTTCCGCCTGAAGTAGCCGCGAAGATGACCGCTGACGATTGGGCGGTCGTTGCCAAGGGTGAGGTGCTGAACGTGGATGAAGATTTCAATGGCCGCAACTACACCACGATCAAGTACCCGATCGTGCAGAGAGGTAAAACCCTGCTGGCGGGTTACACCATTGACATCACCGAGCGCAAGCGGGCGGA
>CAIUEN010000409.1 GCA_903898185.1 uncultured Verrucomicrobiales bacterium
ACACAGGGTTCCTTCCACTTTCTCCGCCATCATTTCCGCCCCGGTCCCTTGGTGGAATAACGCTACGTTTAACGACCTATAATGGCCCTCAAAAACAGCTCAAGACTTAGTCGAACTCTTTCTCGTGGAAATCCAGGCTAGGACGTGTTCCTTGGATTTGAGCCGCTTGCGCTGATGGATGTCGTGCATACCCAGCCCGCCATACAGCCCGCGATAACCGTGATCCATGAAAATCGCGTAGTCCAGCGGCTGAATGACGCCGGCCTGTTTCGCCACGCCTCCCAGATTTTTGTTGTGCTTCTTCATCTCGCCGCGCAGCAGCAGGCGCGTCTTGTCCTCCTTCAACGCCTCGTCGTCGGCCAATTCCTGCCGCCGCGTCTGCACGGCAAAATAACTCTGCCCCAGCGCCACCAGCGGCTTGCTGGGGTCGGCGTTTTGAATCACCAGATAACAGGCGTAGCGGGAAAGCGTCCAGTCCTCCACCTCGCGCTGTGCGCCCGAACCGATGTCCACCATATTGCGGATTTCCGCAAAATGGTCGGCGACCGCATGGCCGCTTTTGATGCAGGCTTCTTTGGCCTTTTCAATGACCGGCTGGAAATTGCGGAAATTCAGGTATTCCAGCACCCGCGCCAAATCGCGTGCCGACCATGACTCCTGGCCTTCGGCGGTAATGCGCTTGATGCGCTCGAACGTGTTGCTGCCGGTAGGAACGGGCAATGGTTCACTCATGGGATTCCTTTTTGTTTAGGCTGTGCCTTTCATCCTGGGGCAAGCCATAGCTATTTAGCTTTTTCCTCGCCCTTGATTTCACCATACATTTCCAAAAGTTTTTTCATGTCGTCTGGGGGCAAAACTCTGCGAGCATTTTTCGCTTTGACGGAAGCTTCACGAAGGTCTATTTTCTTCTGGTTGGCTTCTGCTTCTGCTTCGGTTGGCTCTGCTGTTTTTGGAAGTGATAACAGCTTGATGTCATTTCCTCTGACAATGTGAGAAGTGACTAGGTTTGTGATTTGTTCAATCATCTTTTCGGGATGCACCGATTTGACCCCGTTTTCTTTAGCCAATTTATGTTGCTCCTCAATTCTTCCTGCAATAGCAACGCCGATATTTTCTAGCATGTCTTTATCGCGCTCTCCTTCACTCGCCAGCAGTTTCTTATTGCCGTAATAGGTATCGGTGATGGGTTTCAAGATTTTCTTGTAAGCCAGATATGCGGCGTAGCATTTGAAGCCAGTTGCAAAAATATCAGCTAAATTCACCGCTACATCCACGTCTAGGTTAACTATAAAATCAATCGAGCCATTCTGGACTTGGACAAGGCGAACGTCCTCTGGCGATTCATTTTTTAGCAGTCTGTGATACAAAGGCAAAACGCGATTCCATGCTGACAATGTTTTAGTGAGTTCCTTAAGGCTACTGATTGTTGGCGCGTCCTTGAGAATGATAGATACCAAAGCATGTCGAGCGTCCGACAATGCTTTTACATCCTTTTCAACATAAGAGACAATGAAGCCTTCGATTTTGGCAATTTCCGCTTCATTCTGTTGCAACTCAGTTTGAATTTGTTGAACAATTTGATGAAGCTTGGCGAAGAAGTCAGCCTGAGCGATAGTCTTATTGCTTGCCAACGCAGACACTTCTTCCAAGCGGTCTTTTTCTGTGAACGGGCGAATTTTTGGGGTTGGAAATAATCTGTTGAGTGCTTCTGGCAAATCACTGCCGTAAATATTCTCAAGTCCATCGCGCAGTTTTTCGGCTATTTCACGAAGGGCGATTATATTGCTCTGGCTATTCGGAAGGCTCTGTAGGAAGTCTTGCACATCTCGCTTAAACCCTGAATCAATCACACGGATTCGGAATTCTGCGATGTAGTCGGTTAACGATTCAATGTTCATAAAATAAGGTGTCGGCTGTTTTTACTTTGTTTGTGTTCCTTCAACAATTTTAACTTCTTCCTGGGTCAAGGCGTTTGAAACCCCAAGAGGAAGCTATTCAGGACATCGTTCGGCAGGCGAGCTTGGATTTCGTTTTGGCCCTGTGTTTTGCCTGCACGGAAATTTAATCTCTCTACCAAAAACCACCAAAACTCATTATTGTTTATTCTCCGTCTGTCGGGAACATCCGCCGCAACAAGATTCAAATTCGCAGGCAAAATAAATCTTGCATCATTACAAAAGCGTTCCGGGATGTAGATGCGGAGTTCGCTTCCCCATTTATTCCCACCTCCAATTGCACTCCGAAACACACAAGGCTCGTCTGCGATATTCGGGTTTCCAGTAATTGTGCGATAATCATGCTCAAAGCCTCTCCATGATTGCGGAGGAACTTCTGCATGTAATTCACCGTGACGCGCAATTACGCCGAGTGTCCATGCAAAATCTTGATTTCTTCCAGCGGCAAGTTGTCTCGGAAATGCACCAGCTTCTTCCCGCTGTATGTTCGTATAGATGCGTGCAAAAAGGGTAGAATCACCCCAATCTTCTGTTAGGTCATCATAGCGAACATGCAATTGGTCGCCTTGAATGTCTAATACTTCGTAACCTTGGTCGCGGTTCCTGTATCTGCTACCGACAATGAATTCATTCGCTTGCATAATTTAACCTATGTTTTGTTGTTTTTATTTGGATACGCCCGCACGGTGGATATTTCTTCAGACGTGAGTCCGTAAAGTGCGTACACCAATTCGTCCAGTTCTAGCTCAAGCTTACTTACATCGGCCTCGGCATCGCGTTCCTTGGTGGATGAAATACGGTCCACCAATCGCTCCACTGATTTTTGCTTTTCGATAGGCACGGCAGGAATGGGAATCTTCCCTACATAATGTTTGTCAAAGTGCATTGTGCGAATCGCAGAACAAAAAATAAATTTGTAAGCATACCAACTCACCAGCGTCGAATTCAGAATTGCCAAAAGAAATTGCGGTGAATACTTCTGCGACTTCGGAACTATGTTTGTCACAGTGTCTAAATTCACTATCTCACCGCTCTTGTCTAAAGCCGCGATAATTTGAATGTGCGGCGTTGGATTCTGAATGTGTGCAACGAGATTCTGAGCCATTAGTTTTGGCTGCAAGAGTCGGTCAACTTTGCTGCCCAAAGTTTCAAAATCCGACTTAGTTAAATAACCTTTCACGCCTTCAATTCCATACCGCATTAAGTTAATTCCTCCAATTACGGGGTAATGGCCTTTTTCTTTGATGACGCGCTGAATCGGAAATCCACGAAAACAGACGACAAAATCAGCAAGACGCTCGCTGTTCCGTTTGATTTTTTTGCCGAGATGAAATTCGTCTTTTGTAACGTCACAAATCCACGCTTCAAAAAGAGCAACGCTGTCGTTCGGAATAATCGTCTCTCTGACAAACCTGCTGTTAAGAAATTTTCTGGCTAGATAGGTTTCTGTTATTCTTTGACGCTCTAAAACAAAAACGACTTGCTCAAGCAAAACCTTTTCAAATGCTTTTTCAACGTCAACTAGCTTTGATGTTTCACCCGCCATTGCTTTCACAAGCGAAAACCAATCTTCGGAAAATAATAGCGACTTCGGAACAATGAAAGTAACCGTTCCCCTCGCATGAGAAATTTTATTTTTCCCAAAGTCAATAAACAGTGCCGCGCTATTTGAGTTCCCTGTGTCTCGAATTCGCAATTTTATTTTTTCCAAATCACCTGCGGAAATATCAGCCCCGTATGGAGGGTTAGCGATGACTATATCAAAGCCATTTTTGGCGTGGAAAACTTCTGAAAAATAAATTTCAAAATCGAAGTCTTCCTTGCCGCTAGTCAATTCTTGGATGATGCGGTCAATTTCTCGTTTGTAACCGCTCTTTACTTTCCTGTCTGTGGCATCAAAGAATTTAGGTTTGAGTTCTTCAAGCCGCTCAGAAAGTTCTTTGTTGAAAAGTGTTTTCTCTACTGCAAGCAACGAATTTCCGACGACGATTTTGTAATCAAGGTTTGGCAACGGTTTGATTTGCTTCACGTCGTCCTCGTCAACCACGAGCGAAAGCCAGAGGCGCAACTTGGCGATTTCCACCGCGCCGGGGTCAATGTCCACGCCGTAGATACAATTTTGGATTGCGTGACGTTTGAAGTGGTAGGTCGTGCGTTCCTTAACGTCATTGAAATATGGGGTCAGAGATGAGCGGGCGCGGACTATTTCCTGCATCATGCCAACGGGAAACGCGCCGGAACCTATGGCAGGGTCACACACGGCAACGTCGGCGAGCTTGTCGTCCAGCAATTTGGCGTGGGTTTCAATGGTCTTCGGCAACTTGCGCTCGTAGCTGGTACCTTCAACGCGGGCAGCTTCGTAGTGGCTGGCTTGGTCGCCAGAGTGGATGAAGGTTTCTAGGTCGGCGCGGGGGATGAGTTCTTTGCGGACGGTGGCCGTCAGCAAAGTCTGCTCGGACTTCTCGTCGCCGAACAACCCCTGCTTGCGCCGTTCCGTGCCGACAGTCTCGGAGCCAGAATTAACGGTGGTGTCGAGGTAGTTTATCAAACTTTCCTGACACATGTAGTGGACGATTTCGCGCGGCGTGTAGAACGAGCCTTTAGACTTGCGCTCCTTCACTTCAAGCAAGTTCTCGAACACCTTGCCCAGCATTTCCGGGTCAATGGCAACTTCCTTTTCCAGCGGCTCGGCCTCGTTGACGGTGAAATTGTAGCGGTCAAACACGTCAAGGATACCGGTTCCTCCGTCGCCCGCGCTGGTGGTCTTGGTGTTTGAAAAAAGCGAGTTTGGAATGAGAATGTTGGTCTTCTGCCAATCGTAGCCAGCGACGGGTTCAAAGAGTCCGCCGTTTAAGAACGGGATGCGGCAATTAAAAATCTTGCACCAAGCATCGTGTCCCCGGTCGGTGGCAAGCGTGTCGTAAAAGAGCGGTTCCAAGATGTCGTTGAAAAAGTTTTTGTAGCCGCCGAATTTGCTGGCGAACAACTGGCGAAGAAAATTATGGGGACCATCGCCCCAGTCCTTGCCCTTCGGCACGCCGAGCCAGCCTTTCTTTTGCAGAAAGTAAAGAAAGACAATCTGCCCCATGAGCTTCTTAGTGAAGTCGGCGGTGCTGACATTCTTGGCGGCAAACTCTGCGCCGATGATTTTGTCTTTCTTGGATAGGCTATCCAGTTCCTCTTTTAGATCCAAGAATAGCTCCTTGTATTGCTCAAAGAACTCCTTGGTGACGGCTTCAACACTGAAGGCGTCTTCAATCTGCGCCAATGTCGGATGATTTTCCGTGTCCTGCAACAAGTCGAGAAACCGGATCTGCGCGGTGTGGCAGCTCTCGTTTTCGCCGACAATGTAGGAACTGCGTCGGGCGGGCGTTAGCTTGGCCTGCACGCCTACCTTGCCGTCCTCCTTCTCGACGGCGGCGTATTCCATTTTAACGTAGGAAAACCGCCATTGTTTTTCCGTGGGCGAAATGAAGGCCACTAGCGCGGCGTCTTTGCCGTCGCGGGTTTTCAGGTGGTCGGCTACGAAATTGCGGATGGCGGTGCGGGCGCGTTCCAACTTGGATTCCGCCGTCAGATGGACGATGAGGACATCAAGCTTTTCCTTGTCCGGCGACGTGTAGGTGCCAAGCCGTTCATAGCCTTTGACATGAGCCTTGAACGCATCCTTGATGTAGGTGGAATTCCATGCCTGCGCCTTGGACTCGTCAATGCGGTTTAGCAGGTTGACGACAAGCTGTTGGAAACGGCCTTTGTCGAAAGCCTGCGGGAAAGTTTCTTTTACAATGGCGCGTGCCTGCTCGGTATTCATGTGGCTTGAACTAGATAGGACGAAAGAATGACTTCGCGCGGCGAAAGTACATGGCTAGAGTGGGCGGCAGGCGCGGCTTGAAACAATTCAGATTTGATGTCGCGTCGCAAGATAGCTAGAACCTTCAACGGTTGTATTTCGGTCTTCAACTTCGCCGCAAGTTCTTTGGCCGTGCGTTTAGGCAACGAACCTTCTTCGGTCAACCGGATGATTCTGCCGACGAATTCCTCGTCATCCTCTGTGAACTGCTGGCATCGGCGGATTTCCCGCGCCTTAATCCGCTTTAAGATGTGGGCGGCGTTGCGGTCGCCCCGGTGGGTTTCCTCGGCCAATTCCGCCTCGGCGCTGGTGGCTGTTACCAACGCGGTCTTGTTCTTGTCCAGCAATTCATAGAAAGCCGATGGGATGGACTGCCGGGGTTCCGTGGTGTCGGCAGGCTTCAAGATTTTCGCGGCGGACATGAAATCAAGCTCGGTCACGGGCTGATTGCCGCTCGCGCCGACGAAAAATTTGTCGAGCTTGCCCTGACGGAAATAGGTCAGCAGGCCGGGAAAATTCTGCACGGCGGGTTCGGTGGACAAGATGCGCGATGAACGCGCTTTCTTGGGCAGACGTTTGATGCGCTCGAACAAATCCGGCTGTTTGTCGCGGATGGTGCGGATTTCCGTCAAGAATTTAAGTTCGGTTTCCTCGTTTTCATCCTCGCCGGTGATGGTCTTCTTGGAATTCCAGCGGGCGAACAAATCATGCGAGACGATTTCCTCGGCCTCAGTCAACAAGCGGGCGTCTGCGCCAAGCATCTGAATAAAGGCGTGAATTTTCGCCTCGGCGGCTTCGCGGAGTTTGATGAGGTCGTTACCCTCGTCGGTCGGAAAAAACGTGTAGGTGTAAATCTTGTCGAATTTGGTATCAACGCGGTTGACACGCCCAACACGTTGAATGAGCCGGGTCGGATTCCAGGGGATGTCGTAATTGATGACGATGTTGGAACGGTGAAGGTTTACGCCTTCGGCAAGAACTTCGGTCGCAACCAAGATGCGGTAGTTGTCCTTGGGGTGATAGGCTCTGGCGTCAAAGTTGGCAATGACTTGTTCGCGGATGCTGTGAAGCGATTCACCGGTAAATAGTAACGTCTTGGGTTCAACCTCGCCGCTGATTTTCGCGGCGAGATAGTCGGCGGTTTCCTTTGACTCGGTGAAGATGATGAGCTTGCCGGTTTTAAGCAGCGGACTTTCTTTCAGGATGTCGCGGAACGATTCCCATTTCGGGTCGCGGGTGACTTTTTTCCAAAGGGTCTGGATTTTCTTCAGCGCCTTCAGGTCGTTCGCTAGGTCGGTGGCGAAAGTCGGAAGAAATTCATCCGCCGATAATTTTTCCGCCTTGTCCTCGTCCAGCAATCTTTCAATACCGGCTTGGTCATCGGATTCAAGCAGGTCAAAAATCTTGCCGATGTGCTTCTTGCTGATGAACACATGGCCTTTGTCGAACTCTGCAATGACGCGCTCGTAGGTGTGAATGAACCGGCCTAGCGTGGATAGGAACGCGGTGAAACTGCTCTCTAGGCGTTTCACTGTGAGAATCTTCATGAACTTAGCCAAGTTGCGCTGACTCTGGATTTCATGCAGGTCACGCTTGCCGGTGTAGTAGGCCAGCGGCGTGTAGCGGGCGTATTTGAAATCGTGCGTCAATAAGCGGATGGTTTCGTCAAAGACTTCGCTCTCAACTTTGTTGAATTTGTAGAAGAGCGTTTCGGGATTGGCAACTTCTGGAAACTTCAAGCCCTGCTGCTTCAAGTCAGCGCCATAATATTTCTCAATTTCGCTGCGGGTGCGGCGTATCATCAGGAATTTGAGAATCTTTTCGCGGGTCTGCTTGGCGTTCTCTCGGACAATCTTGAAATACTGTTCACGGTCTTGCTGGCGGTCCAAGCCTTTCAACTGCTGCTGCATCTTGCCGAAAAACGCCTCTAGGTTGCGGATGTTCGGGATAGTGCTGTTCCTGCCCGGCTGAAATAGCTTTATCTGGCTCAAGATGTCGAACGGCGAATTGTTCAACGGCGTGGCCGAAACCAAAACGACGCGCTTACCACGGCATACTTGAGCAAGCAGTTCGTAGCTCTGCGTGTCCTCGGTGCGGAAGCGGTGCGACTCGTCAATAAACACGGTGGTGAATTTTTGCAGGTCGCGTTCAAGCAATGATTCCAACTTGCCGAGTGATTCACAGAGGAAACCGCGCACGCCGAATTCACGAAAGACATTCGGCCAAGAACCGGAATTGTGTTCGTCCAGCAAGTGTGGCGGGGCGATGACTAGGCACGGCTCGTTTAGGTGCTGTGCCAGCAACGCGGACATATACGTTTTGCCAAGTCCTACCACGTCGGATAGAAAAGCGCCGCCGTATTCGTCCAACACCTTGCGGGCGTTCAAGACGGCTTCCTCCTGGTATTTCAATTTTTTGAAACCAGTCGGCAAATACATATCCTCAATCTCGTCGGGCAAATTGAGTTCGCCCCGGAAGTATTCGTAGAGAAATTTCAGATAGAGTTCGTAGGGTGTGAACTGCGCGAACGGCGATTTTACCTCAATGGTCGTGATGTAATCCTTGGTCACGTCAACGGACTTCGCCCATAGCTCGTTAAACTTGGCGAGCGCGAAGTCGTAATCGGAGCGGTTTTTCAGCTCGACGTTGAATTCCAGATTGTTCTGCAAGCCCGCCTCGGTGAAGTTGCTCGAACCGGTGATGACGCGGCCTTTGTCGCGGTCGCCGTCCTGAAAAGTCATGATGTAGAGCTTGGCGTGAACGCGCTCTGACGGATAGGCGCGGACTTCCAACTTGCCGGACTTAATCCACTCGACGAATTTGCGGACGCCGCTCTCAATTTCCGAACTGTCGGCGGATTTTTGCAACTCGCTTAGAATCTCGTCGGGCACCCGTTCGCGAACCTGTGTGTGTGATTCCAAAATAAATTCCTGCTGCTCCTTGGAGGTCTGAATCAACTCGACGGTTTTTCCGTCGGTTTTGATGCCGATGAGAATGCGGATTTTCTCCGTGTTTGTAAGGGCGGAATGGAGCTTGTGAAAACCGCTGATGAAAAAATATCCAACGAGGCAATCGAAGAAACGCGTGTCGTGCCCCAGTAAAGTGCCGAACCGGTCGCGCAGACTGTGCCCGGCCTCGTTCGTGATGAATGTGAGGTCAGAGGACATGAAAGACTGAGTTCCTCGATATTTTAGCGACGCATCTGCACATGGTCACAATCAGTTGTTTCATTTATCTTGGTTGTTCCAAATATTACCGCCACGTTCCTCAATCGAATCAAAAACTGTAGCAAAATCACACATTTTAACAGTTTTATCATACGTTTCCTTCTGTTCGTTGCAAAAATATCACGTTTTCGCTCGTCTTCGAGTTGAATCGCATGTCTGAAATTCCCGATCCAATTCTATCCGTCTGCCGTTCGGGCTTTGCTGGAAACTTCTCACCGTCAACCCGTGCTTCGTACTTTGTCATAATCCACTGATCCGCTTCGTTGGTGAATGTCAGCTTAATGCACCTTCCGGCATTTTCCTTAATCTTAGGGAGTTGGAAGATTCAAAAGTACCAGTGAATTGGCGCAAAACGATCAAAAAGCCGGTACTTTTGAATCTTCCA
>CAIUEN010000410.1 GCA_903898185.1 uncultured Verrucomicrobiales bacterium
GCGCAGACATTCTTGTCTGCCGTTCCGCAGGTTTTCCAACCTGCCAGGCGCGTTGGTAATTCCAACGGTTGTTTGGCTGCCGACGCTCTGCCGGATGGGAAAGGAATGAATATCCAATATCCAACAAGGAATGTCCAATTTCCAAGGGGGGAAAGGATGGAAGATCAGAGTCGATTTGCAGAACAAGCTGTCTTTCCTTCCTCCTTGGACATTCCTTGTTCGATATTGGATATTTCCCCATTCTCCATTCTTCATTTGCTGCAAGAGTTGAAGCTCCCATGCAAAAACCAAAACCGAGTTAAAGAGAAAAACATAACTCTATGAACATCTCTTCTCCCTATGCCGTTGTAGTCAACGACGATTTCACTCAACTGAGCCTCTTGTCCGGGTTGGTGCGCAAGGCGGGGCTTGAACCTCGTGCCTTCACAAGAGCTGAAGCCGCCTTGACGGCTCTGTCCTCCGGCGCCGATACCCCGGCACTGATCGTTACCGACCTCTACATGCCGGGCATTGACGGCTGGCAATTCTGTCGTTTGCTGCGTTCGCCCGAATATGCCGCATTCAATCGGGTTCCCATCCTGGTGGTTTCAGCCACCTTCTCTGGCGACCTGTCTTCTCGCATCGCCGCCGATCTCGGAGCCGAAGCATTCCTGCCCTCTCCGGTGGACGGCGAACGTTTCTGCGAACAGGTGCGAGCGATCTTGAACAGCGAAAGCGAGGAACGTTACCGCTCCTTGTATGCTGAATCCAGGGACGCGATCATGGTTTTATCGCCCGACAAGGGATTTCTTTCTGGCAATCCGACAGCCATTAGAATGTTCGCTTGTCGGGACGAGCAGGAGTTCACGACGCAGATGCCGGCGAGCCTTTCGCCGAAGCTTCAGCCGAATGGGAAGCCGTCAGCCGACATGGCTCAAGAGATGATGCGCATTGCGCTGGAGCAAGGCTCGCATTTCTTCGAGTGGACGCATCGCAGGATGGATGGAACGGAGTTCCCTGCGACGGTTTTGTTGTCACGGCTCGGAAGCAGCCATCAGCGTCTGCTGCAAGCCACCGTGCGCGACATCACCGAGCGCAAGCAGGCCGAAGCAGACCTGCTACGAGCCGCTCGCGCCAGCGAACTGTTGCGCCGATGCCTATTGGAAATCAACGCCTGTCTCGATTTCAATTCAGCCATGACCTGCCTGACGCAAAAGGTCATTGACTTGGGAAGCCTCGATGGCGGGGCGTTTTATCTTATCGAGGGCCAGGATGCCGTGCTGCGGCAGCAGATTGGTTTGGAGCCGGAATTTGTCGCGCGGATGGCTCGCCGTTCTTTGAGCGCGGGCTGCATGAAAGCCGCTCTGGAAAATCCAAAGGAGACAGTCAACGTCATTGCGCGGTTTCCGGAAGAAGGTCAGTTGGGCAAACCCTATGGGCTTCGTCACGCCTATTGCATCGCTTTGATGGCTGGCGAGCAGCCATTTGGATTTCTTGACGTGGTTTCCCGCCGCGTTGAGGCGCCCAGCGCGGCGGACATTGAATTCATCCGCATTCTGGCGTTGGAAACAGGATCCCTGTTATTGCGCTTCAGGGTTGAAGATCGTCTCCAGCGGGTCAGCGCCGAGCAGCGCATCATCCTGAACACAACGCCAGTGGCTGTCTTCCATCTCAAAAATCGGAAAGTTCAGTGGGCCAATCCCGCTTTTAGCCGCATCCTGGGTTACACGGATGAGGAAAATACGGGTTTGGAGACCGCCTCATTTTATGTGAGCAAGGAGGAATATGAACGGGTGGGCAGCGTCGGTTATGAGCAACTTTTCAAAGGAGAGGTTTATTGCGCTGAAGTGGAAATGAAGCGCAAGGACGGCTCAGTGTTCTGGGCCAGTATCGCTGGTAAATGCGTGGACACGCGGAACCCCGCTGAAGGATCGATTTGGACACTGCATGACACCACGGAGCGCCAGCACATGGTGGAGGCCCTTCAGGCAAGTGAGTTGCGTCAATCCTCAATTCTGACGGCCATGTCGGAGGGAGTGGTCGTGCAGGCGGCGGACGGAACAACCACCGATTGCAATGTGAGTGCGGAGAAGATTCTTGGCTTGAGTCGTAGCGAGATCCTGGGGCTGACTTCGGTTGACCCGAGCTGGCAAGCCATGCGCCCAGACGGTTCCGACTTCCCCAGCGAAGACCATCCGGCAAGGGTCAGTCTGCGCACAGGCCGGGCCTGTCACGATGTGCAGATGGTCCTTCATTATCCTGACGGATCGAAAAAATGGATCAACATCAACGCTGAGCCGATGATCAGGAAGGGTGAAAACAGTCCCTACGCAGTTGTCACATCCTTTGCCGACATCACCGAGCGCAAACGAGCGGAGGCGGCGCTTCAAGAATCGGAACGCTTTGTCCGCGCGACGGTGGATGCTCTCTCGGCGCATGTGGCCGTTCTGGACGAGAAAGGAACGATTCTTGCGGTCAATCGTGCCTGGCGAGGATTTGCCCAAGCCAATGCGAAGAAAATGGCCGGCCTGGTCGAGGGCGCGAATTATCTGGCTGTTTGCGATTCTGCGAAAGGGCAAAACTCCGAGGGCGCTGCCGAAGTTGCCGCCAGCATCAGCGCGGTTTTGCAGGGAACGCGCGAAGAATTCGTCAAGGAATACCCCTGTCACTCTCCCACGCAATTGCGATGGTTTGTCGTTCGGGTAACGCGATTTCCAGACGAGGGGATGCCCCGTCTGGTTGTCGCGCATGAAGACATTACCGAGCGCAAACTGGCGGAAGCGGAGAAGAAAAAACTGGAATTCCAAAACAGGCAACTTCAGAAATCTGAAAGCTTGGGTCGCATGGCCGGGGCCATCGCCCACCACTTCAACAACCAGCTCCAAGTCGTGATGATGAACCTGCAAATGGCCATCGACGAACTGCCAAAGAATGTGGGGCCAGTCGAGAACATGGCCGGAGCCATGCTGTCGGCCCGCAAGGCGGCCAAAGTGAGCATCCTGATGCTGACCTATCTCGGTCAAACCTCTGCCAAAGGTGAACCGATGGACCTTTCCGAAGCCTGCCAACGCCATCTGCCCATGCTGTACGCCATCATGCCGCAAAACGTGGTTTTGGAGACCGATCTGACCTCCCCAGGCCCGACCATCAATGCCAACACAAACCAGATCCAGCAGATTCTAACCAACCTTCTCACCAACGCCTGGGAGGCTATGGGTGAGGCTCGTGGCGTCGTCCGCCTGGCTGTCAAGACCGTTGCCACAGCGGATATTACCGCAGTCAACCGTTATCCTATTGACTGCCAGCCGCAAGGCATTGCCTGTGCCTGCCTGGAAATGGCCGATTCAGCCTGTGGGATCGCCGCTGAGGATATTGAAAAAGTGTTCGACCCGTTTTTCTCCACCAAATTCACAGGGCGAGGGCTTGGCCTGTCTGTGGTTCTTGGGATTGTGAAGGCGCACGATGGATGCGTCACAGTAGAGAGTCAACAAGGCAAAGGGAGCGTTTTTCGTGTCTTCTTGCCGCTGTCGGTAGAAGCAATTCCACAGAAGCTGCTCCCAGTGGCACTGAACCCGAAAGCGGCGGGAGGCGGCACTGTGCTGGTGGTCGATGATGAGCCGACCTTGCGCCAAGCGGTTTCGCTTGCGCTCAAGCGCTCTGGTTTTACGGTGTTTGCGGCGGCGGACGGCGTTCAAGCGTTGGAAGTGTTCCAGCAGCACCGGGACGAAATCCGTTGCGTCCTGTGCGATCTGACCATGCCCCACATGAATGGCTGGGATACCTTGACGGCCTTGCGCAAACTTGCGCCCGACATCCCGGTGATCCTGGCCAGCGGCTACAGCGAGGCCCAAGCGATGGAAGGCGATCATCCCGAACTGCCCCAGGCGTTCTTGAGCAAACCTTATGAGTTGCCGACTCTCAGGGATACGATAGCTCGCGTTATTGGAAATCCGAAAGCATCAAGTTGAGAAACATGGGATAGCTCACACGAAGACACAAAGGCACAAAGAGGATGGGAAGGAACTCGAGAAATACTTACAAAAGCTGGTAATTGTCGTTAGAGACGTCTTATTCATACCTGATGCGCCAAGAGCAACCCATCCGGCATCGAGAATCGCTGACGTATCCACATGCCCTGATTGTACAAGAAGAGTCACTGATCGGCCAAAGCCTTTCAAGTGCTTCTTGTTGCGGGCCAGGTCACCCAAGCCACTCTCGGCGCACCCGCACAAGTCGGCGGTCAGATCCAGCGCCGACGGGTGCTGGCGCTGCTGGTGTTGCCGCAAAATCTCCCGCACCAGGGCGGATTTCGGCTGCCGGGCGCGTTTGGCCTCAGTCTCCAGCCAACTCAGCAGA
>CAIUEN010000411.1 GCA_903898185.1 uncultured Verrucomicrobiales bacterium
GTCGTTTTAGGCTCATGTTGGTCATAAACCGGCCAAAATCCAAAGCCATCGCTAACAATTATGCGCAGATTCGACGATCATGTTCAATACAATATGCTCTATTTCAATTATTTATCTCGTTTTCTGCCAGACACTATATACCGTAAACGGGAATTATCGTTCCTTGTTCTTGGCGCAAAAAGTAACATTCTTACCCGTTCAAAGTAATGCTCATGGGATTTGTTCCCCGTTGCCTTCATCCAGATAGATCGTGCGGTTGACTTTTGTGTAGTTGAGGTATTGTTTCCAGACAAAGCCGTCGCCCTTGTAAGAAGCTTCGATGTGCGCGGGCGCGAACAAATCAACCTTGGGAGCGTCGCCGATCATTGCTTCGCCCAGCACCCTGCCTGAAAGCGGTTGCTTAGGTTCGACGCCTAAAATCCAAAGGACAGTCGGCGCAATATCGACGTTTCCTGATGCCAATGTATCAACAACGCCTGGCTGAAAATCCGGTCCAGAGGCGAAGCAGATGTTATGCATGTCGAATCGGCTCAAGGTTCCATGTGTTCCGTTGCCAGACGACTTGGCCGCTGAATCATACCCAACGCGTCCCGGTGCATTGTTGTTGTTTGTCTGAGTCGTCCAGCGCATGGAGAGCATAATATCCGGAGCAGTGGCGGAGTTGACCTTTGCAGCGTCCAACGGGAAGGCGCCAGGAACCGGAGTTTTAGTGAAAATCACCCCGCAAAAAGGTTGGGATTGAAGAAAATGGGTGATGCGCTCAATCACGGCATGGTCGTGTCCTGTCACGTATATCAGCGCTGAAGGCCCGCCAACCACCAGAATATCACCATCCGCAGGACTGGGGGACGGGAAATGGCGAAATGCAGGAAAGCCGTTCGTTTTGAGCAATCCCACCAAGTCGATGCTGTCAGTAATGGTGGAGAATCCATGATCGGAAACGACGATCACGTCGGTCTTGTCCCGCAGATTTCTTTTGTCCAAGACGGCAAGGACTCGGGCCAGCATGTCATCCGAGTTTTTGATGGCCTTGAGCGCCAGCGAAGAGCCTGGGGCGGTGTAGTGCTGAGAGCCGTCGGGCTCGCCAAGCCAGAGAAGCGAATAAGCGGGCACATCCTTTTCCCAGAGTGGTCCGATCAGAGCGCTGGTGTTCCAAATATCGCGGTTCGTTCGGGTGGGCGTGGCGTCTGGAAATTTTCCAAATAGCTCTGCCAGATTGCTGGCTATCGCGCTGGGAATCGACTGTCCCTCAAAAACGACAATGCTGGTCGAGTCGCTGCCGCGCTCGAAGCGATCCTGCAGCAAAGCCACGGCCTTACTGCCGACCACCACCGTTCGGCGTCCGTTGGCGCGCAGGGTTTCAGCTACGGTGGCAGCCTGAATGTAGTGGCCATCGGTAAGTCGATCGCCTTTGCGAACCGTCTGAAGTTCCTCGATGGCGACCGCATTGGTGGCGTTGATGTCTGGCCGATACTCCCTGTTTGCCACGATGCCGCTGACCTCCGGATGGCATCCTGTGGCAATGGCGGTTCCGTTGACTTCGGTCGAGCTGATGTAAACCGGGTGATGGTTGGCGAAGGTTGCGCCTTCCCTCGCCATTTTCCAGAGAGTGGGGGTGGTGGTTTCGGTGACGAAATCGGGGCGCATTCCATCCCATACGACAACAACTACATGGGCGGCCTTGCCAGCGGCGTGCAGGGAAATAGCGGCAAAGAGGAATAAAACAGAGGCGATTTTTTGAAACTGACGCATGGCTCAATATTGGCAGCAATCCGGCGTGTCGGCAACTAATGAATGGTTACAATCAGCAATTCTCATTATGTAGGGTAGGCCTCTGGTCTGCCAGCACCTCGTTATCGAGGTGCAGTGATTATTGTGCTGACTGTTGCGGTGCCTCTGGCTCCGCAGGGAGTCGAAAACTTCGTGTGCAGGCAGATCAGCGTTTTTCCCCTCCTTGCTCAAAATGAGAATTGCTGGGTTACAATGTTTCTAAAGTCTTTTTGTTTTGGCGCATTGGTTGGTAGAACGTGTCCCGTTGAACCGGTTCGCGACCAGCTTCGCGAATCGCTCGTATCATTGAGGTTTCGGTTTGCAGTTCGGGGGTTGTTGCTCCGGCCATGTGGAAAATCTTCTCCTCGACAATCGTGCCGTGAAGATCATCCGCGCCAAAACTCAGCGCGACCTGCGCCAGCTTGATCCCCATTCCAATCCAATAGGCGGTGATGTGATCGAAGTTATCCAGAAAAATCCGGCTGATGGCAATTGTGCGCAACGAGTCGAAGCCGGTGGGTGGAACGGTTACCGGGATGCCGTTGTTGTCCGGGTGATAGGGCAGGGGAATGAACCCGGTGAATCCGTGCGTCTCGTCTTGGAGCGCGCGGAGCTTCGCAAGATGATCGACGCGGTCCGCAGGCGACTCGACATGTCCATAAAGCATCGTGCAGGTGCTGCGACTTCCCAATTGATGCCAGGCGCGATGGACATCCAGATATTCCTCGGCGGATTCTTTCCCCTTGGCGATTTGCATGCGGACCTCCTTGCGGAAAATTTCGGCTCCGCCTCCAGTCAACGAATCGAGTCCGGCGCCCTTAAGTTCCATGAGCGTGTCGCGCACCGACTTTTTTGCCAACCACGCCAGGTGCAGGATTTCCATGGCGGTAAAGCACTTTAATTGCAGGCGCGGATCCAGCGCTTTGAGCGCCCGCAGCATCTCCATGTAGTAGCTGAAAGGCAGGCTGGGGTGCAGCCCGCCGACGATGTGCAATTCGGTGATTCCCAACTGGAGCGCCTCTCGCGCTTTTTCGACGATCTCTTCGACACTGTATTGGAAGCCGTCCGCGTCCCGCTTTTTTCGGGCAAACGCGCAGAACTGGCAGCTTAAAATGCAATAGTTCGAATAGTTGATGTAGCGGTTGACGATATAGCTGGCCCGGTTGCCGTTCTTGCGTTTGCAGACGATGTTGGCCAGTGCGCCTAGCGCATTGAGGTCTTTGCTGTCAAACAGTCGCAGGGCTTCCGGCTCCGAGAGCCGCTCACCGGCCTCGACTTTCGCATAAACGCCACTTAATTCGTTGTTTTTGAAGAAGAAGTTCACTCTCGCATTCGGAAAAATGGAAACACAATTTCGGTCAAGGTGATGAAAAGAAAGATCATGCTGATGACGGCGTTGAGCCGGAAGAAGGCGTTATTGATCCAGTTGAGGTTGCGCCTCCGGGCCAGCCAATGTTCCATCAGCAGGCATGCCGCGATGAAAATCATGCCCAGCCAATAGACCAACCGGAACCCTGCGAGCAGCCCAAACGCCACCAAGATGATCCACATGAAGGCATGCGCCAGAAAAGCCGCTCCCAAGGCGTTGCTGGCGCCCCAGCGGACCACCAGCGAATGAAGCCCGCAACGGCGGTCGAATTCGTAATCCTGGAGCGCGTAGATGATATCGAAGCCGACCAGCCAGAAGACCACCCCGGTTGCCAGCAGCAATGCCAGCACGGCGCTATGTTTGATGCTGAGCGAACCGTTGATCATCGGGAACAGGTCGAAGTTGCCCTTGACCGCCAGCCATGCGCCAATAGGAGCGAGCGCGAGCGCGATCCCGAGATAGATGTGGGTGAAATCGGTAAACCGCTTCGTCAGCGAGTAAAAACAGACTACGAACAAGGCCACCGGCGAGAAATAGAAACAGACTGTATTAATATGGTAGCTGGACACCACCAGCCCCGCCGCGCTGAGAAACCAGAGACTGCATGCGCCAGCGAGTGAGATTTGCCCGGTCACCAGATGCCGGTTGGCGGTGCGTGGGTTTTCGCGGTCGAAATTGCGATCAACGATCCGGTTAAATGTCATGGCGCAGGTGCGCGCGCACACCATTGAGGCGAGAATCAGCAGGAAAATTTTCATTCCCGGCCAGCCGTTATTGTCCCGCGCGGCGACGGCCATCGAAGCCAGCGCAAACGGAAGGGCGAAAAGGGTGTGCGAGATTTTGACGAACTCAGTCCATTTACGCAGAATGGGTAGCGGATTGATTGAAGCGGCGGTCTGGGGACTCATCGCAGTAACAAATAGTCGCGCTCCGCCGCAACTTTTTCTCCCGATTCTACAGAAATCATCTTGCGATTCATCGGCGGACATTAGCCGCGGCTGTTTGCGATGGCAAATCGTTTCAGCCTGAAATCCGGGATTTGGGGTGTATGGACGGGTGCGTGATAGGAAAGTAACCCTATTTGCCGGACTGATCACTCATCAACATGAAACATAAGGCCACTATTATCGTCGGCGCGAGCGCCCCAAACAGCAGGCTCGGCGCAGAAATGCCGTCAGGGAAATACTTGGACAAAATGGATTGGCCTGCCGGATTCGGCGCATTGGCTATGACAGTCAAGCCGCCGCCGGTGACTGCTCCCGCAACCACCGCATACTTGAGTGTTTCGCTGAAATCGGGCACTTGCGAGGCCAGGAAGGTGATGGCGGCGTTGTCATTGAACGCGGTCAGGACGGTGGCGCTGAAGAAAAGTGGCAACCGTCCCAGACTGCGCAGCACCGGCTCAATCCACCAGCCCTGCAGCCCGCCATGAACCACCAGGCCGGCCAGGAAAAATCCGACCCGCAACGGCGGTAGCAGGCTCATTGCGCTCTGGCAATGCTTTGTCGCTTGGACAAACCCAAGGTAGAACAGGAATCCGCCCAAAATGAGCGCCGAATAATGGCTGTTGAAGATGGTCCATCCCAAAAAAACAAGCGTTGTCACTGTTACCCAGGTGGGAATCGGCTCCTGCCGCAGCCCTGAGTGCTTTAGAGTTGCTTGAGGTCCACGGAGCCAGAGGCTCCGGAAACCGGCAGACCGGAGGTCTGCCTCACAATGGTTAGCATCCCTGCACAGCAGATCGGCACCGCTATCCGGCGAAACGGAGGCCATTGATTTAAACTCGCGCCGGAACCAAAGAAAATAGACGGCGGTGGAAAGAAAAATCCCCAGCGCGGCGCGCCAGCCAAAAAGGCTGAGCATGTGAATGGTGGTCCAGCCCCATTTGCCCGCCACCATCAGCACCGGAGGCGCGGCAAAATGAGTCAAGGTTCCACCTATGGAGACGTTGACAAATAATAATCCCAAGGTGGCGTATGCAAGACTCGGGGGAGGGCGGAGGACGTAAAACTTGCGTCCAAGCAATAGCGCGCAAATCGTCATGGCCGCCGGTTCGGTAATCAGTGAGCCGAGCAGCGGGCCAGCCGTCAAAATGGAAAACCACCATGCGGCGGTGGAGCTGCCACCCAACCGCGCAAGCCCGGCCATGATCATCTCTGCCAGACGCAGTACCGGACGGCTGGCTGCAATGGCCATGATCACCACCACGAATATCGGCTCAGTGAAGGACACCCCATTCACGAGATAACTCCGGGCGCTCGACCAGTCCCTGACCAGCATCCAGGCAATCAGCAGAGGAATAACCCATAGCCCGAAAACAGTTTCCACTTCGCCGAGAAAATGAAAGACTTGTACCTTGACACTTGCTTTAACTTTGCGCCCTTTCTCTTCAAGCGCCTGGCGGTGTTTTTTCTCGAAGCGATGGGCAAGCCTCAAGAACATCGGAGCCAAGAACGTGTGGACAATGGCCAGCACAAAAATGATCGTCGCAACCAGGTTGAATGGTTCCTCAGCAACTCTTGCCCGCAAAGTCTCGGCCAGCATTGGACAGGATTAACAGGATTAGCAGGATTAGGAAAGGGAAGAGAGGAGCGCTCCAGCAACTCTCATTATGAGCAAGGAAGGGGAAAAACGCAGATCTGCCTACGCACGGAGTTTTCGACTCCCGGCGGAGCCAGAGGCACCGCAACCGGCAGACCAGAGGTCTACCCTACATAATGAGAACTGCTGGGAGCGCTCCAGTAATTTGATGCTGCCAAATGAGAGCGAGCGCGATATTTGATGGCGATTGATTCACGCTAATTGATGGATTGCTTGTTTTTCAATCAAGCCTCATTTTCCGTGCTTAATAAAGCCTCGGATTATTTGATTACAA
>CAIUEN010000412.1 GCA_903898185.1 uncultured Verrucomicrobiales bacterium
TGAACTATTGTTGGGGAAAGCATTTCCGCGTGGGAACGCCGGTCTGTGCATCGTAATTACCTCTCAAATTCAGGACGGTTATTGGTTCCAAAAAGTGGGCATTTCTTGAAGTGGAAAACTGGTCGTTTTTCTACGGCCTAGACCGCGAGCTTTCAGGAGCGAGCATAGCACCTCGCCATGCTCCAAGTCGCCCAGTTCGCCCAGCAGCTTGATAAGCGAGTATTGGAGAAACTCTGAAACATCCTCAATGGGAACAAAGCGCCGCAGAGCCAGGCGCAGGGAAGTTTCGTCTCCGATCTCGCACAAAGTTTCCAACAGGGCGGTGATGAGCATGGGTTCTGTCGCGCCCGCAAGCAGCTCCTCGACTCGGCTTTTCAGCTCCCGGCATTGGCTTGCGCCAATATGTTCCACGGAAGTAATGACGATATTCAGGTCCGCATCCTTCAGCGCTGCCTCCAGTATGCCACGCGTCTCAGGAGCTCTGATTTGGCCGATGACATCAAGCGCCAGTTTGCGCACATTGGCATCAGGGCTGGCCAATGCCCGCAGCAGGTGGGAAAGAGCGCCCTTGCCCCGCTGCGCAAGCAATACTGTCGCTTGGTTGCGCAGGCAGGCATCCTCGCTGTTAAAAAGTCCGACGGCTTGAACCATAACCTCCTCGTGATCAATCCGCGTCAGCGCTGAAACGATGGTTTCCTTCACTGCGCGGCTCTGCTCGATCCGCAGGCGGGATACCAGCGGGAGAATCCCTTCAGGATCATTGCTGTAGCCGATATCTTCGGCGGCATACATCCGTTCGGCTTCATCGGGATGGTTGAGATTGGTGATCCAAGTTGTTAAGTTCATAAAAATCAGTTACTCTTCAGGTAGCATAGGCATCCTTGCCTGTGCCCCTCCCCCCGGCGAGCGTCAGCGAGACGCTAACTTTTCCTCTAACCTGAACAATTGCAAAATCAGTTGACACAAAATCAGTTGGCGTCGGATCCTGTTGCTCGAACAATTTCAAGCGCGATGGCATAGCTGGGGGCCACCACCCGGACAGCGCCTCGCTCGATTGCAGCGCGGGGCATGCCAAAAACCACGGACGTCTCTTCGCTTTCCGCAATGGTGTGGCCTCCGGCCTGTTTCACCTTGAGCATGGCGTCCGCGCCATCGTCTCCGATGCCGGTCATGAGCACACCCACGGTCTCGGAGCCATAGACATCCACGACTGCGCTCATCATCACACCGACCGACGGCATAAAGAGCGTTTTTGGACAGACAGGGGTGCGGAGGGTGACCTCTCCATTGATTTTGCGCAGGGTCACCAAGTGACAGTCGCCTCGGGCAACATAGCAAACGCCCGGCTGCACCGTAAGGCCGGCTTCCGCCTCAACCACCCGCAACTGACAGTGATTGCGCAAACGCTCGGTAAAAGATCGGATAAAACTGGCAGGCATGTGCTGCACCAGAAAAACGGCGGCAGGGAGGTTCTTCGGCAAGAGAGGCAATACTTCCATCAGGGTGGAGGGACCGCCGGTCGAGATTCCCAAGGCGACGGCTTTATAGCCAAAACGAGCGCCGGTCGAGTGAGCTTGAACCGGCTGGGCGAACATCGGTTGACTGGGCTGATCCCGGCGGCGATTCACCCCTTTCCGCAACCGGCTCAGTACCCCGGTGCGGGCGGCAGTCTTGAGTTTCGACACCAGTTCCTTCGCCACGCGGCTCATGTCAGCCGAAACCGTTCCGTCCGGTTTTGCCACGAAATCGAACGCTCCCAAGGCCATCGCTTCAAAGGTGGTTACCGCGCCTTTTTGCGTCAACGAACTGACCATCACTACCGGACATATCTCCTCGGCCATGATGTGTTGGAGAACGGTGATCCCGTCCATTTGAGGCATATTGATGTCCAGGCTGATTACCGCTGGCCGCAACTCCCGCGCCTTTTGCAGCGCATCAAGGCCATCCCGCGCCACCCCGACCAACTCCAACTCGGGATCGTTTTCCACGATCTGCCGCAGGGTGCGACGCATCAGCGCCGAGTCATCGACCACCAGTGTGCGAATTCTTTCCATGCGGTTTGCGTCTGTTTCTTTTGTGTTTTCTCCGTTTTGCGAATGCTGGCGCCCTCTCCATAAGAAAAGGGCGCCACCGTAATTAGCGGCAGTTTCAGGCGATCACTTTACGACTGCCTGAGCCAACTGCTCCTTTTCTCGATGAGTCAGGATTTTCTCCACGTTCAGCAGGACAACCATCCGTTTTCCCTGATCAACTTTGCCGATGCCGGAAATAAACTCGTTGTCGATGCCGGACTCGATTGCCGCTGGCGGCGGGGAGATGTCCTTCAGGGCGATGTTAAGCACCTGGCTGACGGAATCGACCAGCAGCCCGGTCTTGGTTCCCGCAAGGTCCACAATAATGATCCTGGTCCGATCATCTGCGGCTTTGACCGGCAGGCCGAAACGCTTGCGTGTGTCGATAACTGGAATGATTTCGCCGCGCAGATTGGTGACGCCGTCCACGAATTCCGGGGCTCTGGGCACACGGGTGATCTGCGCATAGCGGTCGATTTCCTGAATTTGCGAGATGGGAATTCCGAACTCCTCGTCTCCGAGGCGAAAGGTGACCATCTGCTGTTCGCGCGCCAGGTGCGCGTCGTTGCTCTTTGTGCCTTGATTCATATCGAGTGTGTTTGCCGAACCGGCCAACTGCGCGCCGCCGGCGTTTTGTTGGAGGCTTTGCATCGTCTGATCTGCCAGCAGCTTGCTGGAATCCAGCAGCATGATCAGCCGGGCTCCATCGTTGAGCTTGGCAATGCCCGATAATTCCACATTGGCGCTACCCGCCATCGAAGGGGGAGGTTCGATCAGGTTCTTGGCCACATTAAGCACTTCGTTGACGTGGTCCACCACCAGCCCGAGCAGAATTCCGCCTGCGTCCACAACGATGATCCGCTGATCTTCTTTGATGTTCTTTTGAATCTGGGCCGCCAAACCGTCCATGCCATCCGCCGCGTGCAGCGCCACCGGGATGATTTCCTGGGACATTACCTGCCGCGCCCCGGCGGGATCTTCCCCCCATAGCTTGAGGGCAGCTTGTGACAATCGCAGGGCGCTGTCATTGAAGTTGCGAAGCTTGCCGATACTTTCCATCAGAGCTTCGCTGGAACTGCTGAAATGATTGAGCCACTGTTTGGCAGACTCCAGAAAGGCTGTGTCCGGCAGGGCTTGCGCTTCCACTGCCGCCACCGTCTTTAGCGTTTCCACGCCGCGCCGGTATGCGCTGCCTTGCTGCTTGACGCCTGCGCACAGCTCGTCCGCCAGCGATTCCTGCCGCAGAAGACTGCGCAAATCGATGATCGGCAGAATCTTGCCGCGCACTGTGAGGACGCCCAGCACATAATCCGGCGTATCGGGAACCTCTTTTGGCTCTTCCACGCGCAGGATTTCCCTCACGCGCTCAATCCGAAACGCGAATTCCTCGCGGGCGAGCTTGAATGTGACCATCTGCTCGACGTCATCGTTGTGTCGAACGCTTTGCTGGCTGGCAGTAAACGCTCTCTTGGCAGCGTCATGCTCGCGCGATGCGCCGGCCTGGCTCAGTCCCACCTGGCAGACTTTTGCCGGGTTGAGCGCCATGACGATTCGCTTGCCTTGGTCAAGTTTTACGACTCCCGACAGATAGTCTGCGCTGATCCCCTTGATGATCGCAGGCGGCGGTTCGATATTGCTGTTCGAGACACGCGTCACCTGCTTCACACGGTCCACTCTCAGGCCGGTGCGAACGCCTTCATTGTCAATCACTAGAATGCGAGTCCGGTCGGTCTCCTCGGTTTTTGCGAGGCCAAAACGCTTGCGCGTGTCGATGATGGGCAGAACCGCCCCGCGCAGGTTCGCAATCCCTTCCACATAATCGGCAGTTTTGGGCACCCGCGCCAATTTGGGCACACGGATGATCTCCTGCACATTCATGATATCGAACCCGAACTCTTCGTCACCGAGCAGGAAGGTGACGAGCTGGCTTTCGGACTGAATGCCCGGGGGTGGTGATTCCATTGCTGTAGTAGTCATATTGACAATAGTGATGGATTGATGCCTCGATCCGGGGTTAGCCGTTTTGGAGTTCGTCAGCCTGGCTGGCGATGTCTTCGACTGCCTGGGTGATCTCCTGCGCAGCTTTTGAGCACTCCTCCGATGCGGCCGCCCCTTCAGCCGTGGCGCGGGCGGTCTCTTCCGCCGCCGCGCTGATTTGCAGGCTCGCCTTATTTGCCTGAACCAACGCAACAACAGATTCCTCCGATCCACGGGCGATCTCATCGATGTTAATCATCACAGCATCGGCATCGTGCGCGATGGTTTCCAGGTTGGCGGTCGATATTTTAGCGCGCTCCACCTCTTCTCCTGCCTTCTTGCCAGCCGAGGCGATGTCGTTGGAAACCTTCACAATTTGAGTTTGAATTGATTTGACCATGTCCTTGATGCGGTCGGCGTTCTGGCTGCTCTCGTTGGCCAGCGAGCGGATGTCGCCCGCCACCACCGAGAAGCCGCGGCCAAATTCGCCGGCCCGCGCGGCTTCAACATTGCCGTTGACCGCCAGCATGTTGGTTTGCACGGTCACCATGACAATGGCATCGACAATCTTGTCGATGCGCCGTGTGCGCTCCTCCAGTTCGAGCACATTCTTGACGGAGACGATCGCGGCTTCAGCGGTTTTGCTGATATTGCCGATCATCGCATCGACATTGAGTTTGTTCTTGTTCAGCAGTTCCTTGACCGCGCGCGTCTTTTCGGTGCCGGTTCGAGACTTTTCGCCCATTTGCTTGGCCGCGTCGTCGAGCTTCTTGCCCATTTCCATGGAGGATTCGGCGGCGCTGGCCTGGAGTTTCGCCGCCTTGTTGATCTGTTCGATGGCGGCTGAAATCTGGTTGGCCGCCGCCTTGACCTCCTCGGCGTTGGCCGAAAGCTCCTCAGCGGAGGCGGCCAGTTCTTCAGCGGACTTTTGCGCGTTGGTGGAGGTTTTCAGGGTCTCGGCCTGTATGGCGAGATTGCGCGCCGCCTCGTTCATTTCATGATAGGCTTTGGCCTGTTCCTCGACCGATTTAAGAGCTTCAATACAGCCGGAGGAAGCCTGCTCGGATGCGGCGGCGATTTGAGCGGCGCCTTGCAGATATTCCTTTGCGCCGATCACCGACTCAGCAGCGTTTTTGCCAATGGCTTCACAGGACTTTTGAACTTCGGCGAAATCTTTTTCGATGCTTGCCAGGTCGGTGGCAATGACCTTGGCTTTGCTGACCTCCTCCAGAGCGCGCTTGCCTGCCGCCTCGGTGTCCGTTGTGACGATTTTAACCTGATTTCGGATTTCGTTCACGACCTCCTGGATGCCGCGAGCGCTCTTCTCACTGAGTTCGGCAAGATTTCGCACCTCGTCGGCCACCACGGCAAACCCTTTGCCATGCTCGCCGGCTCGCGCCGCCTCGATGGCCGCATTAAGCGCCAGCAGGTTGGTCTGGTCGGCTATGCGGGCGACCGCATGCACTATCTTCCCAATTTCATCGGATTGTTTGGCTAAATCCTCGATCATTTTGGCCGACTCCACATTCGCCTCGGCGGCAGCACCAACGCCGCGGATAACCGCCTGGACGTCGGCGGTGGTGGTTCTTACGAGTCGCTGGAGCACGATGATTTGCTCTGAGGATTTGCGCGAGTTTTTGTCAGAAACATCTGCGGCTTTTTCAATCTGGTTGATGGCAGCGCGTGATTCCTCGGCGGCGGCGCTGGATTCCTCCGCTCCGATAGCGACGCTCTTCATGGTCTTTTCGAGTTCCTGCACAGCCGTCGTGGCTTGTGTGATCGCGCTGGCCACTTGTTCGGTGGCTGCGCTGAGCTTCTCCGCCACCGCTTGCGCGCGCGCGACGGTGCGAGCGCGAGCCTTCTCTTCCGCCAGACGCTTGGCAGCCAGGCGGTTTTCCGCGAGCTTCTCCGAATCCTCGTGCTTTTCACCGTTCTGAGCGGCCTTTTGCGGCGGCAATCTGTTAGACATCAGTCGATTGGTGGGGGCTGGTTCCGAGTTCTTCTCCGTTTTGTGATTAAGAGTAAATCTGGATGCTTCTTTCGCTTCGTTCATATATGTATCTTATTTATCGGTTGGCGTTACTTCCCATCCAGTGCGACCAACGGACGCATGAATAAGAGGTGGTGCAGGACTTCCAGAGTGATCTCCGCATCGCGCGGATTCCATCTTCCGGGTGGGTTTCATGACCATTGAGAACAACACGTACGTCAACCATAGAACCGGCGTTGGCGCCAAGCTGGCAATCCGTCCCTCGACTATCGCCACTAATTTGAAGTGCGTATTAACGCATGGTAAATCGGATTATGAACAAATGCCTGAAGGAGGAAAGAACACAACATGAGCTGGATAATATACTCGAAAACGAGTCGCGAAAACGTAAGCATATACGTCGTAATAATCCTTTAATCATGTCGCTAAAACCCGACATCGGTTGGCATCCACAGAGCCAGAGGCTCCTGGAGCAGTCTGAACAACCGATCACTGCACCTCAATAACGAGGTACTGACAGACCGGATGTCTGCCCACGCTTCCCACTCAGGCCACGACAATTTTCTCGCGGATGGAGTAACGAATCAGTCCGGCTGTGCTCACGCAGTTCAATTTCTTCTGCAGCCTTGCCCGATAGGTTTCAACTGACTTTGTAGTGACTTCAAGCAGACTGGCAATTTCCTTGTTATGCAATCCATCGGCCACCAGGCGCAAAAGCAGCTTTTCACGCTCTGAAAGTCGTTTGTCGGGGGCAGCGTCTGCCGTCTTTTGTTGACGATTGCGCATCAGCGCAGTGGTTGATTCTGGACAGAGATACAATTTTCCAGCCATCGCCGCTTGAATGGCCCGTATCACCTCTTCAAATGCGTTCTCTTTGAGCACATATCCCGAGACTCCGGCTTCCAGCGCATCCTCAATCAATGCCGGGGCGGGATCACTGGAGAGCGCAATTACCTTAGTTCCAGGGTAATTCGCCAGAATTTGTCGAACCGCATTCAGCCGATTTTCGTCGGGGATATCCAACAAGACCAAGTCAGGGACATGTTCTTTTACCTGCTCCAGCGCGCTACGAGAATCATTGGACTCCGCCACGACTTGCATGTGCGGCTGTTGCTCGATCAAATGCCTCAATCCTGCTCGCACCATCTGGTGCTTATCAACCAGCACGACTTTGATGACTTTTGTTGTCATATTTGAGCTGCCCCCCCCTGCAATTCTCATTATGACTCTTTGCGTGACATTTTCTTGCGCAAAACCACCCAAATCTTGCGTGAATCTCAAAAAAACAAGACCACAATCAACAAAAAGATGTCAAGAGCGAGTATAATGAGAATTGCTGAGCCGCACCCCGCTTCGCTGTATATATAGCACAACTTGCTCTTTTCGCAAGGCATGGCTCAGCAATTCTCATTATGTGGGGTAGGGCTAGTACAGGGTGTTGAATTGAGGGAAAATAGTTCATGCTGATAATTGTCTTTTTCAGTAAAACCCGACACACAACTCAAGTCGGGTGTTACTGAAACAGTGAAGGTTTGATCAGTGATTAATTAGCGGCTGCCTGAGCCAACTGCTCCTTCTCTCGATGTGTCAGGATTTTCTCCACATTCAGCAGAACAACCATCCGTTTTCCTTGATCGACTTTGCCAATGCCGGATATGAACTCGTTGTCGATGCCAGACTCAATCGCCGCTGGCGGCGGGGAGATATCCTTCATGGCGATGTTAAGCACCTGGCTCACGGAATCGACCAGCAGTCCGGTCTTGGTTCCAGCAAGGTCAACAATAATGATTCGGGTCCGATCATCCGCAGCTTTGACGGGCATGCCGAAACGCTTGCGTGTGTCAATAACTGGAATAATCTCGCCGCGCAGGTTGGTGACGCCGTCCACGAATTCCGGGGCTCGGGGCACGCGGGTGATTTGCGCATGGCGGTCGATTTCCTGGATTTGCGAGATGGGAATTCCGAACTCCTCGTCGCCGAGGCGAAAGGTCACCATCTGCTGTTCGCGCGTCTGACGCCCGTCGTCGCTCTTTGTGCCTTGATTCATATCGAGTGTGTTTGCCGACCCGGCCAACTGCGTGTCGCCGGCGCTTTGTTGGAGGCTCTGCGCGGTCTCATCCGCCAGCAGCTTGTTGGAATCCAGCAGCATGATCAGCCGGGCTCCATCGTTGAGCTTAGCAATACCGGATAGTTCCACATTGGCGCTGCCCGACATGGAAGGGGGAGGTTCGATCAGATTCTTGCCCACATTAAGCACTTCGTTGACGTGGTCCACCACCAGCCCGAGCAGAATTCCGCCGGCATCCACAACGATGATCCGCTGATCTTCTTTAATGTTCTTGTGAATCTGGTCTGTTAATTGGTCCATGCCATCGGCGGTTTGCAGCGCCAGCGGAATGACTTCCTGAGATAGCGCTTGACTCGCGCTGGCGGGATCCGCCGCCCACAGCTTCAGAGCGGCTTGCGATAATCGCAGGGCACCGTCATTGAAGTTGCGAAGCTTGCCGACACTTTCCATCAGAGCTTCGCTGGAACTGCTGAACTGATTGAGCCACTGTTTGGCGGACTCAAGGAAGGTTGTGTCCGGTTTTGCCTGCGCCTCTGCCACCGCCACCGTTTTTAGCGTCTCCACGCCGCGCCGGTAGGCGACGCTTTGCCGCTCGACGCCAGCGCACAGCTCATTCGCCAGCGATTCCTGTCGCAGAAGGCTGCGCAAATCGATGATCGGCAGAATTTTGCCGCGCACCGTAAGAACGCCCAACACATAATCCGGCGTGTCGGGAACCTCTTTTGGCTCTTCCACGCGCAGGATTTCCCGCACACGCTCAATCCGAAACGCGAATTCCTCGCGGGCGAGCTTGAAGGTGACCATCTGCTCGACGTCATCGTTGTGTCGGCCGTTTTCCTGGCTGGCGGCAAAGGCTGTTTTGGCCGTGGTTTGCTCATCGGAGTTGTCGGCCTGGCGCAGATTCACCTGGCAGACTTTTGCCGGATTGAGCGCCATGACGATTCGCTTGCCTTGGTCAAGTTTTACGACTCCCGACAGAAAGTCGGCGCTGATTCCCTTGATGATCGCGGGCGGCGCCTCGACATTTCCGTTGGAGACGCGCGTCACCTGCTTCACCCGGTCCACTCGCAATCCGGTGCGGACGCCGTTATTGTCAATCACCAGGACGCGAGTCCGGTCAGTCTCCTCGATTTTATCGAGGCCAAAACGCATGCGCGTGTCGATGATGGGCAGAACCGCCCCGCGCAGGTTCGCGATTCCCTCCACGTAATTGGCAGTCTTGGGCACCCGCGCCAATTTGGGCACGCGGATGATCTCCTGCACGTTCATGATATCGAATCCGAACTCTTCGTCATCCAGAAGGAAGGTGACGAGCTGGCTTTCGGACTGAGCATCCGAGTGTGCTGATTCCATGGCTATAGCGCTCATATTGACAGGCTTGGTCGGTTATTGGGGTTAGCCATTTTGGAGTTCGTCGGCCTGGCTGGCGATGTCTTCGACGGCTTGGGTGATTTCCTGGGCGGCTTTTGAGCACTCCTCAGCGGCGGCGGCCCCTTCGGACGTGGCGCGGGCAGTCTCTTCCGCTGCCGCACTGATTTGCAGGCTCGCTTTATTAGCTTGAACCAACGCCACCACGGATTGCTCCGCTCCACCGGCGATTTCTTCTATGTTAGCCATGACAGCATCAGCGTCGCGCGCGATGGCCTCCAGGTTGGCGGTCGATATTTTGGCGCGCTGCACCTCTTCTCCGGCCTTCTTGCCGGCGGAGGCAATGTCGCTTGAAACCTTGACAATTTGTGTCTGAATGGCTTTGACCATGTCTTTAATGCGTTCAGCGTTCTGGCTGCTTTCGTTGGCCAGCGAACGGATGTCGCCCGCCACCACCGAGAAGCCGCGACCAAACTCGCCGGCCCGCGCGGCTTCAACGTTGCCGTTGACCGCCAGCATGTTGGTTTGCACGGTCACCATGACGATGGCATCGACAATCTTGTCAATGCGCCGTGTGCGCTCCTCCAGTTCGAGCACATTTTTGACAGAAACAATCGCGGCTTCAGCGGTCTTGCTGATGTTGCCGATCATCGCATCGACATTGATTTTGTTCTTGTTCAGCAGATCCTTGACCGCTCGCGTCTTTTCGGTGCAGATTCGCGCCTTTTCTCCCATGTCCTTGGCGGCTTCGTCCAGTTTTTTGCCTCTTTCCATGGAGGTTTCGGCGGCAGATGCCTGGAGTTTCGCCGCTTGATTGATCTGCTCAATGGCGGCCGAAATTTGGTTGGATGCTGCCTTGATCTCCTCGGCATTGGCCGAAAGTTCCTCGGCGGAGGCGGCCAACTCTTCGGCTGATTTCTGGGCGTTGGTTGACGTCTTGAGTGTCTCGGCCTGCACGGCAAGGCCGCGCGCCGCCTCGTTCATTTCATGATAGGCTTTGGCCTGTTCCTCAACCGACTTGAGCGCTTCAGTGCAACCCGAGGAAGCCTGCTCGGATGCGGCGGCAATTTGGGCGGCTCCTTGCAGATATTCCTTTGCGCCGATCACCGACTCAGCGGCGTTCTTGCCGATGACTTCGCAGTTCTTTTGCACCTCGGTGAAATCCTTTTCGATACTGGCAAGGTCGGTTGTGATGGCCTTGGCCTTGTTGACCTCCTCCTGCGCGCGTTTGCCGGCCGCTTCGGTGTCCGCTGTAACGACTTTAACCTGGTTGCGGATTTCGTTCACGACCTCCTGGATGCCGCGGGCGCTCTTCTCGCTGAGTTCCGCGAGATTCCGCACCTCGTCGGCCACCACAGCGAACCCTTTGCCATGCTCGCCGGCTCGCGCCGCCTCAATGGCCGCATTGAGCGCCAGCAAATTAGTCTGGTCTGCGATGCGGGCGACCGCATGCACTATCTTTCCGATTTCATCAGATTGTTTTGCCAGCTCCTCTATCATTTTGGCTGAATCCACATTCGCCTCGGCGGCAGCGCTGACCCCTTGGATAACCGCCTCAATGTCGGCGGCGGTGGTTCGCACGAGCCGTTGCAGCGTTACCACTTGTTCGGAGGATTTCCGGGCGTTCTTGTCAGACACATCCGCAGCTTTCTCAATCTGATTGATGGCAGCGCGTGATTCCTCGGCGGCGGCGCTGGATTCCTCCGCCCCGGCAGCGACGCTCTTCATGGTCTTTTCCAGTTCTTGCACGGCGGTCGTGGCTTGTGTGATTGCGCTGGCCACTTGTTCGGTGGCTGAACTCAGTTTTTCCGCCACCGCTTGCGCGCGCGCGACGGTGCGAGCGCGAGCCTTTTCCTCCGCCAAACGCTTGGCTGCCAGACGGTTTTCCACAAGCTTTTCTGAATCCTCGTGCTTTTCACCGTTCTGGGGGACCTTTTGCGGCGGCAGTTTGTGAGTTATCAGCCGATTTGTGGGGGCAGGTTCCGGGTTCTTCTCCGTTTTGTGGTTATGGTTAGAAGTAAGTTTGGATGCGTCTTTCAATTCGTTCATATATTTACTGTTCATTGGTTGGCGCTGCCTCCGATCCGAAGCGGCCAATGGATACACGGACAGGATTTTCTGGAGGACTTCTGGGGTTGACCCCGCAATCGCGCGGTTCCCATCTTCCGGTTGTGTTTCAAAACCGGGTATAACGATACGCACATCAACTTGAGGATTTGCAGCGATGCTTGAATCGCAACCTGTCGCCCGTCCATCGCCGCAAATTTAATGTTCGTATTGATGGAAATTGAATCGGCGGATCAAACAAATGGTTTAGGCGGATAAATCCTGATTGTGAAGGCGTAAATCCTGTCACATATAGTGCGACAATAATTATCGCATTATGTCAGGATATAACCCGATTAATGTAGGAATAAACTTTTTCCTAATGTCATGAAAACATGACAAAGCGCTCCTTCGTCTGCGCTCATGGCTCTACGATTTTTTCGCGGATGGCATAACGAATCAGTCCGGCTGTGCTCTCACAATTTAACTTCTTTAACAGCCTTACCCGGTAGGTTTCCACAGTTTTGGCGGTAATTCCAAGCAGCGGCGCTATCTCCTTGTTGCGCAATCCGTTGGCCACCAAGCGCACAAGTTGCTTCTCACGCTCCGACAACCGGGGTTCGGAGCTTTGCGCGGATGCAACCTTCTGTTGGCGATTTCGCACCATTACTGTGACTGTCTCCGGACAGAGATACAACTTGTCCGTCATGACTATCTCAATACTGCGGATGACCTCTTCAAAGGAATTCTCTTTTCGCACATAAGCCGCTACTCCGGTTTCGAGAGCCTCCTCGACCAACATCGGGTCGGGATCGCTTGAAAGCGCAATTACCTTAATGCCAGAGCAATCCGTCAGGATTCGTCTCGCTGCAGTCAGCCCATTTTCGCCAGGAAGATCGATATCCAGCAAGACCAAATCCGGGGCATGTTCTTTCACCTGCTCCAAAGCGCTGCCGGAATCACCAGCCTCCGCCACGACTTTGATGTGCGGCTGATGCTCAATCAAATGCCGCAATCCGGCTCGCACCATTTGGTGGTTATCAACCAGCACGATCTTGATGACTTTTGTTGTCATATTTGCGTTTATTGGCGATCAAGTTGCATCCATCTGCATTTACCAGTCTGGCAAGCCCAGCCTAGCGTCCAGAAAACCTGGCACAACACTATCGGGATTTCCTAACAGTTTCAATACGCAACATTATTCCCGGGTGTGTGACCGGAATGTAACCTAAAGCAGAAATACGACTTCTGACGGCGCATTTTTTGTGGTCTATCATATCAAGTGGGATATAATACGTTCGATGCTAGCACCAGACCCAAACCGAAATGGCCAACCTTCCCACTTCAGAAGCCAGCGGCTTCCCAGCCTGTAGCCGGTGGTTGAGCGAAGCGACACCACCGGCTACACGGCATGAGGTTTCGTCTGCATAAAATCGAAAGTCCGGTTGCTTTCCGGTCACCCATATTTCCCAATTCTCGCGCAAGGAATTCTTGCGCCACCGAAAATGATGGTTTTTATTGTTGAACATTAAACCATATCCTTTGGACATGGTAGAAATAGAGGCTCTGCCCCCAACCTGCTCATGGTAAACCTTTGCTGTGTTGCCCACCAAAACCAGAGAAAGGAAAAGCGCATCAGCAGATTCAAGAAACAATTGCATACGATTTGGTTTTGCGATTACCACATGGTGCGGATTGCGGATTACATGGGGCGACTGAAGGGCAAGGCCGCGATTCGGCTGTTCAGTGTACAACGACAATTACTTTTCCTCTCCGCATTGCCCGGTGAAATAGCGCAGTTGAAGAATCGTGTGGTGGTAGGCGATGCCCGCCTTGTCGAACAGAAAGCCCACAAAATCAAAGCTGCCTGCGCCACGGTTGGCGGAGAAGCTTTGCGCGCCGTCGCTTGGGCGATGGAGCAAGCCGGTAAAGCTGGGGATATGGATGCGGCCCGAGCCCTCGTAACCGATCTAGATGCGCAGTTCAATGCGCTCAGGAAGGTGCTGAAGAATGACCGATGAATAGCATAAAGCAACCTGAGAACGAGATATTATTGTCCAAAGGTTTTGGTCGGCGCAGTACTTGGCAGCTTTGGAATCTGCTGCTGGCAGGTCTGATTGCAGCCGTCTTGGCTATTTTGTCGGCTTCGCCGTATGGCGTCTTTGTTGCCGTGTCCCTCCCCCCGCGCCAACGGCGCAACACCGGCTCCGCCAGCCTATGCTTGCGATAGGGGTTAAGCGTTCTCCACTTTTTCTGTTTTTGGGGCGTGGGTGACTTTCTGACGTTGATTTGACGTTGATTTGACGGATGACCTGACGTTGAACTGATTGTTGAACCGATTGTTGAACCGATTGTTGAACTGGTTCTGACTTGACCGATGACTTGACGTTGACTTGACGTTGAGCTGACTTGCGGTTTGACGCATTGCTGACATGGAAGCTGACTTGTTTATGATGCGGAATCCGATGTTCTGTTGATTCATGGGATGACGGTTTCGTGATTTTTTGGTAGAATCATTGGTGACGAGGAATCTGGCTTGTTCGTGACGTCTGGCTGACGAAGAGTTGCGGTTTGTCTGGCGGTTTTATGATGCGGGAGTTGATGGCGTGTTGGCTTGGGGTTGATTTAATAGATGACTGTTTGCTGATTTTGGGGATGAAGAATAGTGACGTGGAAAAAGACTTTTTCGTGATACAGGGTTGAGGTGGATGTTGCGATTTGGTTGCCTGTTTTCATAATGCGGGACTTGACGGTGTGTTTGCCTATGGTTGATTTAGGAGATGACCGTTTCCTTATTTTTGCGCTGACACCTTGGTGACCTGGGAGAAGACTTATTCGTGACGTATGGCTACATCAGGGTTGACGCGCAAGCTGACTTGGATTTGCGGTTGGGTTGCCGTTGCCGCGTGACTGAAGCAAGGAGTACCTCGGCTTAAGGGAGTTGGAAGATTCAAAAGTACCCGCATTTTGACCATTTTGCGCCGATTCACGGTTACTTTTTGAAGTTCCACCCCCCTAATTGGACAGGCACCGGTGTCGGCTTCTGCGCTGGTAAGCAGGATATACTGCTATCGGTCAGCTTGGCCTCGGCAATTTCTAGCAGCTTGGCCGCTGATGATGCCCGTTCTAAATCAAGGACGGGCGGGAACGGCGCTGGCGGTTCCATTTCTACCGTCTCCGGGTCGACGTCGACCGTATCAACTACTGAGATTTTAGGGTCGTGACCCGGCCTTTTTTGGTCACAAAACACCCACCGCGAGACGCCATTTATAACCGTGATTTTAAAGCAAGGCTGGCCTGGCTCGGCCATCCGCAATTCTTCGTCGCGCAAGACTGCTTTGGACGCTCCGTTTGCGAACACATCGATTCGTTGGACCTTCTTCCGGATTTCTTCTCTTAGCCGCAGCCGGGTGTCTGGGTGTCCTTCCGACGCCAGCACCTTGATTCGGTCCGCAGATTCCGTTATTGCGTTTTGGCGGAATTCGATGTCATGCAGCTCTCGTTCGGTCTTCACAAGCGCCTGCTCGATAAATTTCCTTTTCTGCTCAAATTTCGCCATTTCCGAGAGAATCGTCTGCGGTGGCGTGTCTGTCTCAGCCGCAAGTTTGCCCAAGCGGCCCAGCGACTTTTCAACATTTTCCAGTTCCGCCCGTTGTTGGGCGACTTTGGCCTTGAGGGCTACCTCGGCGGACGTCTCCTTCTCCATCGCAATGGAATGCCAGTCTAATTGAAAAATAAAGTCCAGAAACCATGCTTCGAACCACTCGTAACGCCAACTCGATGCTGTTGCTTTGGCTTGAAGGCGTCCGTAGTCACTCACCAAATAATGCCAACGCCCTTCTCTTTTCCCGTTCTTGTCGCGTCGAGGGCTCCGCCCCATAAACCTCATTGCACAGCCGTGGTCGCCATCGAACGCAAGGCCAGCGAAAAGGTTCACAGTGCGAGGATTCACCCGTCCCGGGGTGCTGGTTCTTCGACGGTCCTGAACCGCTTGCCACGCTGAGAGTTCAACAACGGCTGGATAGTAATTTCTGATCGGTTCGCCCTCGGGAATGCAGCGGCGATGTTCACCACGTTCCCTTCGGCATGGCTGATATTCCCCAATAACATTCCGCGATTGTAAGATATGGCGGATATAGCTGGCATGCCATCCGGTATTGCGCCGTCCCCAAGCAGAAATGCCTTCGTCGTTGAGGGTACGCGCAATGGTGTGCTGGCCGACGCCATCCAATGACAACTGGAAAATCCGCCGCACGATTTGGACGCGTTCCTCGTTGAGACGGAAAGTCTTGTGATCGGGATTCAAAACCAGCCAAGCGGGGCACTGCGCCGTCAGCTTTTCCTCGGTGGCATTCTTCCGTTTTGCCGCCCACACTGCTTTCAAGCGGCGTGATTTCATCAAGCTTTCTTCGTGTGCTCTCATCATCACAACGAGGGATATCATTAACTTTGTAAAATCGTTGTCGATGGTCGCCTTGCTGTAGATTTGGTTATCCGCCAAAGTGACAACAACGATATCGGCATTAATGAGGCCCATGAAGAGCGTCATTTGTTGGGTCAGGGTGTCGCGAGATAAACGGTCTAGAGACTCGACAAGCAGGAAGGAACCGGGAGCCACAATTCCTGATTCAACTGCTTTGAGGAACACGGCAAGAGCGCCTTTTGTGCGATTTTCGCCGGTGAAGCCGCTCAAACCTTCGTCGCGTAATGTCAGTGACGTATCGAGTAAAAGTTTATGTGTTTCAGCATATTTCGCTGAAAGTTCAGCTTGTCTTCGCAGACTGTCGCCTTGTGCCTGCGCGGCAGAACTGAATCGGATGTAACTATATGCCTTTATCATTGTTTCAATAATCATACTATAGAGGGGTTGTTGGTCATATGCAACAAGCAACTGTCGTGGCCATCGCCGCTGGGTATTCTCACAGTCTGGCACTAGCGCCTTCGCCTGGGGTGTTTTTTCACAATCAAATTGTAACCGTAGGCGCGAACTACGTGATGAGAGCCCCCATTTTCTCCGGCCAACAGGCCATGCTGCAATGGTATCACAATGGAGCCTTGGTTCATTTGGGCAACACGCTGTCGCTGACAAATCTCCAAGCTGCTGACCTTGGACAATACGTAGCAGTGAGCCAGTTCACATTTGGCCGATTCACCAATACGGTCATTAATCTGCGCTTTGTTTCTGATTTACAGGTTGTCACGTTGAACACACCGCTGGAGGCGTGGGCTGGATTCAGCCAACCCGTGAACTGGACCGTGGCAAACCGTGGCCACGAACCGGCGGTTGGCAGTTGGGTGGACCGGGTCTATCTCTCCGATAATGCCACTGTTGGTAACGACACCCTCATTGGGGACTTTCCCTACACCGGCTCACTGGCCACAAATCAGGCACTCACCCGCAATCAGGTCATCACCATTCCTGCCAATCTGACGCCTGACCGGGATTATTGGTGGGTTGTGGTTACAGACTCCGGTCACGCTGTGGAAGAGGAGAACGAACAGAACAATGTCCGCATTTCCGACGCACCGATGCGAGTGCATAGTGTCCCAGCACCCAACCTGCGCGTGGCTTCGGTGAGCGCCTCGGCCAATCTCATGTCCAGCCAGCCGGTAACCGTCACTTGGGCCGTGACCAACGCTGGCGCTTGGAGCACCGGCGCTGGCCTGTGGCAGGATGCGGTGTATCTCTCCACCACAACCAACCTCAATGGCACCGCGCTCCTTTTGGGCCGAGCCATCCGCCCGCGCTCCTTGAGTACAAACGACAGCTATGCCAGCAGTCTCACCGTCACACTCCCGCAGGGCCTCAGTGGCACCCGGTATTTCATCGTAAAGACCGATGCCGATAACCGCGTGAACGAAGGCCTGTTTGAAAATGACAACACTGCCGTCAGCGCGCCGATGACCGTCACGCTTACTCCGCCGCCGGACTTGCAGGTGACCGCCATCCAAGCACCCACCAATGCCGTTTCCGGAACCAGCCTCTCTTTGAGTTATACCGTCACCAACGCTGGCCCGGGCGTTACAGCGGAGACAGTTTGGGTGGATAACATCTATTTGTCACCAACCAACGCGCTCGACACAAATGCGGTCTTGCTGGGTTCTTTTTCGCATGAGGGGATGCTCACCAACGGTCAGACCTATAACCAATCCGCTTCTGTTTCGCTGCCTGCGTCTCTTGGCGGCGTGTTTTACCTGCTTGTCTTCACCGACGCCCGCAATGACGTCTTCGAATCTGTTTACGAAACCAACAACATCGCCGCCAGTGCGGTGCCCATCGTCATCACTCTCACGCCGCCGCCGGACTTGGCGGTGTCCCAGATTGTCGCGCCGTCCACCGCAATGGCCAGCCACGAACTGAACGTCAGTTTTGTGGTCACAAACTGTGGCACGGATACATCCTCCGCCTTTTTCTGGGAAGATAGGTTCTATTTGACAACTAACGTTGCAGTGGTTGCCGCCATTCGCAACGGCTCTCTGGCAAGCGCTGCTCTATTCAGCGGCGAACCCCAATTTGCAACCACTCACTTTGGCGACCTGCCCGCCAGCGAGACTTACACCAACACTTTTACGGTGACGGTGCCCGATGGTTTGAGCGGAACTTGGTATGCCGTCGTGGAGACAGACTCCGGCGGCGAGGTCTTTGAACTGGTGCGCACGAACAACCTCTGCGCCTCAGACGCGCCCATCTTTATTGAATCGCGTCCGGCTGATCTTGTGGTCACGGGACTAACCAGTCCGTCTTCCGCCCAAGCCGGAAGCAGCATCCCGATTTCCTGGGCCATCCGCAATCAAGGCGCTGGCGACACCGTCGCCAACCGCTGGAGCGACCGGCTTGTTCTCTCCGCCGACGCCGTGGCTGGGAACGCGGATGACGCAACATTGCTCACGTTGGATCACGCCGGTCTGTTGGCGGCGGGCGGCAGCTATGCTGTAAACAACCAGGTTGTGATGATTCCTTACTCGGTTGCGCCCGGCAGCTACCACCTGTTCCTGCTCACCGACAGCGGTAACGCCGTCTATGAAGGCGCGAACGAGGGCAACAACGCCTCGCTCCCGAGCCCGCTGGCCATCACCCGCACCACCGCCGATCTCCGCGTGACCGTAGCGCAGGTTTTCCAACCTGCCGTGTCGCCGACTTTCCAGTCGGCGGGCGGTTCGGATTCACCGCCGATCTTCGGGTTAAACGACGCCTCGCAGGATAAAAATTCTGCGGAACAGCAGACTGGAAAGTTTGCGCTACAAGGGGCGAAGCTCAATGTCCTCTCTGAAGACACTCTCGTTGTCTCGTGGCGCGTTGAGAACATGGGCGTTGCCTCACCCAATTCGACCGTTTGGTCGGACGCAATTTATCTCTCGACGAACTCAATTTGGGACACCAACGCGGTTCTGTTGGGCGTGAGCCAGAATCCGGCATCTCTGGCCCCTGGCACCTTCTACACCAACAGCCTCGCGGTCACGCTGCCCGCCGAAATTCAGGGCGACTTCTTTATCCATGTCGTGACGGATGCCGATAATCAAGTCATTGAAATCAGCAAAGCCAACAACACTCTCGTTGCCACGAACACCCTGCAAGTCACCCTTCGGCCTGTGCCAGATTTGGCGGTTGTTTCCGTGGCCACGCCTGCAGATGGCTTCAGCGGCCAACTCTTCGAGCTATCCTGGTCTGTGACCAACTGCGGCTCGGCGACTGCGGAAGGCATTTGGTATGACTCGGTCTATCTGTCGCTGGACCCGCAATTCGAGCCAGACCTTGACACTTACATCGGCTACGCTGAACGCCCCACCCCGCTGACCAACGGCCAGAGCTACACCCAGACGGCGTTACTGGAAATCCCGAACGATGTGTCCGGCCTGTTTTACGTCTTTGTGGTCTGCGACTCGACCGGGCGCGTGAATGAACGCGGTGGCATCACAAACAACGTGGGCCGTGCGGCGACGCCGGTTTCCGTCTGGCTCAAGCCGCCCTCGGACTTGGTGGTCGGCACCATCACCATCCCGACCAATGTAGTCTCCGGCTACGAAATGGCGCTTACCTATGTCCTGCGCAACCAGGGCACCAACGCTGCATTTGGCCCGTGGGCGGACGCCATTTACCTCTCCGCCGACGATCAATGGGACATCAGCGACACGCTCTTCACCCGCATCAGTCAGGACGGTTTCCTGGCCGTCGGCGGCAATCGCACCAACACCGTGAGCGCGCCCACCCCAGGCGTATTGCCAGGCGACTACCATGTCATTATTCGCACTGACATCGTGAATCAGGTGCCGGAAACCAACGAATTCAATAACATCACAGCCACGCTCAACCAAACGGTCGCAGAAGTGGAGGAGCTTACGCTGAATGTGCCCTCTGCAAACCAAATCGCCACTCGTCAGGCCCGTTACTACCGTGTCCACGTCACCAGTGGCCAATGGCTGGTTGTCGAGCTGAACTGCGCGTCTTCCACGGCTTCCACCGAGTTGTTTGTTCGTTATGGCGCGATTCCAACACGTAGCGAATTTGACTTCATTCATTCCAACCCTCTCCAACCCAACCAACGAATTGTCGTGCCAAACACCAAGGAAGGGGACTATTACATCCTTGCCTATGGCGACATGATTTCGGCACCCGGAAGCGCGGCCATCACGCTTACGGCTCGCCTGTCGCAGTTCATGGTGTTCGATACTTCGTTCGGTCGGGGCGGCAACGCCGGGAATCTCACTATCCCCTTCAACGGCGTGGATTTCGACCGCACCTGCACCGTCCGGTTGACCAACGCGGCGGGACTGAGCCGTCCCGCTCTCTCGCACTACTACGAGAGCGGTTCGCGCTTTTACGCCACACTCGACCTTCGAGGCCTCGCACATGGCATCTACACCGTGGCAGTGCAGAACGGCAATGGTGCAACCGTAACGATTCCGAACTCGCTCGAAGTGGTGGCGGCTGCCGAGTTGCCAACGGTAATCCCGATGGTCAGCGCACCGAGTGCTGTGCGACAAAACGTAGCTTACACCTTCACCGTCCAGTGGGGTAACAATGGGTCGAATGACGCGTCGGCTCCCTTGTTAACCGTGGGCAACAGTGTTCCTTTTGGTCTGAAGCTTGGTGACGACTCCTTAGGAAGCCGTTATACGTTTCTCGGGATCAATACGCACGGAGGGCCTCCTGGCATCCTGCGCCCTGGGCAGAGCGAGATAATGACGTTCTATGTGCCTGGAAGTGGAAATCAGGATAATATAACGTTTACCGCGTATGCGGACAGAGTGGTGAAGGATTCGACTATTGCGTTTGACTGGGAGAGTCTCGTAAATAGTATTAAGCCTGCCACGATGTCGAGGGAAGATGCTGTAGCAGTGGCAGAACATTTGGCACAGGCATACGGAGCGACTGAAGACGGCTATTTAAACATGCTCTCTCTTGCATCCTGCGCCACTTGGGAGGACGCGAGCATTCCGGCAACCCTGTTAAGAGAAGAAGTTCTTCGTTCGTGGAGTAAACTCAATGCGGGTATCTGGGGTGTCATAGACAGTGCTGGCACGATACCTGATCGAGGCTTCCTGGTTTCGGCAGTCGAGTTGCCAGTTGGTAAATCTTGGGCAGTTCGAACAGATCGCTTGGGGCGGTTCTTCTTCAGTGGGTTTCCTGATGGCACGTTCACGCTTAACGTTGAAGGTTATAGTATCGTATCGCCCGAAAGCAGCACCGTTCAACTCAGTAACGGCATCTCAGTTGGCCCTATCCAGGCTGTAGTCGCGTTTGCGCCAGTGGTTACGACGCAAATTGATTTAATGCATGGGAGTCCAGTGCGAGGTGCTACTGCCTCTCTTTGGACAAACTCTCAGACCGTCGCAACCTCTCAAATTGATGAAAACGGAATTGCCCGTTTTTCAGGAGTTAAGCCCGGAGTTTACTTCCTTATCGTGGCAATGCAGGAGGCCGGGGTACGACGGCACGATGATATTCGGGTTCAGACTGGAGGCAGTGAAGTGATGCACATCGATTTGGCGACTGCGGTCTTGCGCGGGACGATTCCAGACGATCAGGTTATGTTCCCGACTTTGGTTTCAAAAAGTGAACCCCGTCAAGTAATTCACGCGACTTGCACGCCCGGCGCGTTCCGGATTGAAGCTCCCCGTGGAGAATACCAGTTGTTGGTCTTTGATGCCAATGGGGACCTCTTAAAGGACGTTGGCAGTTATACACTCAATGATGGAGATATAATTGATGTTGGCTCCGTCACAGGAAAAGAACCTAACCGCAAACTCGAATTACATTCGCCTCACTCGACTTCCAGACAACAGTTGAGCGGCGTAGTTTGGTTTGATGACCCGAACGTTGGGCTAGCCCTGCGCTTGCCCCAGAAAAACGTCACAGCGCATAGTTACGGATCTTTTGATTTGGCCGCTCGCTCAAGGATTATGATTTCCACCATGTCGTAGAATCGGGCGTAGCCTCTCCACATACTCTCGAATCCAGGAA
>CAIUEN010000413.1 GCA_903898185.1 uncultured Verrucomicrobiales bacterium
TTAGCTCTCAAATCCAGAAGGTCGTACAACGCTTTGGGGCCAAAGGAGTCACTCTGGTCGGGGACCGGGGTATGATCAAAGGACCCCAAATAGAGGAACTCGCAGAGAATGGTTTGCATTACATTACCGCCATCAGCAAACCTCAGATTCAAACACTACTCAATGAGCAGGTAATACAGATGTGCCTCTTCGATGACACTCTAGCAGAGGTGGCTGCCATTCCTGAAAAAGTGCGCTATATCATGAGGCGTAATGCGCAACGGGCACAGGAAATGCAGGAAAACCGAAAAAGCAGACAGGCTTCGCTGCAGAAACTGATCGAGGAGAAGAACCGCTACTTGAAAGAGCATCTCAAGGCGCGTACGAGCAAGGCCCTTGAAGCTGTGCAAACGAGGGCCGCCAAACTCAAGGTCAATGGCTGGATCAATCTTCAAGCCAAGGGACGCAAACTGGAGTTGATCGTTGATGATGTCGTGTTAACAGAGGAGAAAAAACTAGACGGTTGCTACGTGATTAAAACCGATTTGATCGCTTCGTGGGCAACAGCGCAGATCGTCCATGACCGCTATAAGGACCTAACATTGGTTGAGCAGGATTTCCGAACCAGCAAGACGGTGGAACTGGAGATGCGCCCGATAAATGTGCGACTGGAATCGAGCACCCGTGGTCACGTTCTTGTGGTAATGCTGGCCTATCGACTCATCCATGAACTTCAGAAATGCTGGGCTGGCGAAAATGTGAGAGTTGAAGAAGGTCTCAACCAATTAAGCAGTTTGTGTGTTACTGAGGTTATCGTCAATGAGGTCGTCAAAGACCAACTGGTTCCCGAAGGACGGGATCAGGTCAAAAAACTTCTGAATCTGGCCAAAGTCGAGTTGCCAAAGAAGCTTCACTACACGGGAAGAATCGTGGCCACTAATAAAAACCTAAATGAATCAAGGTCAACACGTTCATAACGAGCACCTTACGGCGCAGCCAGTTGTTTCAGAATATAGGAACTTCCGCTGGAATACGACTCCGCCGGACGCCTCGTGGGCATCCGCGACGCCCTCGGAAACCTGACCAGCCAGGAATTTCCCGATCCCAACACCGCTGTCTTCAAGGACGACAACGGCCACACCAACATCGTCCGCTACGACGACAACGGAAATGAAGTGATGAAGGCAATCCCCGGCATCTCCACCAACTACTTCGCCTTCGACGCCAACAATAATCTTACCAATTCAATTGACGCCCGCGGCTTCTCCACCGCCTGGGCCTATGATAGCCGAGGCAACCTTACGCACATCACGGGAGCAATCAACAATGCCACCACCATTGCTTACAATGACCTGAGCAAGCCCACCAGCGTTACCGACGCTTTGGGGCGCATCACGCAGTTTCGCTACAACAGCGAGGGCCAGTTGACAAACGTCGTGAACGCGCTGGGAGGACATGCCTTTTTTACCCGCGACGCTCAGGGCCGAGTCACCAGCGCCATAGACTACAACGGGCGCACTACACTTTACGACTACACTGGCGGCTGTTCATGCGGCAAGCCTGGAAAGGTCACCAACCCTGACGGAACCTTCCGCACTTACGAATACAGCGCCCAAGGCCAGACCATCCGCGAAACCGACGAATTGGGGAACACCAAGCAATCCCATTATGACGATGCAGGCCGCCTTTTGTGGGTGCGCGACACTGAAGGCAACACCACGCGCTATGCCTACGATGGAAAACTCAAGATCAGCGAAACCGACCCGCTTGGCCGCACCACTTGGTACGCGTATGACGCCGCCAACCGCCAGATTGCCATCACCAACACAATGGGCGGCGTGGTTCGGTTCGAGTATGACAACGGCACGAACCGCACTGCCGTTATCGACCCGGTGGGCAACGTCACCCGTTTCTATTTTAACGCTGCCAACTGGCTCACCCAACAAGTGGATCCGTGGGGCCGCACCAATTTGTTTACCTACGATGCCGCTGGGAACTGCACCGAAGCCGTGGACCGGAACGGACTAAAACGCACATTTGGTTACGATGCTCTGAGCCGGCGCACGAACGAGCTCTGGTGGGAAGGCAGTAACGTCGTCCGGAGCATTAGCTTCATCATCAACGAGATCGGCATCATGACCGAGGCAAGCGACCCAGCCAGCCATCTCGCGTTTGATTTTGACGAGATGAACCGGCTGAAGCGGATGGCCCAAACTGGGGTAACCAACCAGCCAGATTTCACGCTCTCCTACGACTACGACGGCACGACTAATGTGACATCGGTAGCCGACAACTGGGGGGCTCAGGTGCTTTACAGGTATGATTCGCGGAACTTCCTGACGAACCAGGTTTGGCATGGGGGCGGGCTGCCAGGGGCGAGCGTCAGCATGCGTTATGACGCCGTTGGGAACCGGACGAACATTTTCCGCTTTGCTGATATGGCTGGAACCGTGCTGGCAGGCCAAAGCCGCTACGGGTTCACTCCTGTGGGCTTCATAACAAACATCCTCCATGCCAGCGGAGCAGGGGCGACGCAGGCCGAATACCACTATCAGCGAAACGCTGCGCAGGAAGTTACGCAACGGGTGCTGGGCGGCCAGACAGTGGATTACCTTTACGACCCTGCCGGGCAGTTGACCAACGCCCTGTGTTCCGCCGGTCAGCCGAATGAAGGCTACCAATATGATGCCAACGGAAACCGCGGCGGCGGTGGTTATATGGTGACAACCAACAACCAGATTGTTGCCGACGGCACGAACATCTATAGCTACGACTTTGAAGGCAGCTTGGTGGGGCGCAGCAATATCGTCACGCGTGCGAGCACAGCCTACCGTTACGACCACCGCAACCGGATGGTAAGCTTGGTAGATAGTGTCTGGCAGAAAACGAGATAAATAATTGAAATAGAGCATATTGTATTGAACATGATCGTCGAATCTGCGCATAATTGTTAGCGATGGCTTTGGATTTTGGCCGGTTTATGACCAACATGAGCCTAAAACGACAAA
>CAIUEN010000414.1 GCA_903898185.1 uncultured Verrucomicrobiales bacterium
ACCCCTCGCAGATCAATCTCTGCGAGGGGCTCAAAACCACCGTCGGCTAATCAAGGAAACTGGGGAGATTCCAGTTGCTTCCATCAACATCTGTGCAAAAAACAGCTCCCCTTTGCCTCATTCTTCTTGTCCGCGCTCACATGCGATGCCGGGTCACCGTCCAAGTAGGCTTCGACTTCAACAATGGCCCCTCCGCAAACTCCATCTGGAGTGCGCCGGATGAGCCAGTGGGCCAAGAGTTTGGGCGCAACCACTTCGGCTGATAGCTCATAAAACGTCGTTGGCAGGACCGCAAATTGCATACACCCAAGAAAGAGATGATTTCAGTTCAAACAGGAACATTACTGAATGAACTTTATGAGGCAAAAACCCGATCAATTCAACACCCCTGTGACGGGGCTATTTTCTCAAGAGTTGCCCGGCTTTTGCCAGAATCTCTTGTTCGATGCGGCTTTTGAACAGGAGAGCAGTCAATGGGTATTGAAGGTCGATTTGGACTCGCTCGGGCTCCACTTTCACGCCGCCGCTGATGGTCATGCCGAGAACACTGAAACGAAATGTGCCGGTGTTGCCGGACCACGAATCTTCGATGTTGGTAATCAATGTGCCGGGATTCTGACGCGTGGCATCGGCGAATTTTAGGATTCGCCGCTGGGCTTCGGCAGTTTCAAGCTGGTGAGGGATTTGGAGCCTGGATGTGGGCATTGATTAACTAAATTTTGACAGGATTTACAGGATTTACAGGATTATTATGAAAGAGTTGGAATTTTAAAATTTGCCCATAATTTGGCCGTTTTGTGCCGATTCACGGTGATTCTCAAAGTTCCAACTCCCTAAATCCTGTTAATCCTGTAAATCCTGTCCAAACCAGTTCTTGGGCTTAGTGGTTCGTGTGACGGCGTTTGACGGTGATCAGGGCTGCTGAACGGGCCAGGGCGGCATGTACCGTTGCGGATTCTTCGTCATCAAGGGTTTCCGCAAGACGCGCCTCGGCTCGCTTGCGCGCCTCTTCGGCTTTCGCTTCGTCAATCTGCTCGGCGGGGATGGCCATGTCGGTCAATACGGCAACCCGATCCGCCGTGACTTCGACGAAACCATCGCCGACGGCCAGGTATATCTCCTTCCCGTCTTTGCGAACCACGATTTCGCCGGCGACAATCTGGGTCATCAGCGGCACATGTTGAGGGAAAACTCCCATCTCGCCCTCGATTGCGGGCAGAGTGACCATTTCCACGTCTTCCGAGTAGGCATTGGCCTCCGGGGTGACGATTTCCAATCTTAATGTCGAGGCCATTTGTCAGTATGGGTTGAGGGTTGAAAGGTGTGAGCCGCTACGGAGCGCTCGGGCCATCAACCTTCCTTGATTTCGTCGATGCCGCCCTTCATGTAGAAATTCTGCTCGCCGACATCGTCGTGTTTGCCATCGAGAATTTCCTTGAAACCACGAACGGTTTCGGCCACAGGCACTTGCTTGCCGGGACGTCCGGTGAACACTTCAGCCACGCTGAACGGCTGGCTCAGAAAGCGCTGAATCTTGCGGGCGCGGAATACGGTCAACTTGTCATCGGGCGACAATTCGTCCATGCCCAGAATGGCGATGATGTCCTGCAAATCCTTGTAGCGCTGAAGCACGCGTTGAACACCACGAGCGACCTCGTAATGCTCCTGGCCGACGATCTCGGGCGTCAATGCGCGTGAGGTCGAGGAGAGAGGATCGACCGCCGGATAGATGCCCAGTTCGGAAATGGCGCGGTCCAACACAATCGTCGCATCCAAGTGCGCAAAGGTGGTGGCTGGCGCGGGATCGGTCAAGTCGTCCGCCGGCACATAGACCGCTTGGAACGAAGTGATCGAACCTTTCTTGGTCGAGGTGATGCGTTCCTGCAAATCGCCCATTTCGGCGGCCAGAGTTGGCTGGTAGCCAACCGCGCTGGGGGTGCGTCCAAGAAGCGCGGAAACTTCCGAGCCCGCTTGGGAAAACCGGAAAATGTTATCGATGAACAGCAACACGTCCTGATTCTTTTCGTCGCGGAAATACTCCGTGACCGCCAAGGCGGAGAGAGCGACACGCAAACGGGCTCCCGGTGGTTCGTTCATCTGACCATAGACCAGCGCGACCTTGGACTTGCTTAAATCTTTTTGGTTGATGACCTCGGCTTCGGACATTTCATGATAGAGATCGTTTCCTTCGCGCGTGCGTTCGCCGACGCCCGCAAATACGGAGTAACCGCCGTGCTGTTTGGCGATGTTGTTGATCAATTCCATGATGACGACCGTCTTGCCGACACCAGCGCCGCCAAACGCGCCGACTTTTCCGCCTTTGAGGAACGGGCAGATCAGGTCGATGACTTTGATGCCGGTGGTGAGAATCTGGGGCGAGGTGGACTGCTCAACGAGAGTCGGAGCCGCGCGATGGATGGGATAATACTTCTCAGCCACGACCGGCCCACGTTCATCAACCGGTTCGCCAATGACATTGAACACGCGTCCCATGACGCCGTCACCGACGGGCATCGAGATGGGGGCTCCGGTGTCGATGACCTCGTAGCCGCGCTTGAGACCTTCGGTGGCACCCATGCAGACTGTGCGCACCCAGCCGTCGCCCAAATGCTGCTCGACCTCCAAGGTTTGCTTGGTCTTGCCTGCGCCGGGAACCGGGAACTCGACGGTCAGGGCATTATAAATGGCCGGAAGGCTGTCGGGGAACTCAACGTCCACCACAGGTCCGATGACTTGAACGATTTTGCCTTTGTTCATTTTATATGGCTACAATACGACAGCTTAATCGACTCTTTGAAAAACCACAACAAAATCAGAAATCATGCCTGAAATTGCATGGGCAGAAATGCCTGTCGGCATGGCTGCCACTTAACCCACCCTAGAGTTGTCGAATCTATGTTCAGAATGTGTGATATGTCAAGGAGCACTCTTAGAATTCCAGCAATTCTCATTTTGAGCAAGGAAGGGGAAAAACGCGTGTCTGCCTGCGCACGAAGTTTTCGACTCCCTGCGGAGCCAGAGGCACCGCAACTGGCAGACCAGAGGTCTGCCCCACATAATGAGAATTGCTGATCCGCAACAGTGCATCCAGCGCATTTGGAATCAGAAGGTGTATCAGAAGGTATACTTTGAACGGGTAAGAATGTTACTTGTTTGTGGCGCAAAAAGTAACATTCTTACCCGTTCAAAGTATATTTGGGATTGAACAGCGCCAAAGGCGCAATTCATACCAGCCTGGGGCCATCGCCCCAGGTCCATGAGCCAAGCCTGATCAAGCGCTGAAAGCGCGACTCTGGAAGATATGAAGAATCTCAAGAATTCAGCCTATAAAAATATTTTCACGGTGAAAAGAAATGAACTCCACTTCAGGCTCAGCCAGTTTTTCGGGTGGACGAATTGGTTTGCCCTCAAATGGAACAAAGTTGGCGGCCAGTGCTGTTTCTGAAAAATGGGATTTCAGTTTCTTGCTCAATACCAGATTGAACTGTGAGTCCAGTGTGATTAGCCCAGAATCGAACGCCGCATCGTGAAGACTTGATAGACATAGGCCGTTGCGTGGATTCAGTCGATCGTTTGGAAAGTCTCGCCACGGTTTGATATGGCTTGCCACTAACAGGCGTGGAATCGATATGCCAGTAATGCAGCATCGAATGCCATAAACATTGAGAATGGCCTGCCTGAAAAACTGCTGACCTCGACGAACTTTGACTGTGGCACTGGCTTCTGTCGGGCCGCTGGGAGGGAGAAACTTGTCGCTCTTTTCGATCCTTATCTTATCACGTTCCAACAAGTCCACATCACGACTTTGGTCGTTGGTGAATAGATCGTGAAGTAACTGCTCACTCTCTGGTGCGAGCACCTCAATGTTAGAGTGGAACTCGTTCCACATTTCTTTATCGTGTGGCGTCGCGCCGGACAACCCTTTAATGCCGCGTGCCCACTGAACAGGGTCCAGTGACGCAAAATTGCATAACTTCATAGCAAGGCTGTTTGAGGTTCGGCCCATTTTTGTGGCAATCTCAGCAATGAGTGGATTTCGCCGATGCAGCTTTCCAAACGGCAGTTTGCAGTAAAGGTTCAGAGCAATAAGAAAATGCTCGCGTGTCCATTTCACATTCGGTGCTCTGCTCATGACTTCAGAGTGTCGTAATTTTATGGGTTTTTCCACACGAAATTGTCTTGCCAAATCTTTCCTTCCTGGCCAGGTAATCTTGTCGAGCTATGAGCAAAACATTTCGTATCGAATTCGACGCCCTTGAACTTGGCCAAATTATCGACGGCCTTGAGGTTCGGGCTTCAGCATGGGCGGATACCGCTCACTATCTTCGGACCGGTGAGATGCCAAATGATTTCTTCATTGTTGAGGAATGCAGTAACCCAGAGGAGGCGAGTGCCCTTGCGAAAAGCTATCGTGCCATTACTCGTAAGATCCAAAGCCAACGAGACAGGCAGAAAGCAGCAACAACACCGTCCCTATCTCGGTAATACTCACTGCCGCAGAACAAGCCTTATCAAAATTATCCGCCAGCACAACATCACCGGCTGGCGCCACCACCGTCCGTTTTTTGGCAAGCCTGACTTTGTCTTTCCAAAACAGAAAGTCGCAGTCTTTGTGGATGTCTGCTTCAGTCACGGTTCTCAGTGTGACAGGAGGAGGGAGGTGAGTTCCGGACAATCGGAGTATATTTTCGCCCTCCAAAAAAGGCGCTGTTTAGGTGCCATTAAAAATCTGAGATGCGCACGCACCGCTTGAATTCCCTACCTAGTGTCTGGCAGAAAACGAGATAAATAATTGAAATAGAGCATATTGTATTGAACATGATCGTCGAATCTGCGCATAATTGTTAGCGATGGCTTTGGATTTTGGCCGGTTTATGACCAACATGAGCCTAAAACGACAAA
>CAIUEN010000415.1 GCA_903898185.1 uncultured Verrucomicrobiales bacterium
TAAGGGATTGGTTTACGGCTAACGGAACGCTGACACTGTTAAGCAAAAGGAAGGCAGCAATTGGCAGTGATGACGTGCAATCAGGAACTTCTACTGCATGAACTTTATGAGGCAAAATCCCAATCAATTCAACACCCTAGTCCTGCCCTACACGTCCGACGCTTGGATAGTCGAGGCCGATACCAAGATCGGCTATGAGGTCAGCTTCACTCGCCACTTCTACCAACCGCCCCAACTCCGCATCCTCGCCCAGATCAGCGCCGACATTCTTGCGCTGGAGCAGGAGACCGAAGGGCTGCTGGGAGAAATCGTGAAAGGAAAGGCCAAGTGAATCCATTTAGACTTGTCTTAACTGCGCTTGAAATTAACGGTTTTGTTTTAACTAAAACGTGTTTTGATTTAATCAAACTCGATTTGCTGAAAGTCGGCTTAATACAAATCATTCAAAATGAAACCATTTGAGCCAGAACGTCTTCCTCCAAAAGAACTCGATTTACTGGCGCTGATGCCCCTGGCTGGCAAAGCCAACCGCGCCATTGCTACGCTTGAAGGGCTCTTCTATGGCATTCCCAACCCCAACGTGTTGCTTTCTCCAATCACGACACAGGAAGCCGTGCTTTCCTCTAAGATTGAAGGTACGCAAGCCGATTTAGAAGACGTTTTGAAGTTTGAAGCGGGCGAACCGCCTTCCGAGCCCTCGCGCTGTGAAGATATTCACGAGATTATGAACTACCGGAAAGCGCTCCGGCTTTCTGAAAAACTTCTCGAAGACCGCCCATTTTGCCTCAATTCACTCCTAAGACTTCACGAGGTTCTCATGGACAGCGTTCGCGGCCACAATAAGGGGCGCGGCCACTTCCGCACCCTCCAGAACTGGATCGGCACACCCAACAGCCCCATTGAGGAAGCCTCCTTTGTTCCGCCCTCTCCGTTCGAGCTGCAGGATCACTTGAACCACTGGGAAGCTTACTGGCACTCAGACGCGCCAGATGTGCTGGTTCAGCTCGCCCTGGTTCACGCGCAATTCGAAATCCTTCACCCGTTTATTGATGGCAACGGCAGGTTGGGGCGCATGGTTATTCCTCTCTTCCTGTTTGAGAAAAAGATTCTCAGCCGCCCCTGCTTCTATTTGTCCGCCTTTTTCGATGCGCATCGGGATGAATACATCGCCCGACTACGAGCCCTGGGCCAGCCCGGAAGTTGGACCCGCTGGGGCGCATTCTTCCTCGAAGGCGTGGCCATTCAGGCTGAGGCCAATACCAACAAAGCCCGCGCCATTCAAGACATCTACGAGCGCCTCAAGAAGCAGGTTCTGGAGCTCACTCACTCTCAATTCGCCGTGCCGCTTCTCGATTTTATGTTCGAGCGCCCCATCTTTCGCGGCAGCGACGTAACCCATCTCGATCAAATGCCCAGCGCGCCGATGGTGGCCACGCTCCTTGCGAAACTGAAGCAGAACGGCATTCTCCACACTGTGCGCGAAGGCGCGGGACGGCGTCCCCAGGTGCTCGCCTTGGCCGAACTCATCAACCTCTGCGAAGGGAGAAAAGTTCTGTGAGAATACCGCCGTGCAAATTCTCTTTAACAGAGGGCTTGAAAGGCTCTCTCCCGATGCCATGCACTGCCGCTTGCCCGCATCCCAAAATCGCAAAGGAGGTCAAATGATCGGGGGACTCAAGCCGTATGCGGAATACAAGGAGTCGGGGCTGCCGTGGCTTCAGGCAGTGCCATCGCACTGGGTAACGAAGCGCGGCAAGTCCTACATGACTTGCATCGACCAGCGGTCGAAATCGGGCAAAGAGGAACTGCTCACTGTCAGTTCAGCTCGTGGTGTAATCCCTCGCAACACAGCCAAGGTGACCATGTTCGAAGCGGAGTCATACGCTGGCTACAAGCTCTGCTGGCCGGGCGGTTTGGTTATCAATAGTCTTTGGGCTTGGGGCGGTGGCTTGGGCGTGGCGCAGCATCATGGGATCATCAGTACCGCCTACAGCGTCTATCGGCCACGTCCTTCGGCGCAGATGAATCCACGCTTTCTCCATGAATTGGTCCGCTCCTCAGCATTCCATTGGGAGCTACAGGTCAGGTCCAAAGGTGTTTGGATTTCGCGACTTCAACTGACTGACATGTCATTCCTTGACGCGCTCATCCCGCTCCCGCCGCCCGAGGAACAATCGGCCATCGTGCGGTTTCTGTACCACGCAAACTGGAAGATCGACGGATTCATCCGCGCCAAGAGGAAGCTCATTGGGCTGCTGAACGAGCAGAAGCAGGCCATCATCCACCAAGCCGTCACCTGCGGCCTTGACCCAAACGTCCCCCTCAAACCCTCCGGCATCCCTTGGCTCGGCGACATCCCTATACATTGGGACATACGTCCGCTGAAGCAAACCTTGCTCCGCATGGACTATGGGACTTCTGAGAGTTCAACCGGAGACGGAAAGTTCCGCGTCCTCACGATGGGTCACATTCAAAATGGACGGGTTCTCGTTCCCGAAGAAGGAGGCATTAACGACATTCCTGCCGGTCTATTGCTGAAGACGAACGACCTTCTTTTCAACCGAACCAACAGTCCTGAGTTGGTGGGGAAAGTTGGTATATTCAGCGGAAGTAATGAAACGCCTGTCACCTTTGCGTCCTATCTGGTTCGCCTGAGAGTTCGCCCTGAACACAATCCGAGTTGGCTTAACTACCTGCTGAACAGTTTCCGATTCTGGGCTTTTGCACGCAGCCAAGCACTTGTGAGCCTTCATCAGGCAAACCTGAATTCGAGTCGCTATGGCCGTATGAACATTCCTGTTCCTTCCCGTGCGGATCAGGATTCAATCGTTGAACACATCTACGCTCAGACTTCCGTAATCAACACCGCCATCGCCCGAACCGAGCGAGAAATTACGCTGATTCAGGAATACCGCACGCGCCTGACCGCCGACGTTGTGACAGGCAAGCTGGACGTGCGCGAAGCCGCTGCCAAGCTGCCCGACCTGCCCACAGATGCCGCCCCCGACGCGCCGCTGGAAGAAATCGAAACCGAGGAGGACACGGAATGATGCTGGAACTCCTGACGGCCACGCGTTTTGAAAAGGTGATGGGCTCCGATCGCACCCAACCTTGCCTACTCGTGTGTGAGAACGAGGCGGGCGAGGATGTCGAGGTGGTGGCCAAGCTGCGCGGCCATCCGCAGATCATGCCGGGCGGCTTGCTGGCAGAAGCCGTGGCGTCTTTTCTCGCGCTGGACCGTTTTCAAGGAGCCCTGGAAGCCATCGACGAAGCCCGGATGGACGAGTATATTCAATCTATCCCGGCGGAGTGGAATGGGCAGACGACGACGGGCGAAAAGATCAAAACATACCTGACTGAGTGCATTGCTAATTTTCAACGCATCCGACTACAACTGCAGACCATTTTATGAACAAGCATCCCTACACCTACACAATCCTCCGTTACGTGCATGACACGAGCACGGGCGAATTTGCCAACGTGGGCGTCGTTCTCTCGTCACCGGAGGCGCGCTACGCGAGCGCCATCCTGCGCCCAACCTATGGACGGCTCTCGAAGATGTTTCCTGGCTTCGACGGGGAGCATTTCCGCACGGTGGTCCGGCATCTTCAGTCGCGGTTCGATGAGATTGCCAATCGCGTTCAGCAGGAAATGGATATGGGCCAGAAGCCGGTGAATGCTCAGGAGGTGGCGTTCGCGGTGATTGCTCCTGATGACAGTTCTTTCCAGTGGTCGCCGATGGGGAGCGGACTGGCTGCCGATCTGGCCACGACGGCGGAGTCCATCTACGAGCGCATGGTCGAGCGGTATGATGACCAGCAAAAGAATCTCAGCCGTTCCGACGAAGTGGTTTGGAAGACGTTCAAAAAGGGCTTTGAGGAAAAGCAGATTCTATCGCGCTTCGAGACGAAGATCATCGCGGTAAAAGATGACGAGGTGGAGTTCTGCCACGCTTGGAAGAACCAGCAATGGCATTGCATGGAAACCTTGTCTTTCGACCTGATGCAGCCGCAGAGCATCAAGGACAAGGCGCATTCGTGGCTTGGACGGATGACCAGCGTCAAGGATTCGCCTGACAAGTTCCGAGTCTATTTCCTCGTGGGAGAGCCGCAACTGGAGGGCAGCAAACGCGCCTTCGAGCAAGCCCTGAACGTGCTTCACAAAACGCCTGTCGAGCATGAGATCATTCGTGAGAATGAAGCGGAGCACTTTGCCGCAGAGGTTGCCGCGAAAATCGCTGAGCACGATCAAGAGACTCGGGAAACAACCTGAAGCTCACTGAAACCCATGCCCGCTGACACCACCGAAAAAGGACTCGAATCCCTGATCATGCGCCACATGACCGGGACGGATGGCTTGCCTTCCGACGCGGCGCGGGGTGATCGATGTGCTGCGCCGTGGCATCAAGCATGGGGCGCTGAGCTTCGACCTGTTCTACGGCGAGCCCTCGCAGGAATACCGCACGCACCTGACCACCGACATTGTGACAGGCAAGCTGGACGTGCGCGCCGCCCCCGCTCCCGCCGTCTGCACCTTACACGTATTGCAACTTTGCCATTGGCTCGTCGTGGATCGAGATCTGGCCCTATATCACGAGCACTGTTGTCCGCTTGGCGTCGCCAGACTGAGGAGTTCGGTGGAATCCACGCCCTGCAGGCAAGAATGCCTGCGAAACACAGATAGGAATGTTTGCGCTAAGACCACAACATAGGCCGCCGCAAGATACATGTAAGGTGCAGCCCGCCGTGCCGCTGGAAGGAATCGCATTCGAGGAGACCGAATGATTGTTTTCCAAACTTACCAACTTATACTGGAACCATGAAACTGCTGCACTACGTCGAGATCGAAAACTTCAAGTGCTACGGGGACATTCAACGCATTGAACTGGATCACCCAGCCGTGCTCATCGGCCCGAACAATTACGGGAAGACGAGCGCATTGCAGGCCATCGCGCTGTGGTCCATCGGCCTGCGGACATGGAAGATGGAGTCGGAGAACTCGAAGGCCGAGAAACGAAAAGGCAAGGCGTTGAACCGGCTGAACATCTTGTCGGTGCCGGTGCCCAAGACACGCCACTTCTGGCACAATCTGAAGACAGGGAACAAGGATTTGCGGATCACGGTAGGGGTGGATGTTAAGGGCCAGCCGTCGCCAGCGACGATGATCTTCCGCCATCATGCGAGCGATGAACTGGTGTATTGCGAACCCGCGACGGACACGCTGAAGAACGAGGCAGCCTTCCAAGCGGCCGCATCGTTGGATGTGTCGTTGCTGTATCCCATGTCAGGCATTTCAGCGGATGAGGCGGTGATCCTGCCGAAACGGATTGAATTCCTGATGGGCCGGGGCAGCACGGCGGAGGTGCTGCGGAACATCTGCCTGCAAGTGCTGGAAAAGACGCCGGGAGACTGGCAGGAGATTTCAGAGCTGATGCACCGACTTTTCCATGTGCATCTCGGCAAGCCGCAGGGCAACGAGAAAGGCGGGGTGGACCTCGCGTATGTGCAGGACGGAACGGGTGGAGAGATGGACTTGGGCCTTTCCGGGCGCGGCTTTCAGCAGATGCTGCTCATCTTTGCCCACCTGTATCTGCACAAGGGAAGTGTGCTGCTGATTGATGAGCCGGACGCGCATCTGGAAATCCTCCGGCAGCAACAGGTCTATGTGCTGCTGCGCGACATCGCGCACCGGAATGGTTGTCAGGTGGTGATGGTGACACATTCGGAGGTAGTCTTGCGTGAGGCGTTGGATACAAACCTGACGCTTATCCTCGGCGGGCAGGTCGAGAATCTGTCAACGAAAACGAACATCACGAATGCGCTGAAACACTTCGGCGCCGAGCACTACGTAGTGTCTGGCAGAAAACGAGATAAATAATTGAAATAGAGCATATTGTATTGAACATGATCGTCGAATCTGCGCATAATTGTTAGCGATGGCTTTGGATTTTGGCCGGTTTATGACCAACATGAGCCTAAAACGACAAAA
>CAIUEN010000416.1 GCA_903898185.1 uncultured Verrucomicrobiales bacterium
AAATCGATGCACTGACTTGCGCCTGATACCCATCTGTGACTTTCAAAATAAGTTTTTCACTTCTATTTGATTTAATACGACATGAATAATGCATGACCTTTCCAGAGCAAAACCCCGATCAATTCAGCGCCATAGGACGAGGCCGTCCCCGCTCCGATATGGCCACTTCGATTGGATAGGATCAATTCAAGCTTCGCCGAATTTTCTCGCGTGTTTTCAAATGGAGCGGCATTCAATTGTCCGTGCAAGCGCGTCCATTTGATGTCATTACGGTCACTCTGAACCCGGCGATTGATCGCACGCTGACGATTCCCGGGTTTGCGGTGGGAAAGGTTAATCGCGTGGAACAAACGCGCGACATGGCCGGCGGCAAAGGCGTGAACGTGGCCTCCGCGCTGGCGGATTTTGGTTTCCGTGTCGCAGTCACCGGCTTCTTGGGGCGCGACAACGCCGCCAGCTTTGAGACCTTGTTTGAGCGCAAAGGCATTGCCGATCATTTTGTTCGAATCAACGGTTCGACACGAATCGGACTCAAAATCGTCGATCCGGCGCAACAACAGACCACCGACATCAACTTCCCAGGGCTGAACGCATCCGCGAAGGATTTTGACAGCGTAATGGACCGGATCGCGGAACTGGCTTCGGGCAAGCCCGGGTGGGTCGTGATCTCAGGAAGCCTGCCGCCCGGAATGCCCGTGGAGACTTATGGCAAACTGGTCGCCAGTGTCAAAGCAATGGGCTGGAATGCGGTGGTGGACACCAGTGGCGAACCGCTGGGCCACGCGGTGGCAGCCGGGCCGTCGGTGGTCAAACCAAACATCCACGAACTTGAAGATCTCGCCGGGCATCCTCTCTCCAGCCAGCCTGAGATTTTGGAAGCCGCCCGGCAGATGCTGGCACAGGGTGTGACTCTGGTGGCGGTGTCAATGGGGGAAAAAGGCGCTCTCTTTGTGACGAAAGACGAACTATTGACAGCGAAGCCCCCGCTTGTCGAAGTCTCCGGCACCGTCGGCGCTGGAGACGCAATGGTTGCCGGGATTGTCGCCAGCCACCTGCGCGGTCATTCCCTGCCCGCCTGCGCCCGGCTCGCCACCGCATTCTCGCTGGCGCTCCTGACTTGTGGCCAAAACGACGCGATCCTGCGCGAAGAAGCCGTCAACCCGTGGCTGGACCGGGTCACGATCCATTGATAAACCATCTCTCAAGAAGATTTCTGCCTCCGCGCCCTCCGCGCCTCCGCGTGACTGCTTCTGAATATCCAATATCCAACAAGGAATTTCCAATAATGAAGTGAGGAATTCTGACAACAACTTCTGTTTCTGTCGAGAGCCAGCAATTCTCATTCAGCAATTCTCATTATGTGGGGCAGACCTCTGGTCTGCCGGTTGCGGTGCCTCTGGCTCCGCAAGGGAGTCGAAAACTTCGTGCGCAAGCAGATCAGCGTTTTTCCCCTTCCTTGCTCAAAATGAGAATTGCTGATTCTCATTATGTGGGGCAGACCTCTGGTCTGCCGGTTGCGGTGCCTCTGGCTCCGCAGGGGGGCGAAAACTCCGTGCGCAGGCAGATCAGCGTTTCTGCCATTGTTTGCTCAAAATGAGAATTGCTGCCGTCGAGAGCAGGCTTGACGCCGGGGACGCCAACTTCTAACTTAGCGTTCGGTTGGTGGCTATAGCTCAATGGTAGAGTCCAAGCTTGTGGAGCTTGTTGTTGCGGGTTCGAGTCCCGTTGGCCACCCCATCTTCTTATGACGAAATTTTATAAAGCAGCCTCTTGTGGGTGGTTGCTGAGCTGTGCCATCCTGGCGTCCGCCGCAGAACCTCAAAATCCAGCCAACTCTGAAGCTTCTTCCCGTCCCGACAAATCGAGCTACAATCTGTTTAATCCGACTCCCAGCGCGTTGATGCGCGAAATGAACACAGATCGCCCGGATAAAACCGAAAGTCCTTACACGGTGGACGCCGGGCATTTCCAGTTGGAAATGGATTTGGTGAGCTATACACACGATTACAATGGTTCTGAGCGTTCATCCAGCTATGCGATTGCTCCGGTCAATTTGAAACTGGGATTGCTCAATGATTTCGATCTCCAGGTGATTCTGCCGACGTGGAATACTGTCAGGACGGAAGAATTGGGCAGAGTGGAACGTCGGTCAGGTTTCGGCGATGTCATGACCAGGTTCAAATACAATTTCTGGGGGAACGATTCCGGCAAGACCGCTTTTGGCGTCATGCCGTTTGTCAAATACCCTACCAGTCAGGACAGTTTGGGCAATAATGCCGTGGAAGCGGGCATCATCCTGCCTGTTTCAGTCGAATTGCCTTTGGGATTTGGTTTGGGCGCAATGTCTGAATTGGATTTCAATCGCAATGAAGCCAATCATGGACGGCACGTCGAAATCATTCATTCGGTCACCGTCAGTCGTGAGATCATTGGAAATTTGGAAGGTTATGTCGAGTTCTTCAGCTTGGTGAATACCGAACATGGAGCCGGTTTTATTGCGACGTTTGACGCCGGACTGGGATACGCCCTGAACAAGGACTGGCGGCTCGATACTGGGGTGAACATTGGACTGACTCGCGCTGCAGACGATGTGAATCCGTTTGTCGGTTTGTCATTTCGGTTTTAGGAAATGAATTTTGCCGATTTGACATTCAAAGGCTGGGCCAAGCCTGGTCCCATGCCGCCGGGAGGGTTGGGACATGGACCCGAGATTGAACCAGGGGAAACCTTGGATGCCATAAGCGGTTTTTACCGGTTATTTCAATTGAAAGACGGGCATCGGTTTTCAACCGATGATGTTCTGACCAGTTGGTATGGAACGACTTGGTGTCCATGCGCGAGGCATGTGTTGGAACTGGGAAGCGGCGTCGGAACGGTTGGCATGATGGCAGCGTGGCGATTGCAGGGGGCGCGGTTTGTGACGGTGGAGGCACAGGATGAGAGTGTCCGACTGGCCCGCAAATCGGCTCGATGGAATGGACTTGAGGATCGGGTTGAAATTCGACTGGGCGATTTCCGGGATCCAGACGTCATTCGGGCCAACGAACAATTCGATCTGGTCCTTGGCAGCCCGCCCTATTTCCCGCCCGGCAGTGGCGTGGAAGCTGACCATCCCCAAAAGGTCGCATGCCGCTTTGAAACGCGCGGGAGTATTGCCGACTATTGCGCGGTTGCGGCCAGGCACCTGGCGGCTGGCGGATTTTTTTCGTGTGTCTTCCCTGTCACGCCAACAGCTCAAGAACAGCGTGTTCATGAGGGCGCCCGGGCCGCCGGTCTCAGCATTGTGCGCTGCCGTCCAGTGGTTCTGCGAGACCCCGAACGTCCTTTGCTTGGCCTGTTCGGGATGATGCGCTCCGCTGACTTGCCTGAGTCGATGCGCACGAGAACCTGGACAGAGCCCCCCTTGATTATCCGGGCACAGGACGGTTCGATTCACCCGGAGTATTCCGCCGTAAAACTGTCATTCGGTTTTCCGCCTTAAGCGAGTTTTCAGCAGGGAGTTGCAAAAGAAACAAAAAACAGGTCAGAAAACTCTGATCTGCCTGCGCACAGGTTTCCAATTCCCTGCGGAGCCAGAGGCACCGCAACCGGCAGGCCGGAGGCCTGCCCCACAAGGTTGCCTTCCTGTCACTTGCGCCATTGGACTTTGGGCGGCTCGGGCAAACCCTGCGCCCGAAGGGCGGTGCGAAAATGCATTTTGGCCACCTTGGATAACTCTGCGACACCAAACTTGGCGATGAATTCCTTGGCCGCCGCATCGACCAACGTGGAACCGCCCTTGGGCAACCTCATTTCGTAGCGTTTCTCCAGGGCGGCCAGGCGGGTGACAAATTCGTTTCGCGCCAGAATCGACGCTGCGGCGACCGCCATGTCTTCCTCAGCTTTATGGCGCTGCACCAGCTCAATGTCCCGCCCCATTTGCATCAGCGCGTTGGCGATCACCGCCTTGTCGTGGGCAAATTGATCGCTGATGGCGCGCACCGGCGGCGGCTGCATTTGATAGCGCAGGCCCATCAGGTTCTCGATCACGCGGGCATGGCCCCATGCGAGCATGCGATTGACACTGCCGATGCTCCGGTAAAGCCGGTTGTAAGCTTCGTTGCCGATCGGCACCACCGTGCTGACGCAACCTGGTGTTTCACGAATGCGCTTGGCCAGTTCGAATATTTTATTGTCGCTCGAAACCGCCTTTGAGTCGCGGATGCCGACGTTCTCCCACAATTTGATGACCGATTCATTGATATAGACGCCAGCCACGCACAGCGGCCCGAAAAAGTCGCCCTTGCCGCTTTCGTCCACGCCGATGCGCGGGTCCAGCAGGCGCGGATTCAAGACGGTTTCGTAGCCCAGTTTCACTTCCTGGAGCACTCTGGGTTCGAGCACGAATTCAACAAATTCCTGCGCTCCCTTGCCTTGCACGACGAGTTTGCCGCTTTGATAAAAAACAACATTGGTTTTGTTCTTTTCACCCGCGAATTTGGCATAGGCAACTTCGCGAGGCTCATAGTTCTCCTCATTGAGGATTTTCTTGAGCGTCTCGGCTTGCGCGACAGTCAACTTGCTCGTGTAAGTCGTCAATGGTTTCACTTCAATCAAACGTAACTCTTCAGGTGTACCGATTTTCTTTTGGCACAGGTCGGTCAGTTCAGCTCACGATCTTCAAATAACACGAGCGCCACAGCCAGAACAGCGCCCGCATACCCAACCGCATAGCCCAAGGCTTTGACCAGGTAACTCAACGGGATATTGTTCTCCCCATCCAGCACGTCAGTCATCCAGAAAAGCTGCCAGTTTGGCGTCACGGTGTAAAGCGCAGAAGCCCACCACGAACCGTTGGCGGCGCGGGTGCCCCAGAAATAGTCCGATGTCAGTCCCACGAGAAAAAAACCGGTGCAAACCGCCAGGGTGGGCGTGGTGTCCAGGCGGGTCGAGCAGGCCAGCGCCAGCGCCGCGACGATCAGCAACGCCATCAAAATCAGCGCCGAAGCCGGAATCACCCGCCAGTCAATCCCGGTGTAAGAACCCATCATTCCCCGCGCGTCCCGCTGAATGAATTGAAGGGCGATGAACGCCAATGTTTGCAGCACCACAACCCCGATGACCGCGTCCGAGACAAACGTGCGACGCAAGAAGAAATTTGAGAAACCAGCAGCCGCATAAGCCGTTACCATCGCGCCGACAAAGAAAGCGAGCCCTGGAAAATCGACATCTCCGTAAACGTCAAACGCCATGCGCGTGGCCAGAAGCGCCGCCAATCCATTCACATAAGTAAGCAGCGTCAGAGCGCCAGCAATCCCGAGGTATTTGGCCAACAGGAAGCGCGCGCGGCCCACCGACTTGGAAAGCACTGCCAGCGCGGTGCCTGTGCGAATCTCGCGTCCCAGCGAAGACGACGCGCTGAACACCGCCCCCAAAAGCCCCGCCAGGAACAACACCGCCAACGCGCTGTTCTTGATAAGCTTGGGCTCGTCGCCAAACCCAAAATAATAGACGCAGGCCAGGAAGACTTCAAAGGAAGCCGATACTGTCATCAGCAGCAGAAAAATCGGCTGCCGAATCAGTTCCATGAACGCATTGCTTGTGATGGCGCAAAATTGTCGCATGACTTTTGCTTTCAAATCCATTTCTCAGAAGCTGACAGCCGCTGGATTTCTGGAAAACTATCAAGAATCATGATCCAAATGTACCATCCCCGTCCGAGGTGGCAATGCATAACCAGCAGCCGCCAGCAATTCTCATTATGTGGGGTAGGCCTCTGGCCTGCCGGTTGCGGTGCCTCTGGCTCCGCAAGAAAGTCGAAAACTTCGTGCGCAAGCAGATCAGCGTTTTTCCCCTTCCTTGCTCAAAATGAGAATTGCTGAGCAGCCGCGTTCTTTATGACGTTTTTTTGATGCAAAATCCGGCATGCATGGCCATACTCCCGCCCCATCAGAGCGAATGAACAGGTTCCTATCCAATTTTTCAGGTGCCCATAACCACGGGACGTTGGCGGAAAAAGGCCATTCCACCGACGACTCTCCGATGGCGGACACCCGTCGCCCCGCTCCACCCATTTCCCAATAGCCCCATGTTTGAACAAGCCTTCAGAAACATCGACGACATCCTTCGCAAAGAAGCCGGTTGCACCACCGAACTCGATTACACAGAGCAGACCTCCTGGCTCCTGTTCCTCAAATACCTCGACGGACTTGAGCAAGACCGCGCCGATGAAGCCGCGTTGAACGGCAAAAAATACACCTACCTCCTCGACAAACCCTATCACTGGGACACTTGGGCCGCTCCCAAAGACAAGGCGGGCCAGCTCGACCACAACAAGGCTCTGACCGGCGACGACCTCCGCGATTTCGTCAACCAGAAGCTCTTTCCCTACCTGCACAGCTTCAAACAAAAGGCCAGCGGCCCCAACACCCTCGAATACAAGATCGGCGAGATTTTTGGCGAGATCAAGAACCGGATCCAGAGCGGTTACAACCTGCGCGAAATTATCGATCACATCGACGAACTCCGATTCCGTTCCCAGACCGAGAAACACGAACTCTCCCACCTCTACGAGGGAAAAATCAAAAACATGGGCAACGCCGGGCGCAACGGTGGCGAGTATTACACCCCGCGCCCGCTCATCCGGGCCATCATCCAGGTCGTCAAACCCCGCATCGGCGAAAGAATCTACGACGGCGCGGTCGGCTCGGCGGGGTTCTTGTGCGAATCCTTCGATTACCTCAACCAGACCAATCCCAAACGCACCACCGTCCAGGACCGCCTCCTGCAAGAGCGCACCTTCTACGGCAAGGAAAAGAAATCCCTCGCCTACGTCATTGCGATCATGAACATGATCCTGCACGGCATTGAAGCACCCAACATCATCCACACCAACACCCTGACAGAAAACCTCGCCGACATTCAGGAAAAAGACCGGTTCGACGTCATCCTGGCCAATCCCCCCTTTGGCGGCAACGAACGCCCCGAAGTCCAGCAAAACTTCCCCATCCGCACCGGCGAGACCGCCTACCTGTTCCTGGAACATTTCATCAAAATGCTCAAAGCAGGTGGCCGTGCAGGCGTGGTGATCAAAAACACCTTCCTCAGCAACACCGACAACGCCTCCGTCAGCCTTCGCAAAATGCTGCTGGAAAGCTGCAACCTGCACACCATCCTCGACCTTCCCGGCGGCACGTTCCAGGGCGCGGGTGTCAAAACCGTCGTCCTCTTTTTCGACAAAGGCGCGCCCACCCGCAAGACTTGGTATTACCAGCTCGCCCCGGGCCGCAACATGGGGAAAACCAACCCACTCAACGACGACGATCTGGTGGAGTTCATAAAACTCCAAAAGACTTTTGCTACATCGCCAAAGTCGTGGACAGTGGAGTCCGGGGGCATCGACGAAAACACGCTGGATCTCTCGACCAAAAACCCAGATGGCGGAGAAGAAATCGTCCACCGTACCCCAACGGCCATTATGGATGAAATCGCCGATCTGGACACTGAGAGCGCGAAAGTGTTGGGGAAGATTCGGAAGCTTCTATGAAACGCACGCTGAGCCTATGAAAAACGACACTGCCATCTTTGAGGGACACGGAATTCGGCGCGTTTACGACGAAAAGACGGAGATGTGGTTTTTTTCCGTGGTGGACATCATCCAGGTGCTCACCCAGCAACCGGATTACAAGGCGGCACAGAACTATTGGAAGGTTCTCAAGCACCGTTTAAAGAAGGAAGGTTCTCAGTCGGTTACAAATTGTAACCAACTGAAATTAAAGGCCGCTGACGGCAAGAATTACCTTACGGATGTCGCGAATGCTGAGACGCTGCTGCGACTTGTCCAAAGCGTACCCAGCCCAAAGGCGGAACCGATCAAACTCTGGCTGGCCAAAGTCGGCTATGAACGGATGCAGGAAATGGCAGACCCTGCCCGATCTCTGGATCGTGCCCGCGAGACCTGGAAAAAGCATGGTCGCAGCGAAAAGTGGATTCAGCAACGGATGACCGGGCAGGAGACCCGCAACAAACTCACCGATTATTGGGCCACCCACGAAATCAAGAAAGGCGAGGAATACGCCATCCTGACCAACCTGATTCATCAGGAATGGAGTGGAGTCAGCGTCAATGCCCACAAAGACCTTAAAGGGCTTCAGAATCAGAATCTTCGCGATCACATGAGCGAGGCGGAGCTTATCTTCACAGCTTTGGCCGAACTCTCAACACGTCAGATTGCCGAGACCGTTGTGGCCACCGGCTTGGACGAGAATAAGAAGGCCGCCAGGACGGGCGGGAACATTGCTAAACGCGCCCGCTTGGAACTGGAAGCCCAGACTGGCAAACCGGTGGTGACGGGTGAAAACTACCTGCCTCCGAACAAAATTAATAAAATTCACGGAGCGAAAGAAGGATGAAAACGACTGCGCTTGAAACAGACGGAGGTATCCAGAAGGTATCTGGATTAGCAGGATGTATTCGTATACCTGAACGCAAGTGCTATCTGGCATGAAAGATCAATGGCAAACGAAAACGCTAGACCAGATTTCAGTCAATCTGGACAATAAGCGTGTCCCCATCACCAAGGACGTTCGCGCCAAAGGAGAATACCCATATTACGGGGCATCGGGTGTTGTCGACTACGTTGCGGATTATATTTTCGAGGAGGAGACCCTCCTCATCTCAGAAGACGGCGCGAACTTACTCGCACGTTCCAGTCCCATTGCGTTTCCTGCGTCAGGTAGATACTGGGTTAACAATCACGCCCACGTCCTCAAGTTCAAAGACAAGACCACTCAACGCTTGGTGGAGCTGTATCTGGAGAACATTCCTCTCGACGATTATGTGACTGGCGCGGCACAGCCAAAACTTAACCAAAAAGCTCTAAACTCGATCCCAATACCAGTTCCCCCTCTCCCCGAACAAAAGCGCATTGTAGCCATCCTCGACGAAGCGTTTGAGGCCATCGCCACCGCCAAAGCCAACGCCGAAAAGAACCTCCAAAACTCCCGCGCCATCTTCGAAAGCCACATCCAATCCGTCTTCACCCAGCGTGGACCGGGATGGGTGGAAAAGACCATATCGGAGTGCTTCAGAACCAGAAGCGGAGACTCGCTTCCTGCAAATAAAATGACTCAAGGCGGCACCGTTGATGTCTATGGTGGGAACGGAATTGCGGGCAAGCATGACAAGCCAAATCTCACGGGCGAAAAAATTATTATAGGAAGAGTCGGCGCAAAATGCGGCAACATAAGGTATGTGAGTGGCGATATGTGGATTACGGACAACGCCCTCTTCATCTCGGAGCTATTAGTTCCGTTTGACCTCGCGTTTCTTGAAACCCTTTTAACACAGTCAGATCTCCGTCAAACCGCACGTCAGACTGCTCAACCGGTGATCTCGTACTCAAGCATTAAAGATGTAGTCCTCCGCTTTCCTAAAACGACAACAGAACAAGCAACTATAGCAAAAGGGCTAAACGCCCTTGATGCGGAGGCCCACCGCCTCATGTCGATTTACGAACGCAAACTCGCCGCGCTGGACGACTTGAAAAAATCGCTTCTGCATCAGGCATTCACGGGGCAACTATAGGATATGAATCATGCCAGCCCAAATGTCGCACTTGAGCCGCCCTTTCAGGGCTTGCATCTCTGTGCGGGCTGGTACCCAGGGCGATGCCCTGGGCTTTGGCTGAATTGCCCCTTTGGGGCTGGGGACATTATGGCGACCGAGGCTTGGGACATCACGCCAACCGTGTCTTGGGACATTGCGGTGACGGCTACTATCTTATACGCCAATTGCCCATCCCAACCACCCGTACCACGCTTTGTTTTAAACGCCAACATTGCGTCCCAATTGCCAGTGCAACGCTCTGTCTTTAGCGCCAACATCGCGTCCCAATCGCCAGAGCCACACCCTGTCCTCAGCGCCAACGGCGCGCCTCAGCCAGAGCCCAGGGCAACGCCCTGGGTATGGCAACCCCAACAACCCAAAGCCCTGAAAGGGCGATCCAATCCATGCCACAATCCCTTGTCGGGATGGATTTCCACCTGGCTTTCCGCACAAGACGTCGCACTTGAGCCGCCCTTTCAGGGCTTGCGTCTCTGTGCGGGCTGGTACCCAGGGCGTTGCCCTGGGCTCTGGCTGAATTGCCCCTTTGGGGCTGGGGACATTATGGCGACCGAGGCTGGGGACATCACGCCAACCGTGTCTTGGGACATTGCGGTGACCGCCACTATCTTATACGCCAATTGCCCATCCCAACCACCCGTACCACGCTTTGTTTTAAACGCCAACATCGCGTCCCAATCGCCAGGGCAACACCCTGTCCTCAGCGCCAACGGCGCGCCTCAGCCAGAGCCCAGGGCAACGCCCTGGGTATGGCAACCCCAACAACCCAAAGCCCTGAAAGGGCGATCCAACCCATGCCACAATCCCTTGCCCGGATGGATATCCACCTGGTGTTCAGCACCAAAAACCGTGTCCCCATGTTGCGAGACACTGTCCGCGAATCCCTTCATCGATACATGGCAACGGTTCTCCAAAACCTTGGGTGTCCCGCCGCTCTCATCAACTCGACCGACGACCACGTCCACATCCTCTTTGACCTCGGTCGAACGGTTGCCATCAGCCAAGCGGTCGAGGAGGTTAAAACGACGTCCTCAAAATGGATCAAAACACAAGGCCCTCAATACACACCATTTTCCTGGCAGTCGGGATACGGGGCCTTTGCCGTCTCGGTTTCCAATTGTAATGTCGTTCGGCAATACATTGCGAATCAACCCGAACATCATCGCAAAAGATCCTTCCAGGAAGAATACCGGGCATTTCTCAAACGCCATCAAATCCCCTTTGATGAACGCTACATGTGGGATTGATCTGGTGCAGGACGAGCTGGTCTGGCTGACGCAGAAATTGATGGGGGAGCTATTCGGTGTGGACGTCCGAACCATTAGCGAGCATTTTTGCAACCTGTTTGAATGCAGAGAACTGCAAGAGAATTCAGTTATCCTGAAATTCCGGATAACTGCGGCGGGCGGCAAGTATTCACTATGAACGAAGCAGAAACACGCGCTGAGCATATTGATCCCGCACTGGCAGCCGCCGGGTGGGGTGTTGTCGAAGGCAGCCGCATCCTGCGCGAATACCCCATTACGTTGGGCCGGATCGAAGGCCACGGACGGCGCGGAAAATCGCTCACCACCGATTACGTTCTGGTCTATCGAAACCGCAAGCTGGCCGTCGTCGAAGCCAAGGCATGGGATGAAGAACTGACCGAAGGCGTCGCCCAAGCCAAAAACTACGCCACAAAACTCGCCGTTCGCTTCATCTATTCCACCAACGGCCAGGGAATCTACCAGGTGGACATGTTCCCTGACTCCCATTCATCCCATCCCTCTGAGGGCGAAATCGCCAGTTTTCCCACGCCCGAAGAACTCTGGAACCGCACCTTCGCCCAGCAGAACGACTGGCGCGACCGTTTTGCCACGATTCCGTTTGAAGACAAAGGCGGCTCACACCCCAGCCGCTACTACCAGGACATCGCGGTGGAGCGCGTCATGGAGGCCATCGCCGCCGATCAGGGCCACATCCTGCTCACACTGGCCACCGGCACCGGCAAAACCTTCATCGCATTCCAGATTGCGTGGAAACTCTTTCATAGCCGGTGGAATCTGAGCCGCATCCCCTCGCGTCGGCCACGCATCCTTTTCCTTCCAGATCGCAACATCCTGGCCGATCAGGCTTACAACGCCTTTTCCGCCTTCCCTGAGGATGCCATGGTACGGATCGCCCCGGATGACATCCGCAAAAAGGGCAAGGTCCCAAAAAACGGCAACCTCTTCTTTACCATCTTCCAAACCTTCATGAGCGGTCCGCCCAAGGACGGCCAGCCCTCACCCTATTTCGGCGAATACCCGCCTGATTTCTTTGATTTCATCATCATCGACGAGTGTCATCGCGGCGGTGCCAATGATGAAAGCAATTGGCGCGGCATTCTGGAATACTTCAACCCCGCCGTCCAACTCGGTCTGACCGCCACCCCAAAGCGCAAGGACAATGTTGACACCTACAGATATTTTGGCGACCCGGTTTACATTTACTCGCTCAAGGACGGCATCAACGACGGCTTCCTCACGCCGTTCAAAGTGAAGCAGATTCAGACCACCCTCGATTACTACGTTTACACCCCAGGCGACACCATCCTGGAGGGCGAAGCCGAATCGGGGCGGTTCTACGATGAAGCCGACTTCAACCGCAACATCGAGATTCGCGAGCGCGAAAGGAAACGCGTCGAAATCTTCATGAACCAGATCAACCAGAACGAAAAGACACTGGTATTCTGTGCCAACCAAGCCCATGCCCTGGTGGTTCGGGACCTCATCAACCAGATCAAAAAGAGCAACGACTCCAACTACTGCCAGCGTGTCACCGCCAACGACGGTGAACTCGGGGAACAGCATCTCCGCGATTTTCAGGATAACGAAAAGACCACCCCCACGATCCTGACCACCTCCCAAAAACTCTCCACCGGCGTGGACGCCCGCAACGTCCGCAACATCGTCCTGATGCGCCCCATCAATTCCATGATCGAGTTCAAACAGATCATTGGCCGTGGCACCCGGTTGTTCGAAGGCAAGGACTACTTCACCATCTACGATTTCGTTCAGGCTCACCATCATTTTTCCGATCCCGAATGGGATGGCGAACCCGCCGAGCCTGAGCCGCCGCAATCCCAACCTCAGCCTCCCGCTCAGCCATCTGAACCTCCCGAGCCGTCCGCGGCCCCCACAGCGCCCCGGCTCAAACTACGAATCCAACTGGCTGACGGCAAAGCCCGTCACATCCAGCACATGATGGTCACCAGCTTCTGGCATCCGGACGGCACTCCCATGTCCGCCCAGCAATTCATGGAACTTCTCTTCGGCAAACTCCCTGAGTTCTTCCACAACGAAGAAGAACTTCGCACCATCTGGAGCGCCCCGGACACCCGTGCCCGTCTTCTGGCCGGACTGGCGGAAAAAGGCTTCGGCAAAGACCAACTGGCTGAGATGCAGAAAATCATCGATGCCGAGGACAGCGACCTCTTTGACGTTCTGGCCCACGTCGCCTACGCCGTGGCCCCGGAGACCCGCGAAGTCCGCGCCGCCCATGCCCGCGTCTATATCAACACCCGGTTCAGCGCCAAGCAGCAGGTATTCCTCGACTTTGTCCTCTCCCACTACATCACCGTGGGCGTCGAAGAACTCGACCAGGAGAAACTCACCCCCCTCCTGCGCCTCAAATACAACAACTCCATCTCCGACGCCATCGCCGACCTCGGCCGCCCCGACGAAATCCAAAGCGCCTTCACCGGATTCCAGCAATACCTTTATACCCAAACCGTTTCACCGCAAGTTTAGCTACTATACAAAGAACTGCCAAACAGGCGGACAAATTCATCCCCAATCATCTTTGTGCTTTTGTGTCTTTGCGTGAAACTCAACAAAGGAATGCCGAACTTGAAACGAAAGTTCCAGTCGATTTCAGCCCGACTTTCGCAATTCACACAGGTTCTTAACTATTTTTGGGTTTTCGGATTTGAGTTATACTGTAAACGGGTAGGATCGTTCCTTGTTCTCGGTGCAAAAAGTTACATTCTTACCCGTTCAAAGTATGCTTGGGAGATGTGAGTGATTTTGCCACAGATTTGGATATTCAGGAGAAGTCACGCGGAGGGCGTGGAGACTCACGGCGAATGACAAGGTGCTAAGTAACGCATTGAGGAAGCGATAGTTAAGCAATTTTATGAACTATTTTTCCGGCAATCTGTTCAATAGGGGATGTCTGTTCATCTTTTTGACTGTGCTATCGCTCAAGCGCCAGACGAACCCAGGCTGCTGGAGGAAGTTACTCTGCGTCTCATTGGGACAACCGAGCGGGATCGCTTCGATGAGGAGCTGGCTAGCCCTGCGCTTGCCCCATATGAAAAAGCGGGACAAAAGCCTCGCGATTCTGTATTCCTTGGGCGATGCAATCAACATCGTCCATCAAACGAATACTGGCAGAGCCCGAAAACAGGAGCTTGGTGATCGGTCTTTTAA
>CAIUEN010000417.1 GCA_903898185.1 uncultured Verrucomicrobiales bacterium
GCCCACTTCGATATCAGTGCCCCAGATCGCCTTCATCGCCCGCTTATGCGCTTGGGCGAACATGGTATAGCGGTAATGGGTATCGAGCGCGTAAATAATAATGTCCAGCGGACTTTCCATGATCGAACGTAGCAGCGCGTTGTTGCGCAAAGCGGACTCCTCACTCTGGCGCAATTCGCGGGTGCGCAGTTCGAGCTGGTCCTGCACTCGCAGCAGAGCCCGCTCCCGGCGCGCCCGGGCGCACAGCTCAATGAGATACGCCGCTTGGAAGGGTTTGCACAAATATGCGGCTGCCCCTTTCCTCATCCATTTGACGGCCAGATTGGTGTCGGTGTTGCTGGTGATCATCAGGCAAACGCAGTCCGGTCGCAACGCGCGGAACTCATCAAGCAGGACGTCGCCAAAGCCGTCGGACAGGTGATAGTCCAGAACCGCCACATCGAATACATTTTTCCTGAAGGCTTCAGAGGCAGCCCTCAACGTGAGTGCCGTTTCGATCTCGTAGCCGTGGATTGCGAAGTGTTTCTTGAGCAGAGCGCAGAGCGCTTCGTCGTCGTCCACGATTAGCAGGCGTGTCGGTATTGGCAGCCGCTCGCCGTTCAAGGCAGCCCGCACCTGCTGGCAAAAGCGATTTCCGTCCAACTCGGAGGGAAGGAATGCTTCGGCCCCCAGATCGGCGGCAATATGGGCGGCATCGTCGCCAGAGAATGTGGCCGAAACCACCAGGATGGGGACCTGATTGAAGGCGGAGTATTCAGGCGACCGCAGCAAGCGGCAAAATCGCCACCCATCAATCCCAGGCATGTAGAGGTCAGTAACGATAAGGGCGGGCGGATGCTTGCCATCCAATGCGGCAAGGGCTGACTCGGCCCCGGCGTACATACGCGGTTCGATACCCGCCTTGCGCAGCTTTCCGGCAAGCATGGCAAGTTGGGTGGGATTATCGTTGACCACCACGGCGAATTGGAGGAGATCGTTCTGGTTGTCCGTTGTCATAACAACTTCTACAGGGTTTGCATTCCCCTTTGCGGCAACTCCGTAGGTCAGTTCAAAGTATAGATGACGCGTGTTGTGACATATTGTTCTACGCTTTGAATTGCACCACTGTGGCTTTGAGTCGTTCGGCCAGTTTGGAAAGTTCCGCCGCGCTGGCTTCCACCTGCTCGCCGCCCTGGCGAATGTTACCCACTGCGGCACTGATTTCGGTAATGTCGTGGGCTATGGATTTCGACACAGTGGCCGTTTGCGCCACACGCTCGTTGGAATCCTTCACCCCGGCCGACGCTTGGGCAATATTCCCAGCTACGTCCTTGGTCACTGTCGCTTGTTCTTCAATTGCGGCGGCAATGCTGGACACAATCGCGCCCACTTCTTTGATTACCACGGAAATCTTTTCGATGTCCGCGATGGCGTTGCTGGTGGTGGATTGCACGCCGTCGATCTTGGCCTTGATGTCCTCGGTGGCGGCGGCGGTCTGCCGGGCCAGTTCCTTGATTTCGTTGGCCACGACCGCAAAACCTTTTCCTGCCGCGCCAGCTCGGGCCGCCTCAATGGTGGCATTGAGGGCCAAGAGATTGGTTTGAGAGGAAATATCGGTGATCGTTTCAGTGACTTTGCCAATGTCTTGAGCCGCCTGCCCGAGTTTCTGCATGAGGGTGGAGATGGTCTGGGCTTGCGCGCCTGCCTGCTCGCTAATGACGCGGGCCTTCTCGGAGTTGGCGGCAATCTCGCCAACAGTCGAGCTCATTTCCTCGGTGGCACTAGTATAGCGTTTCATTGATAAGGCATCATATAATACAGCTTGTAACAAATGCGTGTTTTTCAATGAAACGCTATACTAGCCACAGATGAAAGGTTGGTGGCCGCCTGTTCCATGCCGGCAGCCACGGAGGTGGTATTGGCGCTGGCTTCTTCGGCCGCCGCCGCCACAGTGCTCGTCTTGTCCGACATGGACTTCACGCCGGTAGCTGTTTCAGTGGATATAGCGGAGAGTTCGGTGGCGGAAGATGCCAGAGTATGAACACCGCCAGAGACTTCGCGCAGCAGTTTGCGGGTGTTGGCCACCATGGTGTGAAAGGCGCGCCCCAAATCGCCGATTTCGTCGCCCCTCTAACGGTTCGCCTCCGACACCTCCTTGGAGAAATCGCCTTGAGCAAGCAATCCGGTGAATGTGACACAGTCCTTGATCGGGCCAACTATGCTACGGGTGATCACGATGCCCAGAAATGTTGCCAATCCCAACGCCACCAGCGCGCCGATGCCCAGCGTCCATCGCGCTTGCAGGTAAGCTGCCTCGGCGGCGATGTTCACCTCCTGAATGCGCTTTTCACGCCAAGAGACGATGGCTGCGGCTGCAGGATTAATTCTCTCCCGCGTCTGCTTTCCACACTCGGTTTCAAACAGTTCAAAAGCATTGGCGTCCTGGCCATCAGCCTTGAGCGCCATACTGGTGATACGCTGGTTAATGTCACGAGCGCCAGCCATAGCCTCCTCCAACTTGACCAGCAGTTCCATGCCTTGCTGCGTCTTCGCTGCGGCTTTCAGCTCATCAATCCCCTTCTTGTATTCTTCGCGCTTGCTTTGTACCGCCGCCTTGCGCATCTGTTTTGCGGCGGCATCCTTGGCGGTGACAAGGCCCCACATTTCCAAGTAGATGTTGTCCACGGATGCGACGACGTCCTTAACCTTGGACATCTTCGCCGCTTCTGCCAAAGCTGTATCCATGCTCTGGTTGATAGTAGAGGTTTCAAACCATGCGACTGCGACCAGTAGCAGTAGCAGCACTGACAGTGCGCCAAAGCCGAAGGCCAGTTTATTTCTGATTTTGATGTTGTTCAGGTTCATTTAATGTAGGTGGGGTATGCGTTCGCGCGTAGGCGAATAGTCAGTTTACGTTTTTTTCAGTTTGGGTGGAGATGGACGAAAGTTCACCGGCGGGGGCTCGGAGCGGCCCTTGTGACCACTGATCGTTCGAACGGCATCATGAATTCTTCCGACAAAGTGATTGAAAGCCTGCGCCATGGTAGCCGTTTCGTCATCACCGTCAGCCTTGAGGCGACGCGTCAGGTCGCCATCTCCTTGGGCAATATCGAGCATCGCATTGGAAAGTCGGGTGAAAGGTCGCACAACCAAGAGCCGAACAACGCCCAAACTTAACCCGGACATAATTAGTGTCTGGCAGAAAACGAGATAAATAATTGAAATAGAGCATATTGTATTGAACATGATCGTCGAATCTGCGCATAATTGTTAGCGATGGCTTTGGATTTTGGCCGGTTTATGACCAACATGAGCCTAAAACGACAAAA
>CAIUEN010000418.1 GCA_903898185.1 uncultured Verrucomicrobiales bacterium
AGTTTGCTTATTAGATTTACGAGCTGACATAAATGTGTTTTGTATAGCACAAAACACAAATCAAGCAACACTGCGAAAACCGCGAAACCAGATCGAATAAATCATCGAAAAGTTAGTGGCATTGGACAAGAATGTCTGCGCCACGTCAGCTACTTACAGTTACAATCTATTTTATCTCCGCTAGAACGCGTTTAGCTTCGGATGCCAGTTTTGGGGACAGGTTCAGAGACAGGGCGCGTTGGAGTGATTTTTTGCTGTCAGGGCGCTGTTTGAGTTGAAATTGGGCCATGCCGAGGTAATAGGCGACTGAGGCATCGGTGGCGAGTTTGGCGGCGCTTTCTTTGAGCAGAGTAGCGGAACGATTGAAGTCGCCCAATCGATATGTAATGATGCCCATAGCCTTGGCGACCTCGGTGTCGGATGGGAAGGCTTCGCGAGCTTTGGTAGCGGCGTCCAACGCTTTGCGGTCGTCGCCGGGCTCCTCAGCGGAGAGGATGGCAAACCGTTTGTTGGCCGGAGCGAGATCGGGATAATGGGCAATGATTTTTTCATACGTTTGACGGGCTGCAGCAGGCTGATTCTTTTGCTCGGAAATGGAGGCGGAAACCATCAGAGCGGGGACGTAATCGGGGTTGGTTTTCAACGCTTGATCAACACGCGCCGCAGCAGCCAGCGCCTGAGCGGGATTGTTGGATAGGGCAATGAAATCCAAGAGGCGCCGGGCGTCATCGGCGCGGGCAAAGCTGGCGGCATTGGTGGATCGCAGGGCGTTCTGGACGGCGGTTTGGGCGCTGGCAAACTTGCCGAGTCCATAGAAGGCTTCGGCGAGGTCATATTGAACTTCCGGGTTGTCGGGCTGTTTGCGCGCTGTTTCCTGGAGAAGGCTGACGGCCCATTTGCAATCGCCGGATTGAGCAGCAAGGCGTCCAACCAAGTGAGTAATGGCTGGATCTTCCGCGTCCAGTTTGTAGGCGGACTTGGCCATCTCAAGTGCTTTCTGGGGTTGCTTGAGCGCATTCAGTTGGGCGAGGCTGATGAGCGCACGTACGTTTTTGGGATTGGCCTTGAGAACCTTCTGAAAGCAGTCAACCGCCTTGTCAATGGCATTTTCACGCTCATAGACTGCGGCTAATCGAGTGAGCGCCGGAAGATCGGCAGGATCTTCACTAAGCCGTTTCTCCAGGATGGCGCGAGCATCGGGGCCGACGGCGCGAGGGTCCATTGTAAGGATGGCGAGACGCACAGTGCAATCGCGCTTGCCGGAGAAATCGCGGGTGCTTTGGAGGGCGCTCTGAAATGCGGTTCGCGCGGGTTCTTCTATGCCCATCATATAATACACCACGGCAAGGTGCGCTTGGATTTCAGGGTCGCCGGGCAACTTCGCAGCGCTTTCCTGGAGGAGTATCAAGGCATCTGAATATTCGCCGCGTTTGTAAAGCACCCAGCCAAGGGTATCGGCGCTGGAGGGATCGTTGTGGCTGACTTCCCGGGCTTTGCGGGCCATGGCGTATGCCTTGTCAAGCTGGTTGAGGTGTTCGGAGTAGAGGTAGGCCAGGTTGTTGGCGGCGGCGCCAAAATTCGGGTCCACCGCCATCGCTTTTTCGTAATAGTCGCGGGCGGTTTCAAAGTCCTTGCTTTGGTCCGCTAGCATTCCCATGAGCATCAGAGCGCCGCGGTCCTTGGGGTTCTTGGTGATGATTTGGGTCAGCTCGGACATAGCCTTCTTGGTTTCACCAGAATCGACATAGAGGCGCGCGAGCAGAAAGAAGGCAGGACGGTAATCGGGCTTCAACTCAATGGCTTTGCGCAAAGAGACTATGGCCTGATTGGTGTTTTGCTGGGCGACATAGACGGCGGCTTGCAGGAGAAGAGGTTCGGGTTGCTTGGGATATTTATCGATCGGCTTCTGAACGCGCTGGAGGGCGGTATCGAATTGTTTGTCGGCGACATCCATCTCAACCAACTGCTCAAGCACCATCATATAATCTGGGGCGAGTTCGAGGGCTTTGGTCAGCGCTTGGCGGGCTTCGGCATTTTTCTTTTGCTCGCGGTAAATCAATCCGCTCAAGAGAGCCGGCTGCGGGTTGTTGGTATAGACAGTCTGCAACTGACGGTAGATGGCGAGGGTGTCATCGAGCTTGCCTTGGGATCGATAGGCGCTGGCGAGGAGGAGCCATGCCTGTGATGATTGCGGATTCTGTTTTGTGAATTTCTGGAGAGAGGCAACGGCGGGAGCCAGTTCTCCACGACGGATGCCCAGTTCGGCCTGCAGGAGGATGGCCTCGGCAAAATCGGGTTCTAGCGTAAGGGCCTGGTTGAGGTTGGAAACGGCCTTGATGACGTCGTCGCCGGCAAGATTGGCGAGAGCCAGTTGGAAATATGCGCGGGAGGCGCGGGGGTATATCTTCACCACTCGCTCGAAATCGGTTTTGGCTTTCTCAATCTCGCCTTTGGCAAGCTTGACACGTCCGCCGAGAAGGAGCGCGTCGTAGTTGGCGGAATCGCGTGGAAGAATCCTGCCGACATACGTGGCGCATTCATCCAATTGTTTTTCGTTGAAAGCGATCTCGGCGAGGGTCATCCAAGCGGGTATGAAATCAGGAGTCTTCTTGACCAATGCCTGCAAGTAATTGGTCCCGCCGGAAAGGTCGCCGGTCTGGAGTTTGAACTGGGCGTATTCGAGTCGGCGGGAAGAACGATCTGGCGAGAGGTCAGCCGCGGTTTTGAGGGATTGTTCGGCCTGCTTCAAGTCGTTTTGCGAGCGATAAATATTGCCCATAGCGGAGTAAGCAGGCGGGAACTTAGGGTCGAGGGCCAAGGCGCGTCTGAAGGCGGCTTCAGCGCCTTTGAGGTCGCGCTCTCTTCCGGCAAGAAAACCGAGCGCAAGCTGGTAGGCGGCGCGATCTCCGGCAGCGGCTAGTTTCTGGAGGCGCTGACGTGTCTCCTCAATTTCCTTCGGGGTAGCCGATGCGTTGGCAAGCAGAATCGGGGCTTCGTCATTCTGCGGTTTGTGAGTGAGCACGAAATTGGCGTGGTCGCGCGCCTCCTTCACCTTGCCGGTGGCCAGCGAAAGGAATCCAACCCGGATGCGGAGGTCAGGATTGTTGGTGTCGAGCTGGAGCGCACGGAAAAGAAATGGAACAGCGCGGCTGATCCGACCTTGCTCGGAGTAGATGGTGGCAAGCCGGGTAAAAGCGACGCGGTTTTCGGGTTGGTTCTTGAGGACGTTGATGAATTCGACTTCCGCAGTGTCGTAGTCACCGGCGGCAAAGGAGCGTTCGGCTTTGCCCAAGTGCCGAGTGGCTTTGGCCTCTCGCGAACAACCGGCGGAAATAAAAGCCACAGTTGCGATGGCAAGAGAAGCTATCAACAAGGAGAAAAATTTGCGCATAAAAAATAAACAAAAACGAGTTTCTTACAGAAGATAACGAAGATAACGAAGGGATGCAAAAGCAAAAATCAGGTCGGAAGGACTGATTGCGCATCTCAGATTTTTCCAACGGCTCTAACGGGAGTGATTAATGCGCGGATATTCTTGTCCAATGCCAGTAACCTTTCGCATTGGAAATCCTGAGATACGATGACTGAATAACAACCCACACTCTGGAGCCAGGAACGCCTTGGAACAGGCGATTGAAGAGCGTTGGCTTACCGTCGTTGCGGGGCTGGCATTCAAAAGTGAACTTTTGTGTACTATTTTTGTACCAAAATTCATTTTATGAGCGTTCATTTTAGGGTTTGGCAGTCCGGTATGAAGGGATGGGGGCAGCGCTAGGGTGTTGAATTGATGGGGATTTGCCTTGGTCGATTCATTCAGAATTTGTTCCTCAAATCACGATACCAATCAAGGAACAAGCTCCTTAAGCCTGTTTTTGCTCAATTCAACACCCTAGGGCAGCGCGTATGAATTTCTGCTTTCTACTTTCCTTATTTCAACTTTTCATTAGTGCTTTCCCCATTTCCTCCTTCGTTTCCTTTGTTACCTTCTGTGAAATTTCCGAGGCCTTTCGGTTGATCGGATTTGTATAGGTAATAGAGCAGGATAAAAAGTGGGATGAGGGATAAGGCAAAGAATATGGGGCCGCCGCGATGGTGGATGGGGGAATCGATCATCTCAGGGCTGATGTGGACGCACAACATGCCAATCAAAAAGACGCGGAAGCCGTTCCGCAGCAGGGCAAGCGGGATGACGGCAAGACTGAACACAGCCCGTTTCCACGGCGTGCGGAGGAAGTAGTAGCCGCCCACGACGCTGGTAATGACCAAGACCAGACTGGAATGGATGCCACTGCATTCGGGGGCAACCTGAAGGCTGAAGCCGGGGAGTTGAAAACTGGTGTCGTCCTGGGCAATCGACATGCCGGAGAGTTTGAAAAAGAGGGCGGCGGCGACAGCCGATCCGTGCTGGAGAAAATAAACAACGCCATCTTCGACGCAACGCGGAAATGGAATCATGAAGGCAAGAAAGCCAAGGGGGAATGCCAGTGTGCGGACGTTCTCTTTTCCCAAGAACCAAAAGCAGGCGGCAAAGAGAAATGCAAGGAACGCGCCGATGGCAACGGCGAGTCGATCTGCGGACGCCCCCCAGCATGCGGGATGGAGGATAAGCCAGTAAATCGCGAGGAGCGCCGTGCCTGTCAGTGCGGCAGCAATGGAAAAAGCGCGCGAGGGCTCGGCATGATCAATCAATTTGTCGCGTTTGCCCCAAGCCAGTTGGATGGAGACGAATGGGATCAGGAGGATGTAGGAGTAAAGCTCGCTGTGAAAAGCAAACCTCGCCAAGTTGTAAAGCGTCAGGCTGAAGCAAAGCAGCAGAAGCGCAAGAGCGAAACAGAAGGACTTGTTTTTTGTTAGGAAAAGCATGGAGAAAGAATTGAAATTCAAAACCGATACCCAAGTTCAAAACCAACCTGTTCGCTTGTGTAAGCGTAGCCCGACTGGCCGGTGCTGTTTTCGCTGTGGTGATAGAATACGCTGGCAGTGGCGCGTTTGCGGATGGGACAGCCCAAGCGGGCGTCGTAGGAAAGAGAATCGTCCTGACCCTGGCGTACGGCGGTGAAAGCTGCGGCGGTGGAGGCGACATATTTGGTATTACCGTAACCGACACCAAGATTCAGGTTCAACCGCTTAAAAAGGCGTTGGTTGAGGCCGACCTGAATGGATGTGTTCTCGGTCACCTGATTTTGAAACAATGACGTTGACACAGCTTTGTTCGCGCTCAATGAAAGCTGGGTAACCTCGAACGGCGCATAGGTGATGGATGCGCTGTAGGTCGGGTTGAGCAAGTCCCCTGCTCCACCGGTTTGAAATTGCCGATCTTCCAAGCCGCCGCTGATTCCAACACTGATTTTGTCAGTAATCCGCCAATTGATGCGCCCTTGGTATTGCTCATACATCGAATCGGTTCCGACATCCATGCTGACATATCCGTAACCCGCTCCGATGCCCAGCGTCAGGCGCGGCCAGACTTGGTAATTCAGCCAGTCCATGGTGGACCACTGCTTGGAACTGGTGTAACTCTGGGCAGAGCTGATTGCCTGGTTGAGGGAAAAATCCGCGGAAACTTTGCTGCCGAAACGCCGGGAAGCATTGAGTCCGGTGTTGAACGATTCCTGGTCGGTTTGCGCTGCCGTTTCGGCGAGAGGCGTGGAACTAGTGCTGTAGCTTTGGGAGCCGCCGAGAACCCAGTCGCCATAGACAGCCCCGCCGCTCAGCGTCACCACATGGTCTGTGCTGTCCTTGAACGCCTTGCTCGAATAAAACCGCAGCGTTGGGGTATAATCGAGTGTCCAATGGCTCCCGATATCGAGAAGAAATCCCGGCGCAATCTCATGAATGGCCATTTTGTGCTGGTTGCCCGGACTGGACTGAATGCCGTCGCCATACGAGAACCGATAGGTGGCGTGCGGATGGAAATCAAGGATTGCCTGCTGAAAATCGAGGAATGCCCACTTGGACAGCCCATCTCCGCGGATTTCAGTGGCAGAAGTTTCCACAGAAGGAATAAACCCAGCCCGATCGGCTTCGTAGGACTGCATGGCTCGCGGAGTAGTCGAGTAAGCCGTCCCCGGCGCAAGAACTGCCTGCGCGTGAGCGAGGGAATGGCCACAAAAAGGCGCAAGAAAAACAAGGCAATTCCTTACAGAAGTTAACGAAGGAAACGAAGTCAATGAGTTTTTGGGTTGGGTGTTATACTGTAAACAGGAAAGATTGTTCATTGTTCTCGGTGCAAGAAGTGACATGCTTACCCGTTCAAAGTATAGCACCATCCCCTTCGTTTCCTTCTGTAAAAGAATTCCTAAGCCTTCCAGACTTGGCCTGCTTTTGTTTTCACCCCGACCATCGCATTGCGTGTGTCAATGATGCAGTTGCACCACTCGCCCAGCTCCTGGTAATTGACATCCTTGTGGTTGGTGGCGATGATCACGGCGTCGAAGCTCTGCAAGGTCTCGCGGAACCAGGTAATCGAGCGGGTACCCACCCAGTGCGGGTGCTCGCGTGTGGGACGGATCACCGGGACATACGGACGTAATAAGCGGCCGTAGCGCCGCGTTCCTTGAGCAGGTCGAGCAGGTGATAGCTGGGCGATTCGCGGTCGTCATCGACATTCGGTTTGTAGGCCAGTCCGATCACCAAGACCCGGCTGCCGTTCACCGCTTTGCGATGCGAATTGAGCGCTTCGGCGGTTCGATTGATCACATAGAGCGGCATGGCGGTGTTGACCTCGCCGGCCAGCTCGATGAACCGCGTGATCTGTCCGTATTCGCGCGCTTTCCAAGTGAGATAAAACGGGTCGATGGGAATGCAATGCCCGCCCAATCCGGGTCCAGGATAGAACGGCATGAACCCGAACGGCTTGGTCTTGGCCGCGTTGATCACCTCCCAGACATCGATCCCCATGGCACCATAGACCAGTTTCAATTCATTAACCAAGGCAATGTTGACGCTACGGAAGATATTCTCCAGCAACTTGGTAGCCTCAGCCGCCCGACAGGAAGACACGGGCACCAGCGTCTGAATCGCCTTGCCGTAAAGCTCCTTCGTCCGCTCCAAGCAAGCTGGGGTAAATCCGCCGATGACCTTGGGAATCGACTTCACCACACTCTGCGGATTACCCGGATCCTCGCGCTCCGGCGAAAATGCCAAATGAAAATCAACCCCCGCCTTCAACCCAGACCCCGCCTCCAAAACCGCTCGCAAATCCTCATCCGTCGTCCCCGGATACGTAGTGGACTCCAAAACAACCAATTTGGGCATGGTTCCCTCCGGATTCTGCTTCCCTCCTTCATCCTTCATGCTTCTGCCTTCATACTTCCCGATGAACGGCGCGATAGCCTTCCCTGTCTCAATAATATAAGATATATCCGGCTCGCGATTCTTATTCAGCGGCGTGGGAACACAAATGATCACGGCTTCAACCTCAGCAACGCGGCTGAAATCGGTGGAAGCCACAAAGCGTCGGTCCGCAACGACCTGGCAATGGTTTCCGACGTGATATGTTTAATATAACTCTGACCGGCATTAACCGCCGCCACCTTTGCGTTATCGATGTCCAGTCCAATGACTGAAACACCCGACCGCACAAATTGGATGGCCAAAGGCAATCCGACGTAACCTAATCCGACTATTGCTATTTTGCTCATAAAAATAAAAACAAAGTTCTAATTCCCTCGGTTCGCCTCATTGTCGAGCCATTGCTGGAGATCCCTCGGGTTTTGAAAATCCCATATCATTTCTCCCAACTTCTCCAATTGCGCTAAGGATAATTTTGAAACACGGCTTTCAAGCTCTGGAGCTAAAATGCCCCAACGACGCTTGAGCATCCGAACAAGCAGGGCTGTTTGGCCTTCCTGACGGCCTTCTTGGCGGCCTTCTTGGCGGCCTTCGTTACGGCCTTCTTGGAGGCCCTTTTTGAGGCCTTGCTGACGGCCTTGCTTAAGGCCCCTTTTGGTTGCAATTCGTTCGAAACTGGTTATGAATGGCATATTATTGTCTTTCGAACCAATTTATCTGCGCGAAGTTTTCCCAGCTTTGCGTTCCGGACAACCTTCTCCAGTTCTTTGTCCAGAAACTCGAATCCCTTGGGCCAATCAACTTGGGTGGCGATGTCTGGAAAGCAGAATTCGAGAAAAGGCCGGAAATATTGTTCCAGCGCCTCCTTCCATGCTCCATCAAAATCGGTTGGGGTCATCTTTACAGAAGGTAACGAAGAGAACGAAGGGGGGCAAGGAACTTTTCTAGGGTTCTGGTTTAATGGCAATGATCGGTCTAAAGAGGACGCTGGGGCTCGATGTATGGTTGTGAGAACTTTTTGCTCAGGTGCTGAAGTTATCCGCATGTCGTACCCGGAACCAAATGTGATTGATACCGCAAAACCGATTCCGAAGTGAATCAGTTGACATTCCTTTGTTACCTTCGTTAACTTCTGTAAAAAAGTTCTAATCTAATTCCCTCGGTTCGCCTCATTGTCCAGCCATTGCTGGAGATCCCTCGGGTTTTGAAAATCCCATATCATTTCTCCCAACTTATCCAATTGCGCCAAGGATAATTTTGAAACACGGGTTTCAAGCTCCGGAGCTAACGCGCCCCAACGACGCTTGAGCATCCGAACAATCAGGGTGGTTTGGCCTTCCAGACGGCCTTCCAGACGGCCCTCGTTACGGCCCTCGTTACGACCTTCTTGACGACCTTCTTGACGACCCTCTTGGCGGCCCTCTTGGCGGCCCTTCTTAAGGCCCTTTTCAATCCCAATTCTTTCTATGCTCGTTATGAATGGCATACGATTTTTCTTCTCATAAGCTAATACTTTTCTCTCAAAAGCCAAGTCCATTTTCTTTGGCATTATCAAAACCCAGTCGATCAACCGGTACAGATTCCGCACTTCCTGTTTTGTGTAGCCTTTTTCGTGGAGCTTGCGGGTTAATCGCCACTTGAGGTTGAACCGATTCGCCAGTTTGTCCCGTGTTACCTGAGCCGCCAAGTGAGCAGCAACAACGGTCGCAATGGGATTTAAACTGGCCTCCAATGCTCCGTGTATCTTGTTATAATCCAGCAGCTTGCATATCAGATATTCGAACCTTAGCGCGCAACCCCAATTCTCATCCTCGAACACGTTGGGCCTCCATGACGGGTGTTCGTCGGCCAGCACTGCCATGCTGACCACTGCTTTTCCGTAGCGGTCAGCTATGCGGTGGAAGTAATGATACATCCTACGCGGCAAGTCATAGTCGGTCTGACTTTGCACTTCCACATGGATCAGCAGCCAACCTTCTTTTCCATCGAGCCGATAAACTTTGACGAGCTTATCGACGCTGAGGTCTCCCATCGCAGCGTCGTGGACAATCTTTTCCAGTTCCTTGTCGAGGAACTCGAAGCCTTTGGACCAATCGACGCGGGCAGCGATGTCTGGGAAGCAAAATTCGAGGAAAGGGCGGAAGTATAGTTCCAACGCCTCTTTCCATGCTCCATCAAAGTCGGTCATCAATCAAAGAAAAGCGGAAATTAGGAAAGCAGAAAGCAGAAATCTACCGGGCAAAAGCGGAAAAGCTAAAATGCTAAAATCAGGCTGCGATGCTCAGTTCCGTAGGAACGACATATTTGTAGAACCGCAACCCCTCAAATCCAGTTCCGTAGGAACGAAATATCACACCACGTGAACAGGCTTCTTTCAGTTTCCAGCCTTCGTTGCTTTCGTTACCTTCTGTAAAAAATTCGTGTAACTATTCAGGGCTTGACCCCGGCACACGAAATGACCCAGCTTGACCTCTTCATTATGGAAGAATTTTCAAGCAACCAATGAATTACTTTTAATCAAAACGGAATGAGCATTCAATGTATCGAGAGATAAATCAGCCCCTGAATCCCATTCGACGAAGTATCTCCCGTTGTGGATCTTTTTGAATTCATTGATGCTTGCCAATTCAACGAATGCTTCATCATTTAAATATGGAGCGACGTCAAATTGTCGAGTTTCTCCGTTCTCAAGAACGTAAGTGATAAGCCAGTTGTCTTCAGCGTGAAGAAATTGAATCATGTTCATGCGTCAAGTCCCTTGATTTTAAAGACATTTTGACCATTTGCTGCTAATTGCCAATCAGCCATCAATTCATCACGATGAATTTCAATCCATGCATCAACAAGCTTGATTTTCGATTTTTGCATGGTCCCAGCAAGAATTTCACCAGTTTCGATTGCAAATACAGCTATATCACCTTGATATTCAGCATGAATGTGCGGCAGGTGATGCTGATCTGTATCTCGGAAAAACATCCGGATAATAATCCCGTAAAAGAATGAAATGGTTGGCATCTAGTTTCTCAAAATTGGCTCGGCAAAATTGTCCATACGTCGCGAGAATACCCCAAGAGCCGCTGCCGACAAAAGCTGAAATTTTGAAAACTGAAAGCTGAAATCACTAAAACAAAAGCTGAAAAGCTGAAATGCTAAAAACTGAAATCAACAAAGGCAAAGCTGACAGAACAAAAACTAAAACGCTGAAAAGCTGAAAGCTGAAATTTTAAAAACGGTCATTGGGGCGCATCAAGACAACGAGCTGCATCGTAGAGGCTTTCAACAGACTCGTCCGCGAACAGCTCGTCACGCAATTTAAGGTAATCGCCTTTGCCCACTTGCCAAGCAGAAAGCAGACGGGTCACTTTGGATGCAGACAATCGGTCCATGAGTATCTCCACCGCCTCGGCAGTGATGTTGGATTCGTTTTGAACGGTCAGGTTCATATCTTTTTCAGGTTGTTAATGAAAGTCACTGGACTTTGAGCAACCATCTTACTTGAATATCGCCTAAGCACTTGGGCGTCGCAAGTCAGCTAAAGCACATAGATCGGGTAAGACGTCAGCCAGATGTCCAGTTGGTGAAAAGCACTCTTAACTTCTTCCTTGCAACTTCGGGCTGACCATTGTTAAACCGCAATGGCAGGAGGATTTCGTAACGGCGCAAGGCGCTCATAGGTTGCTGGGCCAACGACGGTGAACGGGATTCCTTCTACGGCTAGATGGGACAACGCCGCCTCCGGAACCAGAGTATCGCCATCAGCGTAGCTCTTGCCAGGGAAACGTCCGGCCAAGTAGCCAATCGCTCGCCGTTCTGCTTCCGCATCTTTGAAGCGAATGATAATCATAGGCAAAGTTTACCCCAGAAGGGTGGTGTTTGCAATCGCCACATCAAAAGCTGAAATTAAGAAAGCGGAAAACTGAAATCTTAGAACACCGCAGATGGGATGATAGCTCACCGCACGGTTCCGGCACGTGCGGTGTTCTGAATACAGCGTTCCTACGGAACTGTGAACCAGTTCTGGTCTGGTGCTGATATTTGGAAAAGGATCGCTTGGGCGCATCAAGTTTCAACTTCTTCTTGCGCGGTCCAGAACAGGAATTTGGCGTAGAGATAGGCGATGGTTTCACCGACAACTTCCCGGACGCCTTCACTGTAGCGCCACCAATGGCGCGGATCGTAATCCGGGTTTGGGGCGGCAATGACCCCCACTTGGATGTCAGTACCCAGCGCCGCCTGAAACAACAGGCGCGTCCGGCGCGCATGGGCGTCTTCCGTGACGATGTTGACAGCATGAACCGGCTTGTGGTGTTCCCTGATCCATTTTTTCAGTTCCAGCGCCGAACCGAAAGTGCGGTTTTGATCCACCTGCCGGCGGGGAATTCTAATTAAAACCTCCCCGGGCAGACCGGCCCGGATCAACAGATCGGCGCCCACCCAGGCATCGGTATTGGAATCCTTCTCATATTTTCCGCTGCCAAATACGGGTTCGCCGGTCACCAGAATTTGGTTGTAACCGGCGGACTTGAATTCCGCCGCTGCTGTCTTTGCGGCGAACAGATGCACCCAGCCTTCCATCACCAAAGAATCCGCGTTCACCCGATCGGTTACGGCCAGGAAAGGATGAATCCCGGTGAACAGCAGAAAGAACGCCGCCAACCCCAGCGTCACGGCCGCCAGCCAACCGCGTCCCGACAACCTCCAGCGTTCTTTTCGGGAAAACAACCCCAGGAATTTTCGCGGAGGACGGGTATTTTCAGGATTATTGCCGGGCAAAAGCATCGAAAACCAAACAGCCAGCATGCTGAAAGCCGGGAGCGGCGAGCCGAGGTTACGGGCATGGTATTAACAACCGAAATCTGGTCAGGAGGCGACCGGTTTTCCTCGCAACAACTGTTCCAGAATCACGAGACTGAACAACACTTTGTGATGGTTGTGACGACCAACCCGGTGTTCGGAATAGATCTGTTGAACCGCCGCCGGTTTCAAGAATTGATACATGAGGGAAGCCGGATCCATGAAGGTGGATTCCAGGGTTCCGCCCGCCGAGCGGTGCAGCCAGTCGTCCACGACATTGACCGCAAATCCCCGCTTCTTGCGCTGCAGGATGGGCCGGGGCAGGAACTGGCGGCAGACACGGCGATGGAGCCATTTCCGTTCGCCCCAGCGCACTTTGAAGGCGGCGGACAGCCGCTGCACATGCTCGACCAGGATGCGATCCAGAAACGGCACCCGCACTTCCAAGGCGTGCGCCATGGACATTTTGTCCGCATACATGAGCAGTTCATCCGGCAGGGCCGAGCGCAGTTCCAACAGTTGGAAGCCGTTCAACTCCTCCTGCCGATCCATCTGAGGCACGAGCCGACGCCAAGAATCGAGCACGGCATCCCCCGGGTTGACCGGTAGCAAGCCCTCCTGAAAAAGGGCGTCCACCCGTCCGCCCGCCATGAGTGAGAAGACGTTCTGGTAACGCTGCATCCGGTCCGGCACGCCCAGGGAATAGATCGAACGTTTGAGCGATTCCTGCCGGGGCAACCGCTCAATGACCGCGTTGAAAAGATTGCGAACCGGGCGGGGCAATTTACGCCACCACTCGCCGTAATGCACTCCCAGATGCCGGGTGTAACCGCCGAACAATTCATCAGGGCCCTGGCCGATCAATGCCACCTTGACATCCTGACGGGCGCGTTGACAGACAAAATACATTGGCACAATCGACGAAGAGGCTACGGGCTCCTCCAAAGACTCGACAATTTTCGGCAATGCGGCTTCAAACCCTTTTTGGTCCAGCCGGACTTCGGTGTGACGGGCTGAATAGATAACCGCAGTTTCGGCGGCATCGGTCAGTTCGTCGTCCTTAAAACTGTTGCCATAGCCCACCGTGAACGTCTGCCAGGATTGTCCAAACTGGTTCATCAGGCCCAGCAGGAGTCCAGAGTCCACTCCTCCACTGAGCAGCAGACCCACCGGCACATCACTGATCAGGTGACGTTTCATGGATTGCTGGTAAAGCTCAAGCAACTGCGCGGTTGCCTCCTGGTCCGACGGCATCGGCCCGGTTGGGGTCGGGTCGAAGTCATACCAGCGCTGAATCCTGGCCCCCGAGTTGTTGGCGGTCAGCATTTCGCCCGGGGCCAGCTTTTGCACGCCGGCGAACAAGGTGCGGGGGGCGGGGATGTAGCGGTAGCGGAGAAACAGGTTTATGGCCAGAGGGTCCACCGGCGGATTCTGATCCAAGCCCAGGCGCACCGGCCGGACTTCTGAGCCGAACACCAGGCCGTCCTTGGTAAGCGCATAATAGACCGGCTTGATACCCATGGGGTCGCGGGCCACCAGCAATTGCCTCTTGGCAACATCCCAGAGGGCAAGGCCGAACATGCCATTCAGGCGTTTGAGCACTTCCGCCCCCCATTCCTTGTAACCGTGGATGATCACTTCCGTATCCGAGTTGGTGCGGAACTGATGGCCGCGGGCCCTGAGTTCGGAACGCAGTTCCTGAAAGTTGTAGATTTCGCCGTTGAACACCAGCCAGACTGATTCCCCGGCATCGGCCATGGGCTGATGGCCACCGGAGAGGTCAATGATGGCGAGCCGCCGGAAGCCAAAGCCCAGCGAACCCGAGATGAAGTAACCTTCGTCATCGGGACCGCGGTGGGTGATGCTCCGGGTCATCCGTTCCAGCCGGTCACGGCGGACGGGTTCCCCGGTGGCGAAATTAAACTGGCCGGCTATGCCGCACATAATTCGGATGGATAAGTAATAGCAGTTTCAGAAGATAACTGGTGGATGAAGCACTCACCCTCAACCGCCCTGCGGGCACCTTCTCCCCCACGGGGGAGAAGGCCTGATCGCTTCAAATGGCTACATCAAAAATAACACATCCAACGTCAGGGGGGCACGATGGCATTGGTTGAGAACTTGAGGCGACTGGGTGGCACGAGAATCGCCGGTGGGGAGGAGGGCATCAAACCGGCGCCATAGATACGTGCCACATCCGCCGCTGTTAGCGCGTAATTATTGAACAGCCGGACATCGGCAATGGCACCCGCAAAATCCCGTTCATAATCCCCGTGTCCACCGACAAAGAAATAGGTTGGGTAGGGATAATACGTTGGCCCGCCCGCCACGCTGCCAACTTGAATGCCATTCACAAAAAGAATGAGATTACCTGAATTATCCTGCTCGAACACCGCATGAGTCCATTTATTGGTAGGCACAACATTGGTGGAGATCACAACCATCTG
>CAIUEN010000419.1 GCA_903898185.1 uncultured Verrucomicrobiales bacterium
CAAAAACCGTTTCGGCTTGGCGGGCGCTGCCCTTTAATAGTTCTAAGGTGGTGTTGGCTTCAAAGGCGCGCCGCGTGGCACCCGTCAATTTGCGGGAGGCGTCTTTGATCACTTTGACGATGTCTAAAGAAGGAATATTCAAGGACATAAAATTTAACTCCTCTTCCTATTCTACACCTTTTTGGCCAAATCGCTGGTATTTTTTTAAGTTTCAACTCCCTTGGTGGCAATTGCTTCAAACAAACAGAACTTCACTGAACTGAAGGACTATGTAAACTTCTGCGAGGGTTTCTTGGATTTCGTTGGCAATCCAAGAAACATACAGGCTGAAATCGTTTCTCGAAACGAGCCGCATTACCACTTCATTCAGTTTAAGAATACCGAGTTCAGCATTTCCAGGCCGCTGAACTCCAAGCTTCTTTACACCGGTAAATCCGTAAAGAGCAAGCTGACGCAGTTTCATAAGGTTTTGGGCTCAGTCAGAACCATGTACACTCAGAGCAACCGGGAGTTGGTAAACAGAGCTGTTTATACAATGCAGCAGTGCATTGGAGCTTCACTGGATGCGCTGCCAGCAGGCCAATCCAACACCGCTCGAAAAATCAATGGCGACCTTTTTGAGCGGTTTATTCGGCTGTTGCTTTGCAGGATTGGCATCGAATGCACGTCGGGGGTTATTCATGTGCCGGTAAAGGTTGATGGCAAAGATGAGTTTTTCATGAGTTATCAGCACGACCTGATAATAAAGTCCGGTGAGTTGGTGAAAATTATTGGCTCCGTCAAGACCAGCAGCAAAGACAGGTTGGACAAGATATTCGTTGATAAGTTTCTATTGGCGAGACTCACTGGCAAGGACGTCCCACATGTGGCTATTTTTCTTAATGATGTCCAACGGAAAGGGAAAAACCCCAGGGAATACAGTGTCAACGCAACCTTCCTGCCTGGGCACTTCAAGGGCTACACGGTCAAATTAAACCCTCTTGACGGCGTTTACTATTTTGACATTCGACCAAACATGCTCACCGAAAACATTCTTAAAGACCATATTCGGACATTTGACCACTTCTTGTTTGGCGATCTCTGGAACCTGTTAGACCGTCAAGCAGTGGTAGCGAAGATCGAACCGAACGAGAACGGCAATTAGTCCCAAGGTTTTTAGCATCTCTTCGCCCGGCAGCAACTCAAGTTGCGAGTTCCCCGAGAATAGAGTAAACCTACACCCAGCATGAAGAGAACATTTATGTGGGCAGGCACGCTTTTGGCGTTGCTTCTTGGCGGCATCCTCACGATGGCGGAGGACAACGCGCGCGTGCCCTACGAATATGTTTATAAAATTCAGAAAACCAAAGAAAAGCTCGCCCAGACGTACACCAACTTGAATGTCGCTGTGCGCATGAAATCGCGTCAACCGGCGGTCAAAGTCACCGACTTGGATGTTTATATCGAGACCAAAACCGGCAACCACCCCGTTCTGCTGGGCCGCAACGGTGAGTTCACTGTGCCAATGCGCCCGGATTGGGTTGCCGAAAACGCGGCCATCGTCGTCAACCAACCCAAAGGTTCGATGGCCTTGGACTGGAACTGCTCGCTGCTGAGCGATCGGATGACCAACCGGATGCGCTACCAGGAACTCATGCGAGCGGTCGCCAACCTCCCCGCTGTGCAAGCGGAAATGGCACGGGTATTTCCCGGCGCGCCCACTCCGCCTGTTTTGGGCATGAAGCTCGTTTTTCCAGCCAATTCGGATGCGGTGGTGGTTTTACGAACCAAGAACGGCGAAAGAATCCTCAAACCGGGATTGAACCATGCGATCACCATCCCCTTGGAACAGGCTCTGCTGGAGGAAAATCCGGAGGTTTGGCTCAAGGTTTTGCCTGAAAAGGCGGAAGTGGACTACAAAAACAGTCCCAATTAACCGCTCTTGTAACTGTCAGGTAGAGGGAGAATTTAGCGTCTCGCTAATGCTCGCCGGAGGGAGGGACACAGGCAAGGATGCCTATGCTACTTGTAGTTACCCGCATTTTTTAAAGCTTTGACGCACAGGCGGAGTTCTCTTACCGTTCCTCCCGACTATACGCAGGTATGATTGGATATATTGTCAAGAAGATTGTCGGTTCAAGAAACGACCGTGAAGTGAAGAAACTTCGGCCGCTGGTCGCCAGGATCAACGAAATCGAAGTGAGCCTTCAATCGTTGTCGGAAGAGGACTTGCGGAAAAAATCCGCCGACTGGAAAGCTGAATTGTCTCAGATCACGGACAAGGATGAGCTGGCCCGGCGGCTGGACGAGATTTTGCCCGAGGCTTATGCCGTGGTGAAAAATGCCTGCCGACGGCTCTGCGGCACGGATGTCATCGTGCGCGAGCATCCCATCCGATGGGAAATGGTACCCTTTGATGTCCAATTGATTGGCGGTATGGCGCTGCACATGGGGAAAATAGCCGAAATGGCCACCGGCGAAGGCAAAACGTTGGTCGCCACCCTTCCTGTCTATCTTAACGCCCTGACCGGACGCGGTGTCCATGTCGTAACCGTGAACGATTATCTGGCTCTTCGCGATAGCGAATGGATGGGCGCAGTTTACAAGTATTTAGGACTGACCGTCGGCTGCATCCTGCATGACCAATCGCCCGCAGAGCGCCGCGCCCAATACGGCTGTGACATCACCTACGGCACCAACGCTGAATTCGGCTTCGACTACCTGCGCGACAACGGCATGGCCACTCGCAAGGAAGACCAGGTGCAGCGTGGCCACTATTTCGCCATTGTCGATGAAGTAGATTCCATCCTCATTGATGAAGCCCGCACTCCGCTGATTATCAGTGGTCCGGCTGTTGTGGCGCAGGATAACCAGTTCGGCGTGTTCAAGCCGGTGGTTGAAAACCTTGTTCACACCCAGGAAAAGCTTTGCAGCCGTTTCATTTCCGAGGCGGAAGCGCTGATCAAGAAGCTGCATCCCGATGATGGATCGAATCCGTCAGACCCCGCCCTGCTGGAACGGGAGATCGGCATCCTGCTTTACCGCGTCAAACTGGGCAATCCCCGGTCAGTCGGTTTGGCCAAAGTCTTGGAAAACCCGGAGAACATGCGACTGCTTAACAGCGCCGAACTTCAGTTGCACGCCGACCAGTCCAAGAAAGAGCTCTACGCAGAGAAGGAAGAGCTCTTCTACGCAATGGACGAAAAAAGCCACGACGCCGACTTGACCGAGAAAGGCCGCAATCATCTGCGCCCAGCCGATCCCGATGCCTTCGTGCTGCCCGATCTGACCACCCAATTTCACGAGATTGATACAGGCCCGGAGACCGACGTCCGCAAGCGGCTCGAGCAAAAAGCCAAAATCCAGGCTGAATTCGAGCAGAAAGCCTTGCAGATACACACCATTTCCCAATTGCTCAAGGCCTACAGCCTTTATCAATTGGACGTCCATTACGTGGTGGAAAACGGCAAGATCGTTATTGTCGATGAACACACCGGGCGCCCGATGTATGGCCGCCGTTGGAGCGACGGGCTGCACCAGTCCGTCGAAGCCAAAGAAGGCGTCGAAATCGAGCGAGAGACCCAGACGCTGGCGACCATTACAATTCAGAACTACTTCCGCATGTATTCGAAGCTGGCTGGCATGACCGGCACGGCGGAAACCGAAGCGGGCGAGTTCTTCGATATTTACAAACTGGGCGTCATGGTCATTCCAACCAACCGGCCTGTGGCTCGAAAAGACAGCAACGACTCGGTGTATAAGACCCGGCGCGAGAAGTTTAACGCGGTTCTCACGGAGATCACCAACGCTCACAACCAGGGACGTCCGATTCTTGTCGGCACGGTCTCGGTTGAGACGAGCGAACACGTCGCGCGAATGCTCAAGAAAGTGGGAATCATCCACTCGGTACTCAACGCCAAGTATCACCAGCAAGAAGCGGAAATCGTGGCGCGAGCCGGCCAGCGCGGGGCCGTGACCATTGCGACCAACATGGCCGGACGCGGCACCGACATCAAGTTGGGCTCCGGCGTGGTCTGGAGTGTCGAGTGCAAGCCGCATCCCGAGAAACGCGGCCAGCATCGCTATAAACTCACCGATCAGGTGACCGGCGAAACCCGTGAAGTCGATTCGGACACCCCAGCCGCCGCCGCCATGAACCTGGCGCCCAACCGCAAAGTCGCCGGAGGCTTGCACGTCATCGGCACTGAACGCCATGAAGCCCGCCGCATCGACCGCCAGTTGCGTGGTCGTTGCGCGCGCCAGGGCGATCCCGGTTCATCGCACTTTTTCATCTCCCTTGAAGACGATCTGATGCGCCTGTTTGGTTCCAACAAGATCGTCAAATATATGGAGACGATGGGCCTTGAAGAGGGCCAGGAACTCGAACACGTCCTGCTCAACCGCTCCATCGAGCAAGCCCAGAAACGCGTTGAGCAACATCACTTCCAGATGCGCAAACGCACGCTGGAATATGACGACGTGATGAACAAGCAGCGCGAGGTCATCTATAGCTTCCGCGATGGGGTCATCAACAGCGATGATGTCCGAGACCAACTGATGGACATCATGGAAGAGGTGGTCATCCAAAAGGTGGCTGAGTTCACCTCCGACGCCGATACCCACGATTGGCGTGTGCGCAGCCTGACCGACTGGATCAACTTGAACTTCCCTCTGGGCATACCCGAGGAAGAGATCATTAAATCCGCCGACGCATGCAAGGAAACTCCCGTGCCTGGATCGGCTTTCGACGATCTGACACCAGGGCAATTCGGCGTCTGCCAGTTCGTCTGCAAAGCCGTTCGCGATGCCTACGAACTGAAGATCAGCTTTGAAAACCCGGCCGCATTGGCCTCCATGGAGCGCTATATCATCCTCACTGCCGTTGACCGCCTGTGGCAGGAGCATCTTTACGAGATGGACAGCCTGCGCAACAGCATCGGACTGCGCGGCTATGGCCAGCGTGATCCGCTTATCGAATACAAGGCCGAAGCCTACAAGATCTTCCAGGAACTGATGGTCAACGTCAAAACCGAGATCTGCCACAACATTTTCCGCAGCGCCTCCAGCATGACGGCGTTTCAGAACTTCTTGCGGAACATCCCGCAGAAGACCATCCATCAGAGCGTCAGCACATTCGGCAGTTCTGGAACAGCTACCGCCTCTTCTGGAGGTGGCGCTGCCGCTCCAGCCGCTCAAAGCGCAACGCGTCCCAGCGACATGGTGACCCAGGCGACCGAAGCTGTGGCAAAAGCCAAGCCGGTGCGCGTCAGCCCCAAAGTCGGACGCAACGACCCCTGTCCCTGCGGCAGCGGCAAGAAATACAAACAGTGCTGCGGCAAGAACGGCTAATTCACAAACTCTTCATGCATACGCGCTGGCCAAAATGAGAATTGCTGGAAAACTCGTAACTAGTACATTGAACATTTAAAGACGTGGTATATATTAGGGGGTAGCTATGCGTCGTATTGCTATCCAATTATCAGAAGAAGAGCGTAAGACTTTAAATTGTTTTCGCCAGAAAGGGTTACATCATGCTCGCGAAAACAAC
>CAIUEN010000420.1 GCA_903898185.1 uncultured Verrucomicrobiales bacterium
ACAACCCGACCATAGCAAATCGATCCCAAGTGTTTACTCTGGACTAAACCCTTTAAAAAATCTGAGATGCGCACCGACTGGTCTCGGCGGTCAGTTTCGACTTGATTCTCAAGCCTCTGGCCCTACAGTAGTTGTCATGGAAATACCCTTATGAGCGCACGGAACGAAACCGGCCAAACCGCAAAGTCTGCCCCCAACACCGGCACTGCGACTCCGCCGGTTTCAGTGTTGGTGGTGGATGATCATCATGTGGTTCGAGTAGGGCTCTGCATCATCTTGCATGACCACCCGCAACTGCGCGTTGTCGGGGAGGCATCGACGGCTGCCGAGGCCATTGTCGATCCTCTGGTGGTGCGCCAAATGTTCTCGCTGGTGGCTTTGGGTTTGCCCGCCGGGAGACTGGTGAATTCATCGCTTGGGCTGACTGATCGAGACCACAGAATGCTGGCCATGGTGCATGCGGGGCGTAGCAACAAGGAAATTGGGGCGGCGCTGGGTTTGTCGGAGAAAACCGTGCGTAACCTGCTGAGCATAGTATTCAGAAAATTCAGCGTAACATCGAGAAAGGAGGCTGGTGATCGTTGGGCGGCATTTCGTAACGGCACCTTCAACAGCGGCAAAGCCGACTGATGCTCCATTCAGAGGCAGGTCTTGGAGCGCCGACAATTCATGGGGCGCTATCTCTAATCGCTTTGCCAATAGAGAAATGAATTCTATTTCTTGAGGTAATACTTTGTCGCGTAATCCTGCACCATGCGCCAAGTGTTGTACTGTGGAACGAGGGTGACTATAGCCCGACGGATTTTTTGAATCCACTGGCGAGGGATGCCCTGAGCGTCTCGGTTGAAAAAGCTCGGTATCACCTCGCTGGTGAGCGTCTTGAACAGGTTTTCGCTGTCCATTCGGTCCTGTTCTTCGACAAAATCCGGGTGGGAATCACCGCCGATAGCGAAGCCGTTTGTGCCATCGTAGCCTTCGCGCCACCAGCCATCCATTATGCTCATATTCAAGCAGCCGTGGCAGCCTGCTTTTTGTCCGCTCGTGCCCGATGCCTCAAGAGGACGTCGCGGGTTGTTCAACCAGACGTCGCAGCCAGAAACCATCTGTCGGGCGATATGGACATCGTAGTTTTCGATGAAAACCAAGCGTCCCTTCAGCTCACTGAATTTGCTCAGGTGAATAATACGCTGGATGTAGCGTTTTCCTTCGTCATCGCGCGGATGAGCCTTGCCCGAGAAAACGAACTGCACCGGTCGCTGACGGTCACTGACCAATTTGATCACGTTTTCGAATTGGTCGAATATCAGCGGGGCGCGTTTGTATGTCGCAAACCGACGGGCAAACCCGATGGTCAATGCATCTGGGTTGAGCAGTTGATCGAATGCAATGAAGTCGGATTGACTCAGGCGCTGCCCTTGGATTAGAAGGCGGCGACGCGCGAATTCGATCAATTCGCGGCGAAGCTTGTAGCGCAATGCCCACAATTCTTCGTCGCTCACAAAACCGGGATCGGCCACTTTCTGCCAAAACTCAATGGTGTTGGCCTCTTTTTCCAACTGCCGCTCCGGTTTGTTTTTGCAACACGAAGTCGTTTCACTTGCGGGCGGATTGACCGACTCCTGATTTTTTTCCTGGCTGGCGTTCAATCTCCGTTGCCAGAACCGGCGGACGGGGCCTTTCATCCAGCCCATGAGATGAATGCCGTTGGTAATATGCCCAATAGGGACTTCTTCCACGGAACATTCCGGCCAGAGCACATGCCACATCTGACGGCTGACCTGCCCGTGCAACTCACTCACCGCGTTGGCGGCGCGCGAGAGTTTGAGGCCCAACACAGTCATGCAGAACAGCTCGTGGTTGTCCTTGGGATTGACCCTTCCCAGTCCCATCAGTTCGTCAATGGTGAGGCGAAGCTGATTGGCCATCTTCATCAGAGCGTAGGCCATGAGATCGCGGCCAAAGCGGTCATGTCCAGCCTCGACCGGGGTGTGAGTGGTGAAAATGCATTCCTGCTTGGTGCGCGCCATCGCCTCGGCGAGCGAGATGCCTGACGCCTGCTTTTCCCGGATCAGTTCGAGAGTCAGGAACGCCGCGTGCCCTTCGTTCATGTGGAAAACCGAGGGTTCGATGCCAAGGGCGCGCAGCAAGCGGACGCCGCCAATGCCCAGCAAAATCTCCTGCATGATGCGCATGGAGGTGTCGCCACCATAGACACGGCGCGTCAAATCCCGGTGATGTTGCGCATTCTCGGGCCGGTTGGAATCAAGCAAATATACGACGCAACGTCCGACATTCACGCGCCAAACCTGGAAATAGACATCGGTCAAATCAATCTCCACCATGCAGACCAAGGGTTCGCCTTTAGGGTCAACAACCGGTTCCATCGGCAGGCTTTTCGGATTGAGCAGAGTGTAATACTCCGTTTGCCAGTTGTCCTGGTTGATTTGTTGCTGAAAGTAACCTTCACGGTAGAAAAGACTGATCCCGACAAATCCAATATCCAAGTCGCTGGCAGACTTGGTGTGGTCGCCCGCCAAAATCCCCAAGCCGCCCGCCGCGATGGGCAAGGTCTCATGAAAGCCGAATTCCGCAGAGAAATAGGCTACTGGATTTTTTAGAAGCTGCTCTGCGTTGTGGCGTCCCCAAGTCTCCTTGTCGCTCATGTAAGCGTTAAAATCAGTGATGACCTGTCGGACGCGGCAGCAAAATTCTGGATCCTGCAAGCGCACGCGCAGTTCGTAGTCGGAAACCTCGTGCAGAATCGCCACGGCATTGTGATAAAGATTTTGCCAGCTACGGGGCGAAAGATCGTGGAATATTTCCTGGGCGCCCTGATTCCAAGTCCACCAAAGGTTGTGCGCCACGCGGTTCAGATCCGAAATCATCTCGGACAGTTCACTCGGAGATTGGGGTTTACAACTCATAATGTATGCTAGGCCACCATTAAAATGTCTCTAATTGCCAATAAAATAAACATGATCGGAGAAACTGCAACAAGAATTCCTTGAAAGCTCAAAATTCACGTATTCTGGCGGACAGGTTATGCAGACTCTCCGCCATCGGCATCAGCATCCGGCGTGACATCACCCAAGACAGCCGTTGCATCCGCTGCCGGAAGCGATTCCACCGTCTTGAGCTTACGCTCCAATTGACGACTCCGGTGGACTGCCTCGTCGATGGTATTGCCGGTTTCGTCCAGTTTCTTCTTCACTTTATCCAGAATATCTCCGAACTTGCCAAATTCACTCTTCACCGCTCCAAGCACTTTCCACACCTCGCTTGATCTCTTTTGGATTGCCAGCGTGCGGAAACCCATTTGAAGGCTGTTAAGGAGGGCTGCCAGCGTGGTGGGCCCCACAACAACAACCCGGTGCTCGCGCTGGAGCGCGTCCACCAACCCGGGCCGTCGCAGGACTTCCGCATATAGTCCCTCGGTCGGCAGATAGAGCAGGCCAAAATCGGTCGTATGTGGCGGCGCAATGTACTTGTCGCGAATATCGCGAGCTTGGGATCGAACCCGGTTCTCCAGATCTTTGCCGGCTTGCTCCACAGCAACGGCATCCCCGCGTTCGGCGGCATCGACCAGGCGTTCGTAGTCTTCCTTTGGGAATTTGGCGTCGATGGGCAACCAGACCTCCTTGCCGTTTTCTTCATCCCGACCTGGCAGTCGCAATGCGAATTCGACCACTTCACGTCCTGACGGCTTGGTCTGCACGTTGCGAGCGAACTGTTGCGGCGTGAGGATTTGTTCCAGCAAGTTTCCAAGCTGCATTTCGCCCCATGTGCCGCGGGTTTTGACATTGGTCAACATCCGCTTTAGGTCCCCAACTCCAGTCGCCAGCGACTGCATTTCGCCAAGACCCTTGTGTACCTGTTCGAGACGCTGGCTGACCAACTGGAATGACTCCCCCAGCCTCTTTTCCAGTGTGCCTTGTAGTTTCTCATCGACCGTGCGGCGCATCTCCTCAAGTTTGGCCGTGTTGTCCGCTTGGAGTTGGGCAAGTTTGGCTTCAACAGCTACGCGCAGTTCGTCAAATTTCTTCTCGTTCCGATCTGTCAACGCTGCAATTTGCGTGGCAAAGGCGTCGAGCCGCTGCTTTTGAAAACCACCCATGTCATTGATCTGGCTCTGGAGAGCCTCGCGAAACTGTTTGAGGGCCAGAGCCACCTCGCCGCGAAGGGCTGTCGCGCCGACATCACTCGACTGTTTAACCCCGCCTAACTGGTTTGCAAAATCCCCCAGGCGTTTTTGTTGCGTCTGGGAAATAGAATCAATGCTTTGAACCAGGGAATCGCCCAGGTTCTTCAGCGCGGTCTGAAGCTCAAGCCGCAGGTCGCTGGCTTGTCTTCCCGCAGCTTGGCGACTCTGATCAATTGCAGCCGCCAAAGTGTTTTCGGATCGCTGGTGCAGTTTCTCAAGCGCGTCGCACCGCGCAATTACTGGAGACAAATCGACGCCAACCGGACGCCGCAGTAACAGAAGCAGCAACGCCACCGCGATCAGCGCCAGGACAAGAGTGATGGAAAGCAGAATTTCGGTCATCGCAGGCGAGTGTGAAAAAAATGACTCTATACGCAAGAATGACCGTTGAGTCTATTGTTTGACTGCGGCAATGCACCGTCCGCAAATGGTCGGATGTTCGGGATTGATTCCAATGTCGGTTTCCCAATGCCAGCAGCGCTCGCATTTCTGGCCGTCGGCGCGCGAGACGTCCACAACAAATGCTCCGGAGTTTTTGTCAGTCGCGCCAAAATTAAGCTGCGAGACGTTGAGCAACTCGCGAAGCGGCTCGGCGTCGGCTGCTGCCAATTCAAACGAGCCCTTGGCGCAGCCGCTGAGGGTCACCTTGGCTTCGAGCGCTTTGCCAATCGTCTTGACTTGGCGCTCCTTTTCCAGAAACGGCATTACAAGTTCGCGAAACTCGAAGAGTTTCTTCCAAGTGTCCTGCTCGTTCTCGGATAGGACAAGCTCGACGGGATTGAACGTCGAGAGATGAACGGAATCGACTCCCGACCTGGGGATGAACTCCCAAGCTTCGTCTGCGGTAAAGGCGAGGATTGGAGAGAGCATCTGGCAAAGCCCGGTCACCATACGGTAGAGAGCGGTCTGCGTCGAACGGCGGCGCGAGGAATTGGCGGGATCGGTGTAGAGACGATCTTTGACCACGTCATGGTAAATGGACGAGAGTTCCACACCCCCAAATTGGCTGATTTTCTGGTAAACCACATGGAACTCGTACTGATCGTAAGCTTGGCGGACTTCTTTCTCCAATTTTGAGAACTGCCCCAATATCCAACGATCCAATCCAGTCATTTTTTCGACAGGCACCGAGTTCCGTTCTGGATCGAAATCGTAGAGATTGGAGAGCTGATAACGAAGCGTGTTGCGCAGATTACGATAAGTTTCACCGACTTTGTTGATCCGTTCCTCGCTGACTACAAGGTCGTTGCGATAATCCTGAGAGGCGACCCACAGTCGCACCACGTCTGCGCCGTATTTTGAAACATAGGCTTCAGCGGTCTGCGGCTTCTCGTAGCCCCCCTGCCCTTGCTTGCTCTTGGAAATCTTCTCGCGATCGGCATCGACCATGAACCCATGGGTCAGCACGGTCTTGAACGGAGCGGACTTATTGCCGGCCAGAGAGAGCAGCAGCGATGATTGGAACCAGCCGCGATGCTGATCGCTGCCTTCGAGATAGACATCGGCCTGCCATGCTTCGGCTCCTGATTTTCCCGGGTGCTGGAGTTCGGCGCGGCGCATGAGCACAGCCCTCGACGATGATCCGGAATCAATCCAGACGTCGAGCGTATCACTCGATTTGGCGGACGGATCGACGCTGTTCCAATCGTCGGGCTTGACCAGCGACCAGAGATCGCCGACCGATTTCTCGAACCAGACATTGGACCCGTGCTGTTCAACCAGATCGGCAACTTTCCGAACAATCCGGGCATCCAAGACCGGCTGACCGGCGGCGTCGTAAAACGCCGGGATTGGCACACCCCAGGTGCGCTGGCGCGAGATGCACCAGTCGGGCCGGGACTCGACAGCGCCCTTGATGCGGTTAACGCCCCACTCGGGAACCCATTTGACGCGGTCGATTTCCTCAATCGCCAATTGCCGGAACGATTTGCCGTCAGCGACATGATCGATTTTGACAAACCACTGGTCCATCGCGCGGAAAATGACTGGCGTTTTGCTGCGCCAGCAGTGCGGGTAGCTGTGATGATAATTCTCTTGGTGCAACAAGGCATGCCGCAGGCGCAACTCATGCAAAACAACTTCGTTGGCGTCGCTCTTGCCGTGCTTTTCAAGGATCGACTTGCCGATCATTTCGGCGGGCATTTGCTGTTCGACCGGCAGATCGGTAGCATAAGCCAGCGCCCCGTCGTCATCGACCGGCGAGTAAATCGGAAGTCCGTTTTGACGTCCAAGATTATAGTCGTCCAATCCGTGCCCCGGAGCAATGTGGACAAAGCCGGTGCCGGTCGAACTTTCGACAAACGCATCGCCTGCGAAGAGTTTGCCCGTCCGCTTGCAGAAGGGATGCTGGTATTCCAGCGAACCCAATTCACTCCCCGTCACAGTGCGAATCACCTGGAAATTTTCCCATTTGCATTTATCCACAACCGCAGCTTGGAGCAGACTCATCACCCAGTATTGCTCATTGCCCGCTTGAACAAGTGAGTACTGCAATTGCGAGTTATACGCGACCGCGAGGTTGGCGGGCAGTGTCCATGGCGTGGTCGTCCAGATCAGGATATATGCGCCAGGTTGACCGACTATAGGAAACTTAACATAGACGCTTTGGCTGACGTGATCGTTGTATTCGACCTCGGCCTCAGCCAAGGCTGTGCGGGCCGGGATGCTCCAATAAACCGGCTTTTTGCCACGATACACAAATCCCTGCTCGACGAGATCGGCAAACAGACGCAATTCGTCGGCCTCATATCCCGGATTGAGGGTCAGATAGGGATTCTCCCAGTCGCCCAGCACTCCTAAACGCTTGAACTGGGCGCGCTGGATGTCGATGAACTTGCGGGCGTAAGCCTCGCAGGTTTTGCGGATGTTGACGGGATCATAATTCGTCGCGCCGTTCTTGCGCATTTCCTGCGTGACCTTGAATTCGATCGGCAGTCCGTGGCAATCCCAGCCCGGCACGTAAGGTGCGCCGTTGCCGCTAACGCTCTGGTATTTGATGATGATGTCTTTAAGAATTTTATTGAGAGCTGTGCCAATATGCACATCGCCATTGGCGAAAGGCGGTCCGTCATGAAGAACGAACCGAGGCGCGCCAACCCGTTGGGCCTGAATGGCCTGATAGAGTTTGGCACCCTGCCATTTTTGCAACCGCTGCGGTTCCCTCGCCGTGAGATCGGCTTTCATCGGAAAGCCCGTCTGCGGCAGATTTAATGTATTCTTATAGTCCATTGCCTGATAGATAGGAGAACGGTACCAGCCGGAAGGCTGGGTGGCAATGATATCGTTGAATCGGAGAAAAATGTTGCAGTGTCGATTCAACGATTCACGAATTCAACGCTAAACAAACGCCAGAGCGCCTGCGGCGGCGGCCAGAAGCCAGATGGCAAGCACTGCCCCTGTGGGGGTGCAGCCGGCGCGCACCAGACGGTGCGAGAGATGATTGTTGTCGCCAACCCAAAACGGCTGGCCGATTTGCCACCGCAATAACACGACTGAAACCAAGTCCGCCAGCGGCACCGCCAGAACCAGCAACGGGATGAGCACACCAAACACGTTTGGATGCGCCTTTGTATAGAAATGAGGCAAGATGGCCAAAACTGCGAGGAGATACCCCACCAGATGGCTGCCGGCGTCGCCCAGGAACACCTTTCCTTTGGGGAAATTCCAAGGCAGAAACCCGGCCAGCGACCCGGCAACCAGAAAGGCAATGGCAGCCACCAAGTAATCCCCATCACCCGCGGCAATCAAACCGAAATACCATGCTCCAATGGCACCCAACCCCGCGCAAAGCCCGTTCATGTTGTCCATGAAATTGAAGGCGTTCACCAGCATCACTATCCACAAAACGGTAATCAGGTAATGGAACAGCAGGTTCGGGACAAACAGAGTGATGCGCACACCACAGGCGGCCACTGCCGTAGCGATCAAGAACTGACCGAGAAACTTGATGCCGGGCTTTAGTTCCACCCGGTCGTCCCAGAATCCAAGCAGCAGCATTCCGATTGCGCCAAAAAATATGCCTCCGAGCTCAATCGATCGACGGCTAAAGCCATGCTGGAATTGAGCAATCGTCTTTGAATCCAAAAACGAGCCAACGCCAGAGCGAAACGCCAACGCCAGCACTGCTCCTGCAAGCAGCGGAATGATCAGCCCGGTCATCACCGCCAACCCACCACTCAACGGAACGGGTTGCGAGTGGATTTTGCAACGGCCCGGATCGTCAACAGTTCCCGTGCGCCTGCACCACGCAGTCCACAATGGCATGGTTAGGGCTGTCGTCAGCGCCGCTCCAAGAAGCGCATACAAATAAACATTAAGAGGAAACGGCATAACTCAGGAATAACCGTAGCGGCCTTTGTGCCAACTTTCGGATGGATTTTCAAGCAGGAAACGAAAACGCACAGCAATTCAGCAATGGGTGCAGGACAAATTTTCGATCAAGCTGCCAGAGGCAGCGTGTCGTTGCGGACGGCGTGGTCATTGAGTCGGTCTTTCCAAAACTCCTCCAGACGGTGGCTGGCGTCGATGCAGCGTAATGCGACAATGTTTTGTGCGCCTTCACGTTCCCAGAACATACCAGACTGTTTGCAGCGTGCTCCAATCACGGTTTTACATCCGGCTTCCATCACGCCGGAGCCGATGAAAAATCCGCGAGCGCGGAAAGTCCCATATTGCATGCGATCTATGTTGTTTATGAAATACCCAAGTTCTTTTTCGACAGCGGGTGCGTTGGATTTGCCTGCGCATTGAGTTCGCGCCTGCTCAATGAGGTGTTTAACTCCATCCTTGAGCAACTCTTCTTTCCAGTCTTCAAGCATTTGCCGGTATTGGGGGGTGGTTCTTGCTCCCAAGCAGTGCTTCCAGGACTTTTCCAGCATGTTCCAGAGCGTGGTAGAAATCGACGATCTGAATAGCGGTGGCGAAACAAATACGCCCCATTTTTTCCAAAGCCACTGCTCCATCAATCAGTAAGACAACTTGCAAAGCCAAGGCCATTCCAACATCTCCTACCTGCTATTTTGCTCTTTCTATTGTATCGCAAACGATATCGCGAACTCATTTGCTGCACTGGAACTGAACTCGGGTTGGAACGCTTTTTCACTTCATTATTGGATATTCCTTGTTCGATATTGGATATTCAGGCAGAAACCTTCCATTGGATATTGGATATTCTTGTTACCTGGCATAATGAGAACTGCTGGCGTTCTCGATTCAAACCTTGTGAGTATCCGATCAATCCGGGTATTGTTTGGGCTCAATGGATGTCAACCAGTTAAGACTCAAGCGTGTTTTGATTTCCAATTTCAAGAGCCTTAAGCGGGTTGAATTGGATAATCTCAATAATCTTGCGTTGTTCATGGGCCGCAATAACGCCGGGAAATCCAACATTCTTGATTCATTTAAATTTCTTTCCGATGCCGCAGCCAGTTTTGACCATGCCTTGGCTTCGCGTGGAAAAAAACTCTCGGAAATCCTTTTTCGCAAACAAGAGCAGGGGCGCATGGAGTTTGTGTTTGATTTTGTCCTCGCGCCCGACAAACGGGCGCAAATGGCGCGAACTCTGTTTGCGTCGAATCAATTAACGTCTCCGGAAACGGCGGTGGAATCCAATTTTCTGTCGCTGGTGAAGCTTAAAGTTTCAATTACCGCCGAACAGTTTTCGGAGGAACTTTCAGTCTGCAACCTGCGCAAGGAAAGCCACCCTGTGGTTGTTTTCGCGCTTAAAGGCTCGCAGCAGGGAACCCAGGCCAGTTGCGGATTCTTGGAATCGCTCTGCGCCCGATGTGGCGACGAGATTCCTACCGATTCACCCGCGCTGGATCTCCCGCAAGCGTCGTCGGAGCCGTTTCGACTTCGGTTGGGGCGTCCCGACGGAGCGGAAAAATATCCCATATCGAACGAATTGGCCACCTTGGTTTATCAGCAATTTTCAGGTCTTGAGTGGGTGGACCCTCTGCGCCGGTTGCCCTTCAGCTCGCCGATCCAAGGCCAGTTGACTATCGCGCCCGATGCGTCCAATCTGCCGGACGTCCTTCACTGGCTATACAATAACAAGCCGCGCCAGTTCCGACAGATCGAGTCCGAGGTCGCCAAACTGGTTCCCCAGTTGGGCAAACTCTACACCCCAACACAGCAAAACTCCGCCACGCTCGGCCTGATTGACAGCCAGGATGAAGATCTGGTCTATACGATGGAGCAAATGAGCTTCGGCACTCGCTCGCTCGTGGCGATCGTGGCCAAAGTGATCCTCACCAAGCCGGGCGCCTGGGTGTGCGTTGAGGAACCGGAAACCTATCTGCATCCGCAGGCGCAATTGGGTCTGTTCGATTTTCTTCGCGATCAGTCGGTACAGAAGCGTATCTTTGTCGCAACGCATTCAACGTTCGTCGCCGCCTCGTGTCCGATTGAATCGCTCTTTGTGGTGCATCGCGATAATAGAAGCTGCACAGTGGCGACGCCGGTCACGGAAAAAACGGTCATCGATGTCATTGAGCAATTGGGAGTCAAGCCGTCGTTCAGTTTTGAGGCCGACGCCATTGTTTTTGTCGAGGGTGCCGAAGCCGCCCCGGTACTCAACGTTTGGGCCAAGAAATTCGGCTTTCGCATTCAGGTTCAATTCATCGACATCGAAGGCGGTTCGACTCTTCATTATTACGCGAACACGCGGGTGGCATTAAGCAAGTTTGTGCATACGCTGGTGTTTGCGTTTTTTGGAAAAGACATCGCCGATGCGTCCGGCAGCATGCGCCAGCGGGTGACTGCTCGTTTGCAATTGTCCGCCCCGCAAATGGCCGTGATGGATTATCGCGAAATCGAAGGCTACTTGCTTGACTCAAAAGCCATTCTCAGGGCGTTTCCAACGATGTCGGCGAGCGAATCCGAATTGGAAGAAAGCCTTGCGTCTGCGAGGACCCAACCCAGCCCAAAGAAAGCCCTGCGCGATCTCTTGGTCGAAAACCGTACTGGCGAATACACCGGAACGATGGGTGCGCATATCGCCGAAGCTATAGAAACCATCCCAACGCCTATACTTCAACTATTCCAGCAGATTGATGCGGACTCGAAGCCGTATTGGAAGATTTGAGAAGCGCATTCACCAAAACAAGAACCGCATCGCGTAAATAGCGCAACACGGCTGATGCCAGAATAGCTGATTGCAGCGATCTGTCACTTTGCTCAAATGGGATGTTCTCATTGAACTGCGTCCTCTGGTATGATTATTTCTCCAACTTTCTGAAAAAATCAGATGGTTCGCCAAAATCATCATCTTTTGCGTCGATCAGTGCCATGTCAGCGAAATGCGCTCCGCACTCAACAATTTGAATGCCGATCTTGTCGGCAACCACGTAGCGCGGGCGTCCTCGCCTGCGGGTTCCGGCGGCGTCCCCGCCGCAGGAAAAGGTTGGCTGGATGTGTCGCGAGTATTATCTTCTTCGGAACGCCGGGCAGGGACGCCCGGCTTACCCGCAGGCGAGGACGCCCGCGCTACCGGAATGCGGCGCTAAAATCCCCGCAGGAAAAACTCGAGTATTTCATGAAAAGCCCATAGAATGTTTGCGTGACGGCAAAACATTTTTACGACTGGCAGACTGTCGGCGGCACAGATGACGTAATGCGTCTGGTCGATTGTCTGGAGAGAGCGGACATCCCGTGGTGTGCCATCGGAGGAGTCGCGGTCAATCATTGGGCGGCGGAGCCGATGGTCACTCAGGATGTTGATTTTGTTGTCGCCATTGACACCGTTGACCGTGCCGTGAGCATTCTCACTGAAGCCGGATTCCTCTCCGAAAGATTCCAGTGGTCGATTAACTTCAAAGGACGTTCGAAAGTCAGCCTGCAACTGAGCACCGAAGAGTTCTATCGCGACTTTCCGGCCAGAGCTGTGGCGGCCGATGTGCATGGCATTTTGCTCAGAGTTGCATCCTTGGAGGACACTCTCAAAGGCAAAATCAAGGCTTGGAGCGACTCAGCGCGCCGCCAGAGCAAACGAATTAAAGACCTTGGCGATATAGCCCGGTTAATCGAGTTCCATCCGCATTTATGGGCGAGCCTTACCGATAATCTCAAACAACAGATCGAACGGCCAAACTAGTACAGTAAGTCGTAAGTTCGTGAGTCGGATTGACGCTTCTTTTACCCAGTAAAATCTACCAATTCATTGTTCACAAACTTGCGACTTACTGTACTAGTAATTACATACGGTTGAAACGACTCCGAACGCCCCGTGTGGCTTCAATATGTCAGCATCCATCTGAACACTTTCTCTTGGCTGGGCCTCAAATCGCGACCATTTGAACCTAATACTTTTGGATTGCCTCTAAATGAACACAAATGAAATCCTTATCTGGTCGAGTAGCCTCATGGCTCTGCTCCTTTATTATCCTTTAATCTTCGGAATTATCCGTGGTGAAATCAAACAAAGCGTCGCCTCATGGATTTTCTGGCTCTTACTTGATGCAATCGCCCTCGTTAGCATCATCCTTCAGAAAGGCAACTATCTGCTCCTGGTGTCCAATTGCGCCTGTGGCACATTGGTGATTTTGTCCCTTGTTTACAAACGGCTTTTCAGATGGACGCGGTTCGAGACTTTTGTGTTGATTCTCGTTCTCGTTTGTTTGTTTGTCTGGAGCCTTAGCGGATCAAGATGGGCTACGATTGCAAGCACGATGGCCGTATGTATTTCTGGCGGTCCTCAGATTCGCGATTCATGGCGAACACCTGATTGGACAACGGGACTGATCTATACGGGATACATGCTTGCGAGCAGTCTCTCCTTTCTTGGAGGAAAGTCGTGGACAGTTGAAGAGAGATTTTATCAGGGAATGATGGCACTGCTGTCCATGGTGATCGCTTCTGCGTCATTTAGAAAGCGCCATAATGAGAATTGCTGAGAAGAGGCTTGCATAAATACGTTCTGCCTCTACTTTATGGGTCATATTGGCGCTGTATGTCTCCCGCAAAATCCAATTTCTTAGACAAGGTCCTCGGACGGATCGGACGACTTGATGCTCAAGGATTGCAAACGGTGGTACAACGGCTGGCGCGCGAGCACAATTTCCTTGAGACCGTTTTTAATGCCATCCAGGACGGTGTGCTGGTGATTGATGAACATGGTCGTATCATCTACTTCAACCAAGCGGTCACCCAATTGCTCAACTGGCCGACCGAAGGCGTGGAAGGCCAGCCGATTACGAGGTACTTACCCGACTTGGACTGGAAGGCATTGATTGCCAGCGATCCGGCAGGCAAACAGCGCGTTACCTATTATGAAATGGAAATCTCCTACCCACGGCAGATCTATCTGCGCCTCTACGCGGCACCGCTGGAGGGGGGAGGCAAGAGCGGATCAGGCGTGGCTCTGATTCTTCATGACGCGACCGAGGCTCGTCAAAAGACGTTTGAGGCGATCGAAAGCGAACGCATCTCCTCGTTGACACTTCTGGCGGCGAGCGTTGCCCATGAGATCGGCAATCCGCTCAACGCATTGCACATCCACCTCCAGTTGATGAGCCGGGAGATCAATAAGCTGCGCAACCAGCCGATCTCAACACTCGGGCGTCCATCCCGCCACACACAGCCCCTGCCCTCTGGGGTCGATGTTTCCGAATTTGCCAAGAAACTCGAACGTTACGTCAACGTCGCCAAGGGCGAAATTACGCGGCTTGACTATATTATTACGCAATTTCTCCAAGCCATACGACCATCGCCACCGCAATTGAAGATGGCGCTGCTTAACGATGTAGTTCAGGAGACACTCAACTTGCTCCGTCCAGAACTCGATAATCGGGAACTCAACGTCAGGGAAAAGCTGGCCAATCGCCTGCCAGCCTCGCCAATCGACGCCGGGCAAATTCAACAAGCTTTGGTCAATCTTGTTAAAAACGCCATGCAAGCCATGACCAAGGGCGGGACATTAACTCTGGAGACCGGTGAATCGGCCGACGCGTTGTGGGTCAGTGTCGCGGACACCGGCGGCGGAATTCCACAGGAGCAGATCAATCATATTTTCAAACCGTTCTACACGACCAAGAAAAAAGGCACAGGCTTGGGACTGATGATTGTGCAGCGCATTGTTCGTCAGCACGGCGGCCGCATTGATCTGGAAAGCCGGGTGGGTGAAGGCACACTGTTCCGAATCTGGCTGCCGCTGCACGAGCCGCGTCCCAAATTGCTGGAAGCCCACCAGGAAGGTTGACCGTTGCCATGCGTTCCGAATTACTAAACAAGCCGATGTTGCTGATCGTCGATGACGAAAAGCCGACGCGCGAGGGGCTGAGAGCCGCTTTGGAAGATCATTACGATGTCTGGGTAGCCGAAGATGCCAAAGCAGCGATGACTCTTTTGGAAAAGGAGACCTTCGCGGTCATGCTTACGGACTTCCGTCTGCCTCAGGAGGACGGCATGAAGCTCATCATTCGTGCCAAATCCCTGCCCAAACCGCCTATCTGCATTCTGATGACGGCCTACGGCTCCGAGGAGCTTGCGGTGGATGCCATGAAACGCGGCGCTGATGACTATATTGCCAAAGGTAGGCTCCAGATCGATGAATTAGAAATGCGCATCGCCCGCGCTCTCCGACAGCAGCACCTTGAGGTCGAGAACGTCCAGTTGCGCGAGCAACTCCACGACAAATTTGGTCTGGAACATATTATTGGGGATTCGCCGGTCATGCGTGAGGTGTTTGAGGTTGTCCGCCAGGTTGCGCCCACCCGCGCCACGGTTCTGTTGCTGGGCGAAAGCGGCACAGGCAAGGAACTGATCGCCAAAGCCATTCACCAGCTCAGTCCCCGGGCTGAGCGCCAGATGATCACCGTCCACTGCGCGGCGCTCTCGTCCACGCTGCTGGAAAGCGAGTTGTTCGGGCACGAAAAGGGAGCTTTCACGGGGGCGATGGAAAAGCGCATTGGACGCTTCGAACAGGCACAGGGGGGCACGCTCTTTCTGGATGAAATCGGCGAAATCGACCAGAGCATCCAAGTGAAACTACTACGGTTCTTGGGCGAGAAGACCTTCGAGAGAGTGGGATCGAACAAAACATTGACCGCCGACGTCCGCTTGATCGCGGCGACAAATAAGAAACTTGATGAGATGGTCAAGGCGGGAACCTTTCGCGAAGACCTGTTTTTCCGGTTGCGCGTTTTTGAGATTGTGCTGCCGCCTCTGCGATCCAGAGTCAACGATGTGTTGTTGCTCGCCCGGCGTTTTCTCAGGGAGTTTGCCGATGAAAACAATAAAGTGGTGAACGATTTTGCGCCGGATGCGCTCGAAGCGCTGATGAATCACCCCTGGCCGGGCAATGTTCGGGAACTGCGCACTGTCATTGAACGCGCGGTCATTCTGGCGCGTTCGGATCGTGTGAGCCTGCGTGATCTGCCGGCAGATGTTCGAGGGCCGTCCAGCCAGCCCGTTTCCGTCGCGACGCCATCGTCTGTTCCGCCCGGCGCGACTGTGGTCGATGTGGAGAAACAGTTGATCGTTGGCGCCCTTAAAGAGAATCAGGGCAACCGCACCAAGGCCGCCAAGCAGATCGGCATGAGCAGACGCACGTTTCATCGCAAACTTCATTCCTATCACCTCGAAGGATTTTAATGCAACTGCAAGACTGGATACATCGAATCACCGAAGGCGGCGGAGACCGCGCCATGCGCTTATTGACATCGCTGCTCTGTTTTGTGGCGCTTTCGCTGGCGTACGATCTGCGCGGCTACAAGTCCCTCAGCAGTCAGGAAGCGATGGACACGGCGCAACTGGCCCGCAACATCGCCGAGGGCCGGGGTTACACAACGCTCTCGGTGCGGCCCTTTGATCTCGCCTTGATGCGAAAAGCCGCGACCAACGCGCCGCCCATTCTCGATCAGATGATGCCTGACATCAGCAATCCGCCGGTTTACCCAGCGCTCATGGCTCTGGTATTCAAGGTGGGGGCCTTCCGCTGCGGCTCTGGACAATCGGTTGCGCCGTGGGATCTCGAACCGTGGATCATGGGCCTGAACCAGGCGCTTTTCTTCATTGCCGCCATGCTCCTGTTCAAAACGGCGGCGCAATTGTTTGACAAGTCGGTCGCCTGGCTGGCATCGGGTGTCTTTGTCGCGACAGACCTGATGTGGCAGTTCAGCGTCTCTGGACTTTCCACAATGCTCCTGTTGGTGATTTTTCTCTTGATTGTGCGGGGGCTTGTCCGGCTGGATTTCCGGATAAATGTTCAACTCTCTGAGCGTCGAAGTGGTGTAGGGGTTTGCCTCGCAATTGGCGCGATTATTGCGATTGGGGGGCTCACCCAGTATTCCTTCGCCTGGTTGCTTGTCCCGGTACTGCTTTTCATCCTGCTGACCGTTGCCGAAGGGCGCGCCAAGCTTTGCCTGGCAGTTTCCCTGGCATTTCTGGCTGTGATGACCCCATGGCTGGCTCGAAACTATCATTTATCTGGAAACCTGTTCGGTTCGGCGGGATACTCCGTTTTCCAATCCACACCGGGGTTTCCATCCGACACTCTGGAGCGCTCTTTCGATCCGCGCAACGGTCTCAGCCGCATTAACGCAGGCGATTTTGCCGACAAACTGCTGGTCAATACCCGGAATATCGTGTCCAACGATCTCCCAAGACTGGGCGGAAACTGGATTTCAGCGTTCTTTCTCGTTGGCCTGCTTGTGTCATTTCGAAAGCCGATTCTCTCCAAAATTCGGTTTTTCGTCTTGGGATCGGTGGTGTTTTTGACGGCGATTCAAGCCATGGGACAAACGCATCTGACCGAAGAAAACCCGATGCTCAATTCGGAGAACCTGCTGATTGTATTCGCGCCGATGGTGTTTGTATTCGGCGCCGCATTTTATTTCACATTGCTGGAGCAACTGGACACCCACAGCCCCGCAGTCCGTACCGCGTTGATAAGTGTGTTTTTTGCGGTCGTTTGCGCGCCGTTCATCCTGGTGTTCATGACCCCACCGTCGTTCCCGCCGGTTGCGTTTGATCCATATTATGTTCAACGGGTTGTAAACTGGACCGGCGAAGACGAATTGATGATCAGCGACATCCCCTCGGCGGTCGCATGGTACGGATATCAGACCTGCGCCTGGCTGCCGCTCAACAGCCGGGAAGAGTTTGATATATTGAATCGGATCAAGCCCGTGAGAGCGATCTATTTGACACAGCGAACCACCGCGAATTTCATGTCACAGACCTCAAGAAATCCAGCGAGTTGGGAGCGGTTCGCTTTGAATTGTTGGACGCGGGGAGAAGTGCCCGATCAGTTTCCGCTGACCAAAGCGCCAACCGGTTTTTTGCCAGACCGTGTTTTCCTCAGCGCCACCGACCGATGGCGATCCTCGCGCAAATGAGAATTCCAACCAAACCTCACCTCTAACTTGACTCTGGCTGGTTCAATTTTATAGTCCCATTGGAAATGCACAGTCATATTCGCATGGATAAGGATGGAAATTTGCCACGCAGGGAAGAATTGAACTCCCTGAAGCAATTCCAGTCCGCTGGTCGCGGCTACTGGAGCAACGTCAGCGAAACCGATTGGAGCGATTGGCGCTGGCAGCTTAAGAACCGTGTGACGACGCTGGAGCAGCTCCAGCAGTTGCTCCCGACGCTCACCCCTGAGGAACATGCGGGCACAGTCCTGGCCAACAGCAAGCTTGCGATGGCCATCACTCCCTATTTCTTCAACCTCATTGACCCTGCTGACGAAAACTGCCCCATCCGTCGGCAGGTGATTCCGAGAGTCGAAGAGACCGCCACAGCGCCTTGGGAAATGAGCGATCCGTGCGGTGAAGATTCCCATTCGCCGGTGCCGGGTTTGGTTCATCGCTATCCAGACCGCGTCCTTTTTTTAGTGACCGACCGCTGCGCGGCCTATTGCCGGTATTGCACCCGGTCGCGCTTGGTCAGCAACGCCACCCACTACGATTTTCACCCCGAATTTGACCGCCAAATCGACTATATCCGGAGTAACCCGGCCATTCGCGACGTGCTTCTGAGCGGCGGCGATCCACTGCTCTTCAGCGACGAAAAGCTGGAGTATCTCCTGGACCGGTTGAGATCGATCCCCCACATCGAGTTTCTGCGCATCGGCACGCGCATCCCAGTCTTTCTGCCGCAACGGATTACGCCTGAATTGTGCGGAATGTTGCGCAAATTTCACCCCCTGTTCATCAGCATTCACTCCAATCATCCCCGCGAGATCACGACCGAGGCGCGCGATGCGCTCGGTAGATTGGCTGACGCCGGTATCCCGCTGGGAAACCAGTCGGTACTGCTGCGGCATGTGAATGATGATGCCGAAGTGATGCTAGCGCACGTCCAAAAGCTTCTGAAGTGCCGGGTGAAGCCGTATTACCTCTATCAGTGCGACCTGATTTCCGGCTCGGCCCATCTGCGCGCGAGTGTGCGCCGGGGGCTTGAAATCATGGAAAAGCTGCGCGGTCACACCACCGGCTACGCCGTGCCGCAGTACGTCATCGACGCCCCCGGTGGCGGCGGCAAAGTGCCGATCAACCCCGACTATGTGCTCAGTCGCAACGCTGACCGGTTGGTAATCCGAAATTTCGAGGGCAAGATATTCGAATATCCCGAGGCGTCCGACGGCACGCCACTGGCGCAACCGCCCAAGGAAATTGCAGAGCCGGAATTTGTCCATGTCTCTTGAATCATTCATAATCAAACAAGAGCGAGCCGGGAAAATCATCACTGGACTCAAAGTTCCTTATCCCGATGCGCATTGCGAGTTGATCCACTCAAATCCTCTGCAATTGCTGATCGCCACAATCCTTTCGGCGCAATGCAGCGATAAACAGGTCAATCTTGTTACCGAAAACCTGTTCAAAATATATAGAACCGCCCGTGATTTCGCCGAAGCGCCCATTTCAGATCTGGAAAAACAGCTTCAGCGACTCGGCTTGTTTCGCAACAAAGCCAGGAATATCCAGGCTGCCTGCCGCAAGTTGATTGAAAAATATGACGGCCAGGTTCCACCCGTGATGGATGAATTGATTCAGCTTGATGGTGTTGGACGCAAAACTGCGAATGTTGTGCTTGGAAACGCGTTTGGAATCAATGAAGGATTTGTCGTCGATACCCATGTGGCCCGCCTCTCCACACGGCTGGGGCTTAGCGATCAAAAGGACCCCGGGAAAATCGAGAAAGATCTGATGCAACTGGTGGCGAGAGAGAATTGGATGCTATTCAGCCACTTGTTAATTTGGCATGGCCGCCGCCGTTGCCAGGCCCGCAATCCCGACTGTCTCAATTGCGAGATCAAGGACCTTTGTCCTACGGTACCGTAATTCGTAAGTTCGTGAGTCGGATCAACGCTCATTTTACCCAGCAAAATGAGAGTCCAATCCATTCACGAACTTATGCCCCGATGTACTAGCACATCAGGATTTGGGTGAGGTTAGGGTGTTGAATTGAGGAAAAATAGTTCATGCTGATAATTGTCTTTTTCAATAAAACCCGGCTTTAGTCGAATATTAACGCTTGGAATGTGAGTTTTGGTAAAATCTCAAATTTGAAATTTAAAATCCAAAAACTGCAAATGAACCGCAGAATACGCAGA
>CAIUEN010000421.1 GCA_903898185.1 uncultured Verrucomicrobiales bacterium
TAGTATTTGCAAGATCGTTTAATACGTCGTGCAAATCGAATTAAATTTTGGGAAAAAGGGAATTGTGCGGCAGAGTTCTTAACTCCTTGTTTGTTGGTTTTACCGGGATCTAATAAATCCCGGTAAAATTTTGTACCATATAAAAGTATAGGATTATACATTCTTATGCGGTGCGGTGAATAGAAAATATTTTAATAATCTATTGACTTTTTTTAAAAAATACATATACTTAAATCATGGTTAAACACAACCTATAAATATTATGACTAGTACAATTCAAACACCGGAAGATAAAAAGATTGATTTGTTGATCGACGCTGTAATGATTAAATTCAAGAAAGCAAAATGTATTGCAGTAGAAAATTATTGCTGGACTGCATCTGATAATAAAATAGCAAACCATAGTAATTTGCAAATGGATGCTAATTTATATAAATGGAATAGTGATACGGTGAAAGCTATTAAATATGTCTTGAAAGAAATTGGCAAGCTTTAAATCCATATCCCTTGCAATAATAAGCAAGGGATTTTTCATTAAGTATAAGAAAGTATAACATTGTAATTTCTACAACAAAATATTTATAAATCCCTATTGACTTTTTTTAAAAGATCGGTAAACTTGTATTTAGTTGAATGACTTATGAATATTTTAGACGAAACAACTGAAAAGATTGAAATTAAATATCCGGATTGCTACTTGCATGTAACGGATTGCCGTTCCGGTGAAACTTTCATACATCCAATTGGGGATAGTGATACGCTTGATCTTAAAACTCATATTGAAAAATGGATTAAGGGAAATTATGGAAATGAAGCAAAATTGGATGGTAATATTATGCAAAAACTTAGTGGGGATTATTATGCTAAAATCATGACTGATGGCAGATCTCCGGATAGTATTGTTTGTTGGTCCGGTGGGGGATTTTATCTTACCATAGAAGATTATTAAACCTTATAAGATTAGATCAAAGGATCTAATCTTTGCATTTGTCACCGAACCAAAGTTGAGTGTTGTACTTAATAAGTACAGCATTGTACTTTGTTTTGTGTCAATATTAAGTATAAGACTATACTTTCTTGTGGTGAATAGAAAAATATTTAATAAAGCCATTGACTTTTTTTAAAAGATCGGTAAACTTGTATTCAATGAAAGTTGAAAAATTAAAATAGACGGTGCATATCAAATCAAATCAACTGGAGAGCAAGTAATATTTTTAGGTGTCCAAGATGGAGAGTTGGCTGGATCAACATCAAATACACATGGTTTTTTTAGAATGTCTAATAAACAAGATACGTTTTTTGGGTTAAAGTTCACTGAGATTAAAAAAATATGATTGTTGCAATTGAAGAACAAGTTGAAAGTAGTCTTGAAGAAAAGATGCAAAAAGCGTTTTTTACATCTTTGAAATTAGTACATAAATCAAAATTAGCCGATGGCACATATTATTCAACCCGCGATTTACCGGATGAAGTAAACGATATTGCGTATGCTTGGGCGGATGGTTTAACGCATAAATATTATCAAAATATGTCTAATTGTCACTGTTCTAGTCGTGCAATGGTTGACTTCGATCTTGTTAAGTTTGAAGCAACAATTGATAACGAGCTTCTACTAATGGAAAAATACCTAAAAATATTAGGTGAACCCATTGTAGTTATTCCCATATCAAATAATTAAAACATTCCCTTGCAATAATAAGCAAGGGTTCTTTATTAAATACAAGTATAGTCCTATATTTTCTTATTACAAGTACCGCATTGTACTTGCTTCCTCCGGGCGGTGTCAAGAATACAATAAAAACTTTTTACAAATAGCTATTGACTTTTTATAGAATATTCGTATTATTATGAGTGTTGAGAGCAAAAAGCTCTTTGTGTGAAAGAAATTTGTTATGAAAAAAAATGTTATTCAAATTGATAGTCCAATAGAAATGGTTGGGTTCATAAAATCAAATGGTACTGCTTGCCGTTTTGTGTCAATTTTAACGGAAACAATAGTAACTAATATCCGCAAGGGATGTCCGTACGAAGGGGTAATCAAGATCTCAAAAAAATGTGGACTTGTTAATGTCGATTATGTTGAATCGGTTAAAAGAAAGTTCGCCGCAAGTCTTGATGAACCCGTAAAAAATATTGACTATACTGCGGGGGAAATATGGTACAAACACCTTACAACAATTGACGGTAAATCTTTGCCAATTGTTGTAAATAAAAAAACTCCGGACAATGGGGAGTTTTATTTACAATATTTTCCTACATCCGCAAAAAGTGTTTATCAAATGCCAAACGGTTAACCGGTATCAGAAGAAAATCTTAAACCATACTTTTTTAAATCAAATAAAGTTGGATATAAACCGGTTGTAATTAGTGTTAATGTTAAGAACATTAAACGCTTAAGCGCCAGCGGCGTTATTATGCAAACGGACGATCTGCCAGAAGCGATATCGGCTTTGGCTGCGGAGTAAACATAACAACACACACAAGGACTGGATCAAAGGATCCAGTCCTTTTTTGTAATTATCACCGAGTCCAAGTTGAGTATTGTACTTTGTTTTGTGTCAATATTAAGTATAGGACTATACTTTCTTGCGGTGAATAGAAAAATATTTATAAATCCTTATTGACTTTTTATAGAATATCCGTATTATTATGAGTGTTAAGAGCAAAACGCTCTTTGTGTGAAAGTAAATTGTTATGTCTGCGAAATCGTTAATTGAAGTCCGGAAGTATGTTCATGATCAATATGGATTTAAAACCA
>CAIUEN010000422.1 GCA_903898185.1 uncultured Verrucomicrobiales bacterium
GTTGTTTTCGCGAGCATGATGTAACCCTTTCTGGCGAAAACAATTTAAAGTCTTACGCTCTTCTTCTGATAATTGGATAGCAATACGACGCATAGCTACCCCCTAATATATACCACGTCTTTAAATGTTCAATGTACTAGTCAGGGCTTCACCGAATTGACCAACTTTGGCGGGCGAGGGAGCATGAAAGGGCGACACAAGGGCAAGGGCGCGATTGATCTTACCATTTGGATCACTGGCTGGGACATCCAATCCGTCCGCAAGTGGCTCGGCGAGGAAGCCGTCCGTGATGATGATGCCAAAAAGGAGCAAGCCGCTCTCGTTCATGGACTTGACCTCGCGCCTTTGGCAGAGGAAATCCTGGGGACACCCGCCGTGGAACAGGACGGCAAGTTTGTTTTCACCGACGACAATTACTCCCTTACCATTGAAGGGCGGAAGTTCAGCGATGCAAAAAACCCGGCTATTAAGGGAAGCGGGGCTATTGACCTCGTTAGCAAATTGACCGGTAGAAACGACAAAGGGGCCGTGGAATATCTCTTGTCGAAATGTAAAGTCGCTGAAATCGTAGCCGACGAAGCCGGAAAGCTCGCCCAAGCAAAAACCGCCGAGTTGGAACCCCTCCAACCAAGAATCCTGACGTTGGATGATATCCCGAAGCAAATCTGGATGCCACGCCACGACCACTGGTCAGAACTTCGCAAGCGCCTTGTCGATGCGCAACAGTTCAATGGGACTTTGATCGACAATCTCCGCGAGCAAGAGATGATTTGGGCGGTTGACGGCAAGACGCTTGCTGTTAGCCGCACCGCTGTCCAAGACGAGAGCCGCCGAGTCGGTATTACCTTGGTTCCGTGCGATTCTCCCGACGTGTCGCCTCGAATTCTTGCCCCAGACCAAGAAGGCTTTTTTTGGCTCGGCGCGAGTTTGGCCAAAACCAACCGGATTGTTGCTGTTTCAAATCCGTTGGAGGCTTTTGCCTACCGTCATTTGTTCCTCCTGCACCGCAAGATCGAGAGTGAAAACCAGACGGTTGAAAGCAAATCGGTTGAAGCGCCTCACATCATTAGCCTTGATCAACACGTTCCACCCTCTTTTCTGCTCCAGCGAATCGTTCAAGCTAAGAAAAAGCTCGTTTTGGCAACCCACGCCCCAGAACCAGCAACCCGCTTATGCAATCAATTTGGTGCTCAGGTCGGTCAACCCGGACAGTTCTTGGATTGGCTAGAAATCGAGGAACTCGACCCGAAACCGGCACCGCAGGCCGCCGGTCGCGCGTGGTGCAACACCTACATCGAGAAATTAAAAGAGTTCAAGGAGTTGGAGCGGATCAAGATTCTAACTCGGGCCAAGCCGCGTTTTATTGGCGATAGCTAGCTAGCCAAAATCAGTTTAAGACCGTGAGTGAGTTTCTATTTATCAGAAATCGATTGAAAAACGCTCTAAATGTTCTCGTATTTTCTTCGAGGTTTGGCTGAATTAACTCTAGTTTGATCTATTTTTATGAACACACCAGATTCTTGGCCGCGCCCGGAGATAGTTACTTTCAACTGCAACTGCCTGAGTCGGCAACATGACGCGGACAAAAAATGCAAGTACCTGGGCTGCTTGGTTAGTTTAAGCGATCCGCAAGAAGAGGAAACGCATTTTACACTGCTTTCCGATTATAATCTGCAGTCTGAATGGATAGCTGTCTGTTCTGAACAAAAGCAACTATCAGCGGCGAAGCAGTTCGCTAAGTATGTAAACGGCCAGGCGGACACCGGAAAAGCAGTAGACGTCATCATCGAAGGCCCATTTCTCTGTCGGCATGGCTACTACGAGATTTCTTTCGCTAAAGAATCAGGTCGTCGTAGCGATCTTGTTCTCAGGCGTAAATACGTCCCCGAGCACACCCTGCAAGAGGTTGCGAAATCAGAACTGAAAAAACGGAAAGCCGAACAACTCATGACACCTCCTGAGATTGCTGTTTTCCTTGATTTCAAGAAGAGGAAAAAGGAGATACACGATGAACTCGACAAGGTGAATGAGAGCATCGCCAAAGGCCAAGAGAATGTACCCCTTGAAGGCCGTGTCCAAACAGAATGGATGCAACGAAAATGGCAGCTAGAGATCGAAAAAAAGCATAACGAAGATGGTTTCATCGCATTACTCGAATCTCTTGCTCGTGAAGATTACGTTAACGAGAAAGCGGAAGGGTGGTCGCGCTAGATTTTCTCATTCCCCACTTGCCCCACAGCACTCGCTACGCTCGCTTACCAACAGGAGCAATTACAAGGCAATCAGTTACACTCATTGTATGTATAACTATTTAGCTTCAGGCAACACGATGCAACTTCCAGTAAAACTTCCAGTAAACGCGTACCAAAAGGGTAGACCGGGATTCAATTTTGAATCTCTGTTGACGCGCTTTGGTGTACATGGCATGTTAAATAGAATCTGATAAGGCATTAAGCAACGCGTTATCTAGCAGGTAGTTGTGTCGTTTTGCGGTTGTTTTACGAGTGAAAGCCGGGATGGTGGATCGCGGAAAGTGTGGAAATCAGGGCTTACCATTTAGCCCGAGTCCGACCACCGGCACCACAATAAGTGGCTTATTTAGAGCTGCTTAGAAGCAGTTCATAGCCCAACTTCCAGTGAATATCGAGCTTCAACGCCTGCGTCGCCAAGTGGCATTCGATCGTTTGCTCTGCCGCCTTTTTACCCAGTCGGATGCTTCGTGGCTGTTGAAGGGCGGATACGCAATGGAATTGAGGATCACGATTGGGGCGGGAAAACAGCCTTGCCAAGGACTTGGTCGATTTGGTGCTCCTGATCGAACAAGCCAAGATGGATGCGGCCCGAGTGGCAAAAGCAATTAGCGATACCTTTCAACGTCGCAAAACCCACAATCTTCCGACCGTTCTCGTTCTTCCACCAGAATCATGGGCGGGGCCGTTTTCGGAAATGGCGTCGGAATGTGGCATCGATCCAGACATAAGAAAACATTTCGCCGTGGTTGAACAATTTTTCAAAGAGCTGAGATTATGACTTCGAAGGAGACCAAACTCTGAGTGGATGCTTGGAATGTGAGTTTTCAGCCGTTTTAACGGCTTCAAAGCGCAGGGAAAGCCGTTAAAACGGCTCGATTTCATTGGCTTGCGCCTGACACCTGGCTAAAGCCAGGTGTTACTGAAAAAAAGAAAACAATGAACAAATGCTGCGGTAACTTATTGGAGAGAAATTCCGATCCATTCAACACCCTGCCTCCGCGCCTCCGCGCCTCCGCGTGACTGCTTCTGAATATCCAATATCGAACAAGGAATTTCCAATAAAGAATTGCTTGAGAAATGCAGTGCTTGCGTTTCTTAAACAGACTGGCATGCCAAACTCTCTTAAATTGAAAATGAATTCGCCAGCGCCCAACGATGGGTGCTAGCGTTGGCTGACTCCCAGCGGATGATCTCGCGGGAAGTCACGAACGCATGAAACGAACGCTTTTCAATTTATCGCGACGCTATCAGGACGGGTTGCGAGCCCACCTTGAGAAGGGCCGGCGCACGGGCCTGGAGTTGGCGCGAGGAATCGGCAGTGAGGCGCTGGCCGCCGGGATGCAGATGCTTGACGTGGCCACGCTCCACGAGCAAACCCTGGTTTGCGAACTGTTGCCGGACTGCCCAGCCAACAAGCGCGCCGCCCTGATCAAGCAGGCGGGAATTTTCCTGGCCGTGGTGATCGGCCCGATCGAGGAAACGCAGCGCAGCGCGCGGGATGCGAGCCTCCACTTGAAAAAAATCGTCGAGACGCTCAGCCTGCGCACCGTCCAACTGGCCGCCTCCAATCTCGAATTGAGCCGCGAGATCACCCAGCGCAAGGCGGTGGAGAAAGAGCTCAGGAAAAGCGAGCGCCAGCACGCGCAGTCGCTGCAAAATTCCAACCGCCAGCAGGAGCAGTTTCGCCGGATGTCACGCCAGATTCTCCTGGCCCAGGAGGATGAGCGCAAGAGAATCAGCCGCGAGCTGCATGATGTCATTGCTCAGACTTTGACAGGCATCAACATTCGCCTGGCCGCCCTCAAGAACGAGGCCGCTCTTAATATCCAGGGACTGGAACTGAACATCGCCCGCACACAGCAATTGGTGGCAGAATCGGTCAATATCGTCCATGAGTTTGCCCGCGAATTGCGCCCGGCGGCGTTGGATGACCTGGGGCTCATCCCCGCCCTGCACTCGTTCTTGAAAGGTTTTACCACGCGGACCGGCGTGCGCGCTCATTTGACAGCCTTTGCCGGGGTGGAACAACTGGACATGGCTGTGCGCACGGCGCTCTTCCGCGTCGCCCAGGAAGCGTTGACCAACGTGGCCCGTCATGCGCAAGCCAGCCGGTTGGACATTAATATTCAGAAACTGTCCGACTGCATTTGCATGAAAATCAAGGATAACGGCAAATCCTTTAACGTGGGCCATGTCATGCGCGCCAATCGAGGCAATCGACTCGGACTGCTTGGCATGAGGGAACGTGTGGAAATGGTCGGCGGCAAATTTAGCGTTGAATCCACGCCGGACAATGGCACTACCATCGAGGCGCGGATTCCTCTGGTCAAGGTACGCGCGAGCCGACAGCCATTCAATGAAATCGCTTGAACCGAACTGACTTATGAAACGAATCACTGTCCTGCTGGCTGAAGACCACACCATTGTGCGTGAGGGATTGCGCAAGATGCTCGATCTCGAAGCCGATCTGCAAGTCATCGGCGAGGCCCAAAACGGTCGTCAGGCAGTGACCCTGGCCGCAAAACTGGCTCCCGACGTGGTGCTCATGGACATCGCCATGCCGCATCTCAACGGTTTGGAAGCCACCCGCCAGATCCGCAAAGCTCTCCCCGCCACCAAAGTGCTTATCCTCTCCGCTCACAGCGATGACGCCTATGTCAACAACGCCGTCGATTCCGGCGCCTTTGGATTTCTGCTCAAGCAAACCTCGGCACTGGATGTCTGCCGGGCGATTCGGGAAGTCCATCATGGGAAAACGTTTTTCAGCCCTTCGATATCCAGGCGTTTGGAACGTATCAATCCGCACTCTCCTGGCCGCGCGGGATTGCCCAAAGATTCCCAGATCACTTCGCGCGAGATGGAAGTGCTTCAACTCATCGCCGAAGGCAAGACCAACAAGGAAATCGGCTCAGACCTGGGCATCGGCATCAAGACCGTCGAAAAGCATCGCGAGCATCTGATGGAGAAGCTTGACATCCACGACACCGCTGGACTGACCCGCTACGCCATCGCAACGGGCATCATCGAGAGCAGTGTCCAGTTGACAATTATTTAGCGGTTAAAAAAATTGTTAACCGCAGATGACGCAGATTAACGCAGATGAAAAACAAGAATATCCAATATGCAGTGGATATTTCCACCTCCGCGCTA
>CAIUEN010000423.1 GCA_903898185.1 uncultured Verrucomicrobiales bacterium
GGCATATTGTCAATTGTGCCGCAACTGCTCGAACCAGATAATGCGGAAGTGATTTTAGAGAACATAAATCTATTCTAATTATATATTTAGCAAGGAATTGTTATGTAAAATCTTAAAATTGCACTTTTGGGACAAGCTCTAAATAATCATGTCACTCATCTGCGTCGTCGCGTTTTTTCGCTTTGCGTTCCCAGTACCAAGCCACCAAGACGCTGATTTCAAATAGAATCTGGAGGGCAAGGCCCATTACCAACTGGGTGAAGACCTCGGGAGTCGTCAGCAGTGCGCCTAAAATAAGGTTAATTACGACCATGTAGCGGCGCATGGCGGTCAGCTTTGCGTAATCCAGAACGCCGATCTTAACCAACGCCAGCAGAACGACGGGCAGTTCGAAGCCCAATCCCATGCCAAACATGAATTTCACGAGAAAACTAAAGTAGCTCTCCGCTCTCCATTCCGGCACTTTGACTCCCATCCAGTTGGCGTACAGTTCGGCGAATTTCAATGCCCGAGGCATGATCCCAAAATAGGCAACGCCGACGCCCAGAAAAAAAAGCGCCAGCCCGATAAAGAATGCGCGTAGGAAATATTTTTTCTCCTTGATCTTCAAGGCAGGCATCAGGAACTGGCCCAAGTAATAGAAAACAAACGGCGAGGCTATGAAAAGCCCGCCAAAGAAAGCCAGGTGCAGCGACGACAAAAATGGGGCGGAGGGATCGAGAAAAATCAGATCAGGGCCTTTGCGAACGGAGCTTGTTTGGTTGGGCAACAGGCGCGCGCTCAGGAGTTGACTGCCGTTGGATCGTTGGATCGTTGAATCGTTGGGGCGTTGAATCGTTGAATCGCCTATTGCCGTCACTGTAATCGGTTCGACTGCAATGGTGATGTTGTGGTTGGTTCCAAGGTAGAGGGAGCCGATGAAATTGTTGGAAACTTCGTAGGTGCCCAGTTGAATAGCTCCGAATTTAACGGTGACCATCTGGTTGGTGGTGTCGATGGACATGAGTGACGCTCTGTCCAAGGGCCATTTGAGAATGGCCACCATTTTATTAACCCCAAAAAGACAGACGCACATCCCCACGAAAATCGCGGCAGAACATTTGACGATGGTCCAGCGAAGGTCTTCGAGATGTTCGAGAAACGACTTGACTGCCCCACCCTGAACTTCCTCTTCTTCAGGAAGGAGTTCCGTGTCATCGGCCATGAGTTTGGTTCAAATGACCGATCTTAGATCTTGTTCACCGTTGGCTCGTGACTGGAGGTCTTGGTGGGCGCTTGAACATTGGGCGCAGGTTGGGGCGGCTTAGGCGGAGCAACCGGAGTATCAATCGCATTCTGAATTTCATTGCTCACCTCAGACGAAGCCTTCTTGAATTCTGAAATTCCTTTGCCCAGCCCTTTGGCAAATTCAGGGATTCTCTTGGCGCCAAACAGAACCAAGATCACCACCATCACTACAATCAGCTCACCACCGCTGAGGCCAAGCACTGCCAAACTGATGTTCATATCCTATTATCCAAACCTACTTGGACACCCGCATCAAAATTGATACGCCGCGCCGGTTCTTGCTCCAAGCCGCTTCGTTGTGGCCGGGATCCACCGGACGCGATTCACCAAAGCTAACGGTGTGAATGCGCGCGGGTTCGACGCCCAAATTGGCCAAATATTCACGCACGGCAAGCGAGCGCCTGTCGCCCAGCGCGAGATTATACTGCTCGGTGCCGCGCTCGTCGCAATGACCTTCCACCATCAAAACGTCGTTGGTATTCGTTTTGAAAAAGTTGGCGATGTCTTCCAGCTTGGATTGCTCGTTCTTGCGAATCACCGCGCTATCCAATTCGAAATAGACGATGTCTTTTTCAAAAATAATGGCATCAGGCGTCAAGTTGCCTTTTTCCCAAGTGTCCGTCCACTTGTTGGTTCCCTCGAATCCCATATCCACAGGCTTCGGCGGCTCCGGCTTGATCTCGGCTACTACAGGCTCGCTGACGATGGGAACAATGGGGTTGACATTATCCCGTCCTGATCTGTCTGCATGGCTTCTGTCTGTGTCCTTCCCCCCCCCATTCTCTATTGGAGAAGGAACAACCGTTGTGCCGGGAATATGGTCAGTGCCCACGCGGCCATGTTTGCATCCGCTGGTAGCGATCATCAGGGTTGCGCTGATAGCCAAGGCGATAAAAAGATTCGTGTTTTTCATGTAAAAATAAAATTCTTGCAGAAAACTGTTGCTCACCGTGCCCAACTTGGTTGCGAACTGCTTCCTGAAAGCTTCTCAGGGACATTCTTGAAGTGCTTGGTTGGCACGTCAAGCAAAGATAAGACCCTGCGGCCATTTTCTCTGCGGGTAAAGATCACTGTGCGAGAATTGGGCGCCCAGCTCCCGTCTTCACCTTCCACCAAACGCTCAGCGTCCCCTCCCGAAGCCGAAACTGAATAAAGGTTAAACCCACCCGAATTTGAAGTAAAGACAATCGTTTTGCCATCTGGCGACCAATCCGGCTCGGTTATATGACCGTAAGCGCCCCGGATCGACAGCTTCTGAACCAGTCCGCCGTCCACGTTGACTTTATACAATCCAGCCCGTCCCGACCGGGCAACGAAACAGATTGTCCGGCTGTCCGGCGACCAGCACGGCGACGATTCTTCGTCGGATGTGAAAGTCAGTTGTTTCAGGTTGCTTCCGTCAACACCGCATACGTAAAGATCAGAGGTTCCCCGCTTGTTGAGAACCATGGCCGCATGTCGGCCATCGGGCGAAACAGAGGGGGAATAGTTCGCGCCCGGGTACTTGGCAAATGGTTTGCGCTCACCTGTTGTCAAGTCGTGCTCGAGGATTTGAGTGGGGCCGTTTTTCCAGGAAGCGTACAAGAGTTTGTGCCCGCCTGGAAACCAGGTCGGTCCATTGACCAGACTGGCGTCGTGGGTGGCGACCGCCGCGTTGTGCCCGTCAAAATCACTTACCGCGATTTCAAAATCCCTCCCCTCCTGAACACGGTAAACGATGCGTCCGTTAAAAATTCCCTTCAATCCAGGACGGAGCTGTTTCACCACATCTTCTGCGAAGGCATGTGCCAACGCGCGAGGGCTGCCTCCCTGGTAGATTTTAGGCGCGAGCAACACGTTCTTGCTGGCGTCCGTCACCCCTCCCACAAGCTTGGCCCCATTGCTGCCACTGATGATGAACTCAGCCTTATCAGGGGCGGTGGCCTCCATTCCAAGAATTTCCAGATCAAATTTTACGACTGACAAAACCTCGCCGGTGAATCCGGTGAGCGTTATGGGGATCAGGTACGTGGCGGGTTTTGCAATGCGCACCGTGTCTTCCGCCTTGGCGGAGGTCATCAGGCAAACACACAATGCGAGTTCGAAACAAATTGAGGCAAACTGTTTTTTCATCCGAGTATTCTTTTGGACTCCAAGTCAAATATAATTCTAAAAGTGCGTTCTGAATCCGACGTTTCCTTTGGAAACTCCGGCAAATGGTTTACTTTTCTTAACGCTTTTTCCACCGAGCGGTCAAGCGCCTGGTTCCCGGAACGCTTGCTGACAGTTGCGGAAACAATGGTTCCATCGCGACTGACAACCACTCTGGCTTCAACCGTTGCTTCGCTTGAGATAACCTCTTCGGGCGCATTCCAAGCGCGGAAATAATAGGTATAAACGAGATCCCGATAGTTGGCCATGGCAGGGCCCGAACCCGCCCCCCCCGGCAAATCGACAGCCGTCGCTTTGGCGCCGCTGGTGGCTACAATGCTGGCGGTTCGTTCGCCAGTGGACCGAATGGCGTTGCGAATGGAGGTTAGACGATCTTGGCGGGCTTGCTCCTCGGCTTCGTCCTGCCTGCGCTGTTCTTCGCGCTGTTTGGCTGCCTCCTCACGACGTTTCTTGGCGGTATTGATCACCTTATCCAAGTTGACCTTTACCTCATGAGGTTTGACGGGATCTTTCTTTGGCTCATCCTTTACCGTAATGTCGTTGTCCTTGTTGTTGACCATCGGCAAGGGCGTTTTATCGACCTTTGCCGGTTTTTCCGGCTCAGGCTCAGGCGGAGGTTTGACCTTCAACTTCGGTGGATTTGGAACCCTCACCTGTGGCGGCGTGGGTTGTTCCGGCTGAGCTTGCGGCGGCGGGGTTGGAGCCGGAGCGGGCTGCGGAGCTGCCTGCGGTTTAGGCTCGCCACCACCTGAAGTTTGTTTATCGGTAACAAGCCCATCCAATCTGACGAGCGTAATGGGTTGCACCGTATTCTTTTCACTGGATTTGCCAAATGCCGCCCCAAACACCACAACGCAGACCAATAGCCCGTGAAGCAGCGCGGAGCCGACGACACATTTTTTTTGCAGGCGATCGATCATTTGTCAGGTGCGGCTTGTGGGGCGAGCCGGGTAATCCCATTTTTCTGGCAAGCCCACATCACCGCGAAAACCGTATCCCACGCGGCGCGTTTATCCGCGCGAATGTTCACCACCATGCGCGGATTTTGGTGATAAACACCAACCAGGCATGCCTCAATCTGACGGACATCGCGCATCGGTTTGCCCCCAAGACGCATCTGTCCGGCAGCGTTGATTTCCACCGTTTGGATGTCTTTGGGCCGCACCTTGTCTTCGCGCTCGATTTTCCCCATCTGAGGCAGATTCATGTCCATGCTCTGCTCCAGCAACGGCCGCGTAATGACGAAAATGATCAGCAGCACAAACGCCAGATCGAGCAACGGCGTGATGTTGATTTCATTCAATGTCACCAGCGAATTGCGTTGCGAAAAACGTCTCATTCGTCAGCCAGGTATTCAGTTTCGATCTTGGAGACCATTTCCTGCGAAAAATTGTCCAGCTCGACTGTGCGCACGCGCAGGTTATGAACAAGCCCGTTGTAGCCAAACATCGACGGAATAGCGACCAGCAGGCCGGCGACCGTCGTAATCAGCGCGGCGGAGACACCCGGTGCCATGGTCGGCAAATCGGCGCGCTGCTTTTGTCCCACCATTGCAAATGTATCCATAACCCCCCAGACCGTTCCAAGCAATCCGAGAAACGGCGCGCCGCTGACTGCAATCGCCAGCAAAATCAGGCCCGATTCGAGTTTGATCGATTGCCGGGCCACTTCGTTTTCCAACGTGCGTTTGATATGCTCCATCGACTTGAGAGAAATGTGTTTCTTGCGGCCATCGGGACCCTTCAGGCGCGAGTCCAGCTCAATGCATCCCTGCTCGTACACCGTAAACATGGGGCAACCTTCGACCTGAAGCTTGCGATCAAAAATCCCCAAAACATTGGGTTGTGAACGAAACTCGCTATCGAAGAATAGATTAAGCTTTCTGGCGCGGTTCATTTGAAGCGCCTTGAAGATCATTGTGGACCAGGCAAACAGGGAGAAAAACATCAGACAAATGAGGATCACGATGGCCTCCGGCGTGGCCTGGTGAATCACATATCTCAGGTTCGATTCCGCAAAAAAACAAAAGGGAACATTCATCAAAAACAATAATTACGGCCGCGCATGCGCCGTCGATTATTCGAGCAGGACGCGGAGGAAAAAGATGGCCAAATCTCTTGATGTCATGCATCTTCGGACCACCGGCGCACATTGTAAGGTGGAACTTTTTTTTGGCAACAAGATTTGTGTGGGGAGGCGTGAATCGTTGAATTGTTGAATTGTTGAATCGTTGAATCGAGCAGGAGGATTTGGGCTAATCAATGGTGATTGGCCAATTCAACGATTTCACGATTCAACGATTCACACCACCGATTTTTTCCGGCTTGCCAATCGGACAAAGGGTTTCTAAGTTTGTTTCATGGATTCGCAGATCAATCAATATATACCTGTTGCGATGCTGGCGCTGGTCGCGGCGCTTTTTGTTGGCGGCATGCTGGTTGGATCGGTTATTTGCGGCAAAATCGGCAGGCGCACCAAGATCAAAGACACTGCTTATGAGTGTGGCATGCTGCCTGTGGGCGATGGCCAGTCTCGGATGTCCATCAAGTTTTACCTCGTAGCCATGCTGTTCATCCTTTTCGACATTGAGGTGGTCTTCCTCTATCCTTGGGCCGTCATTTACAAACGGATGCTCCAGGAAAACGCCGCCTTGATCTTCGGCTCGATGTTTTCGTTTTTGGGAATACTCTTTATCGGCTACATCTACGCGCTGAAAAAGCGGGCGTTTGACTGGAAATAGCGCGCATGGAAGGACGATGTCGCGCCTCAGGCGGGACACACTCCGCATGATTGAGTGAATTCCAAGCATAAGAACCAACAACAATTCATGAGCACTACAATCAAATTTGGCACGGCGGGCTGGCGCGCTATCATCGCCCAGGATTACACATTCGACAATGTTCGCCTGGTCTCCCAAGCGACCGCCGACTATCTTAAGGCGGAGTTGGCCAATCCCCAATCTCCCATTCATGGCTGGACACCCAGCGTGATCCTTGGCTATGACTGCCGGTTTCTCGGACTCCAGTTTGCGATGGCTGCGGCCGAGGTAATGGAGGCCAACGGGTTGAACCCGATCCTGTGCGATCGTGACACCCCGACCCCTGTTTTGTCTTACACAATCCGCAAGCGCAAGCTCATCGCGGGCATCAACATCACCGCCAGCCATAATCCCGCAGAATATTCCGGCTTCAAGCTATCTCGCTGGGATGGCGCTGGTGCCCCATCGGAAATTACCAAGCAAATCGAGGGAACCGTGGCAAAACTCCAGCAAATGAACTGGAGCTTCAAGCGTGAGCCCTCCGGTGTCTTCCATTGCAAGACCATCAATCCGCAGCCTGACTATTTCAAACAGATTCGCAAGCTGGTCGATTTTGCCACAATCCGCAAAGCCAAAGTCAAACTGGCCGTTGATCTGATGTATGGCTGCGGGCGGGGCTACCTGGACGCTCTGCTCAAGGAAGCTGGCGCCAAGCTCGTTGTGTTCCATGACCATCTGGACCCGCTTTTTGGCGGTTCGTCTCCCGAGCCCAGCGCCGAACACTTGGTTGACGTTCGTAAAACCGTGCGCAGACGCGAGGCGCAACTAGGGTTGGGAACCGATGGCGATGCTGATCGGTTTGGAATCGTGGATCAGGACGGCACTTGGATGACCCCCAACCAGATACTGGCGCTTACGCTCTATCACCTTAAGAAGAATCGCGGCTGGACCGGCGCGGTCGTGCGCACCGTCCCATCAAGCCACCAAGTCGATGCCGTCGCGCAGATGCTCGGGGTCAAAGTCCATGAGGTTCCGGTGGGTTTCAAATACATTGGCGCTTTGATGCAGAGCGAAGCGATCATTGTCGGCGGTGAAGAATCCGGCGGACTGAGCGTCAAAGGGCATGTGCCCGAAAAAGACGGCATCATCGCCTGCCTGCTGATGGTTGAACTGATCGCAACCGAACGCAAGACGCTCAAAGAGATTCTCAAGGAGATCGAAAAAAAGGTGGGGCCATTTTACACTGAGCGCATCAACGTGGCAATCGCCCCTGATAAAATGGCGGCGCTTCAGGCCCGTCTGTCTGCCGGCTTGAATGAAGTGGGGCCGTTCAAGGTCGAGAAATTCATCACCACCGACGGCTACAAGTTCTTGCTGCCAAATAGCGAATGGGTGGCCTTCCGCGCCAGCGGCACCGAACCGCTTTTCCGGTGTTATATTGAAGCCAAATCCAAGAAACACATGGAAGTCCTCAAAGACGCCTGTCGCAAGCTGCTCAATTCCTGACGCTTCCGTGGTTCCCACGCCAAAGGGATGCCAAGGGCCGGAGGTGATGGCGACCAGAATGTCAGCGTATGCTCTTTTTTTTCAAAATAGCTGAATCGGACAATATCAACCAGGCCATCACATGATTGAGCATCTCATTCTACTCACTGGCGCTACGACGATTGCTTTTGGGTTCTATCTGGTGGTTAGCCAAGCGTTGGGTGGAAGCGGGAAAATCAACGCTCTTTATCGCTGGCTGCTCTACTCGCTGGCCTTTGGGGCAATGGAAGCCATTTGCATTGGGTTTGGGCACGAGATCAGTCCTGGAGTGATTATCGACGCGCGTGGAGCCGTGTTGGCGCTGGCCGTCATCGTAGGCGGTTTTGACGTGGGAATTACCACCGCAGCCGTTGCCATTGCAGTCCGGATTGCAGTCGGCGGCACCGGCATGCTGGCAGGATTGTCTGGCATTGGGCTTGATTTTTTTGTGGCTGCCTTGCTCGTAAAGCTATGGAGAAAGCGGAATGGCACTTGGGCAGACCAGATAAGGATCTTGACACTCTGCGGCTTGGCGGTGGGCGGCACCGAGGCACTATCTCTCCGGTGGATTGACTCCCCGAAAGACGGTCTTGCGCTTTTCCAAACCGCCGGGATCGATTTGTTCATTACCCAGGTAGTTTGCACACTGCTGATGGGCAGCTTGATCCATATTCAACGTGAGCGCCGACGATCAGGAGAGGTTTACCGCGCGACACTGGCCGCCTCAATGGACGGATTCACGTTGTTCCAAATGGATGGTCGCCTGTTAGAGGTTAATCAAACGATGGAGACGATGACCGGCTATTCTCGCGCCGAATTGCTGAGAATGAGCCTCTCCCAACTTAAGGTTGGAAAATCACACGATGAGATGGTGTTGTGGCTGGCGGAAATCAGAGGGCGAGGACGGTGTCGCTTTGAATCACGGTGGCGTCGTAAAGACGCAAGCGAAATAGACTTGGAGGTGACGGCGAGCGCCGCGCCTGAATCCGTTGGCGGAATTTACGCTTTCTTGCATGATATTACTGAGCGCAAGAAGGCTGACGAAGAACTCCGCATGTTGAACCGCGCCCTGCAAGCCAGAACCGAATGCGCCAAGGCTATGATACGCGCTACGGAGGAACGGGAGTTTCTGGAGCAGGCGTGTCGCATATTGGTGGAGCATGGGGGCTATCGCATGGCTTGGGTTGGCTATCTCGAAAAGGACACGGCGAAAACAGTTTGTCCGGTGGCGCAAGCGGGGTTTGACGAAGGCTACCTGGCATCAATCCACATCACTTGGGATGACAATGACCTTGGACGGGGTCCGACGGGGACAAGCATCCGCGCAAAAAGACCCGCTTTCGCTCGCAACATTGCCACCGACCCTGCGATGGCTCCATGGCGCGAGGCCGCCATCCAGCACGGTTACTCTTCTTCGGCTGCCTTCCTGATGTGGAGCAACGACGATATCTTGGGAACTTTGACAGTGTATGCGACCATGCCGGAAGCGTTTGATGGCAGAGAAGTGGCATTGTTAACTGAACTGAGCAATGACCTGGCATTTGGCGTCACCACACTGCGCTCTCGAATCGCGCGCTCGCAGGCTGAGTTGGAGTTGTTGATGCTCAACCAGCAACTGGAACAACGCGTGACGGAACGTACTAGTACATTGAACATTTAAAGACGTGGTATATATTAGGGGGTAGCTATGCGTCGTATTGCTATCCAATTATCAGAAGAAGAGCGTAAGACTTTAAATTGTTTTCGCCAGAAAGGGTTACATCATGCTCGCGAAAACAAC
>CAIUEN010000424.1 GCA_903898185.1 uncultured Verrucomicrobiales bacterium
CATTATTGGGAATTCCTTGTTCGATATTGGATATTCAGACAGAAACCTTCCTCTGCATATTGGGTGTTCTTGCTTGCCTGCCATAATGAGAATTGCTGTGGATTTCTTGCCACTCCACAGTTTGTGTTCGCTAAACAGGCTCGAAAAAAGAGAGTTCCTTTCCTAACTCTTCGTGCCTTTGTGTCTTTGTGTGAGCCTTCCCCGGTCGATTCTTGATATGGCCATCTTCCGTGATCAATCTTAGGGAAGCGCTGCTCAAAAACGGGTTAAAACGTGTGGCGAACTGAGGATGGGAAGGCTCACACGAAGACACAAAGGCACAAAGAGGATTGGGTTTGGCATACCAGTCTGTTTAGAAAAGAGCAAAACAGAAGCATGATTGATGATGTTGGAGTGATGAGTAGCCCCACATAATGAGCAATTGCTGCAACGCCACCGGGAGTAGTAGTTTTTTTGCGCAGACGTTGCTACAATGATGCGGTATGCGCGCTAAATCACAGGAACTTTTTTGCGAAGCGTTGAAATATATTCCCGGCGGGGTGAACTCACCCGTGCGGGCATTTCGCGCGGTCGGGGGGCAGCCGTTTTTCGTCAACAGAGCCGCAGGCTCGCGCATTTATGATGTCGATGGAAACGATTACATTGATTATGTCGGCACTTGGGGTCCGGCTATTCTGGGGCACGCGCACCCGGCCATCATCCAGGCGGTCAAAGCCGCTGCCGAGTTGGGCACCAGTTTCGGGGTGCCAAACCCACTGGAAGTCAAGATGGCGAAGCTGGTCTGTTCAGCGGTGTCAAGTGTCAAGAAGGTGCGGATGTGCAACTCGGGAACCGAAGCCTGCATGTCAGCCATCCGGCTCGCGCGTGGCTTTACCAAACGCGACAAGATCATCAAATTTGACGGCTGCTACCACGGGCACGCCGATTCCCTGCTGGTCAAGGCGGGATCGGGCGCATTGACGTTTGGCACACCTGACAGCGCTGGCGTCCCAGCCGCGTTTACGCAGCACACGATTGTTCTGCCTTACAACGATGCCGAGGCCGTACGTGCCGCGTTTGCGGCAAACCCGGGCCAGATCGCCGGAATCATTGTCGAACCAGTGCCGGGCAATGCGGGGCTTTATCTGCCTCGTCCCGGTTACCTGGAGGCGTTGCGCGAAATCACACAGGCGGATGGCGCGCTGCTGATTTTTGATGAAGTGATGACCGGTTTCCGCCTTGCCTTGGGCGGCGCTCAAACGAGGTTTGGGATCACACCCGACTTGAGTTGTTTTGGCAAAATCATCGGCGCTGGCTTGCCGGTGGGGGCTTTTGGCGGGCGTGCCGAAATCATGGATTTGCTCGCGCCTTTGGGGCCTGTTTATCAGGCGGGAACCTTGAGCGGCAACCCGCTGGCGATGGCTGCGGGGCTGGCAGCGATTGAAGAACTTCTGCGCGGAGATGCGTACCGGAAATTGGAAGAGTCCGGCGCGGCTCTCGAAGAGGGGCTCAAGGATGCCGCCAAATCAGCCGGAATCCCAGCGCAATTCAACCGGATCGGCTCGATGTTCTGCGCGTATTTCACATCGGAACCAGTTCATAATCTCGCCGACGCGATGAAGAGCAACCGTGATCGATTCGCAAAATATTTTCACGGAATGCTTGATGCCGGAGTTTATCTGGCGCCATCCCAATTCGAGGCCGGATTTATTTCAACGGCGCATAGCCCGGAGGACATTAATGCTACCGTTCGGGCTGCGGCAAAGGCGATGAAGCAGTTGTAAGGATGCGTGACGAGAAAGTAATAAAAATATTATTAGAAATATATTGCACAAAAGAAGACTAATGCTAATATTATGACGACTTGAGTGAAGTTTGCAGTTGAAGGTGCCCACGGTTAGCACGCCGGAAGTAAAGGACCAATACTGCGCTAGTGCAGCACTCAAGAGCATCAGGTCGCGAGAGAATCGCTGGCCTGAAATTTTTTTGTACTTATCCAAGGATGATCCGAGCATTTACCTTCCCACACCCACCCCATGCGGCATTGCTAGCCAGGCTGGGCCTGAGCGCGACCAATCCCGGCGCTTTTTGCGGCGAATGGATTGGCAGCGGCCCGATTCTAAAGAGCGTTTCGCCCATCGACGGCAAAGTCCTTGCGCGGGTGCGGACAGCCTCGGCGTCCGACTATGACCGCATAGCGGCCCGTGCAGTTGAGGCGTTTGAAACTTGGCGCACGGTTCCAGCCCCCAAACGCGGCGAATTGGCGCGGCAATTTGGCAACGCATTACGCGCGGCAAAAAACGATCTTGGCCGGTTGGTAACGCTGGAATCGGGGAAAATTCTGGCGGAAGGCGAAGGCGAAGTCCAAGAGATGATTGATATTTGCGATTTTGCCACAGGGCTGTCGAGACAGCTTTATGGGTTAACCCTGCCGTCGGAACGTCCACGACACCGAATGCTCGAACAATGGCATCCACTGGGCGTGGTCGGTATTATCAGCGCGTTCAATTTTCCGGTCGCCGTATGGTCATGGAACAGCGTGATCGCGGCAGTGTGCGGCGACGCCACGCTTTGGAAGCCTTCCTCTCAAACTCCGCTTTGCGCCATCGCCACGATCAAAATCGCCGAGCGCGTCTGCCGCGAGAACGGCGTCGATCCAGCGGTGTTCAGCCTGGCCGTTGGTGGGCGCCAAGCGGTGGGCGAACTCCTCGCGCGGGATCGGCGGGTGCCGTTGGTATCCGCCACCGGTTCCACCGAAATGGGACGGCAGGTCGCGCAGATTGTCCAGCAACGGCTCGGGCGGGTCTTGCTCGAGTTGGGGGGAAACAACGCGATCATTGTAGCACCATCGGCGGATATGAACCTTGCGACGCGGGCAATTGTCTTTGGCGCGATTGGCACCGCCGGCCAGCGATGCACGTCCACACGCCGTGTTTTCGCGCATCACAAAATCGCGGACGAACTCTTGGCGCGATTAACCGATGCGTATCAGCAGGCGCCGATTGGAAACCCGCTCGATTCGGGCATCCTCATGGGGCCGCTTATTTCCCGCGACGCAGTCAACGCAATGCAATGCGCCCTTGAGCGTCTGCAAAGCGAGGGGGGCGAGATCGTTTGCGGAGGCAGACCTTTGCGCGGCAAGGGAGGCGGATTTTACGTGACACCGTGCCTGGCCCGAGCCTGTCCGGATTTTGAAATCGTCCGCCAGGAAACTTTCGCGCCGATTCTCTATTTCATGACCTACGAAAACCTTGACGAAGCCATTGCCTGGCAAAACGCTGTGCCGCAGGGGCTCAGTTCGGCGATTTTCACCAACGATCTTCGCGAATCGGAGATGTTTCTCTCCGCGCTCGGAAGCGACTGTGGCATTGCCAATGTCAATATCGGCACCAGCGGCGCGGAGATTGGCGGCGCGTTTGGGGGAGAAAAAGAGACTGGTGGCGGACGGGAAAGTGGGAGCGATGCTTGGAAAAACTATATGCGCCGCCAGACGGTGACGATCAACTATTCTTCGGACCTCCCGTTGGCGCAGGGGATCCGATTTGAATCGACCAAGCATTGAAGGCTGTTGTAAAGTACAAGAATGTTATCGGCTATTGTGCGAGTGAACGATGGCGTCGATTACAAAACTAATCGCGATGACAATTGCGCCGGAACCAAATAAAATAGATGCGCTGGCTTCCTGTATTGCGTTGCTGGAAGCCATGATGCAAACAAACCCGTAAGAGCAAATCACGATTCCGGCGAAGGCGCATAATCCCGTTCGCCAATGGCTGATTTTTACGCGAGCGGGTATTATTTGACTGAAGGCTGACTTTGAGCAATACGGGCATGTGATTGAGAATTTGTCCTGAGATTTTTCAAATTCAACGGTTTGTTTGCAGTGTTGGCACGCGTCTTTCATGGTGGTTATTTACGCATGCCGTGCCGGTGGCGCAATGGCGAAAAATGTTTCACCCTGCTGCCGTGTAGCGATCTCGCGATAATGCTCGAACAGGATTTGCTCCTGCGCGTTCTCCCATGAAGAATTGTTTTGGTGCCTGTTTGGCAGCCTGATTATTCATAAAAACGATTCAACACAACCTCCATCGGCACTCCAGATTCGATTTCCACAGTTCGCCCCACAAGTCCGCCTTGCACTACATCTCCAGCGAACCATGTAACCGCTGACCTAACGTGATATTTTCCAGTCGGAAGATTGGCGAACTTGAACCTTCCTTCCGCGTCGGCGATTGTTGTCCGTCTCGCCTTTTGGAATGCCTGCGAAGGCGGCGTCGCGTTTCTCCATGCCCATTGACGGCCAGACTTGCCCCACCACTCGTTGCCGATGGATGTTGCGGGGTCGAGAGTTACCTCCATTCCTGCTGCCTTTACGGCGTTTCCGCCCATTTGAACCATGAACGCTTGACCGGATAGCGTCTCTTTCCCCTTCTCAAAATATGGTTGATATTCCTTCTCGCGCTCGCTTGTAACCGGAGTCCATTCAGGTGGGTTTAGGCTTATACAACCGGCCAGCGTAAGCGCAATTCCAAGAGCAATAATTTTTTTCATATCAATGGATTTGTTCGGGTGGTTTAGGGTCTAATGCTAAGTGTAATGACTTTGGATTTGTTTTTCATAAGAACAGGAAGAGCCACGCACTATCCCAAAGTTCTACCCTGCCCACATGAGGCAGGCAATGAACCGATGCATGGCAATTTGTTCTGGGAACATGTGTATCTTTGATGAGCCGGTAGAAACGGCATCCGCCACAGTCGTGGCGAACATTGGCAAACACCATATCGCAAAACCGACGCAATAAGTTTTTTTAACTATTTTTTATGAACATAAACAGGAAAAAACATCCAAAACGGGCATAATATCCGAACAGGCTGTTACCTGATTGCAAAATCGTTGCTAAACCGTTGCTAAACCGCTGCTAGAATCGACCTGAGGTTGACGGAAACGAAAAAAACAAATGCAGCGAGATGAAACACAAAAAAGCAGCTTACAGAGCGTAAGCCCTTGATTTTATTGGGTTTTCTGAGGTTTACCTATGAAGAAAAGATGGTGCCAGCGACTGGAGTCGAACCAGTGACCTCGGGCTTATGAGTCCCACGCTCTAACCAACTGAGCTACGCTGGCACAGAAGGGACATATTTTTCTCAGAATCAACCCAGTGTCAAACCCTTTGATTCATTTTTTGCAACAATTCAGGTAGCATAGGCATCCTTGCCTGTGCTCATCCATCCGGCAAGCGTCAGCGAGACGCTAATTTTTCCTTCTGACCTGAATAGTTACCATTTTTTTGAACTGGCGCTTCTTAGAGTTCCAACTCCCTGACTGTTCAGGTGAGCTTTTTATACTGCTTGCTCTCTGCCAGTTTCTTGACGAGTTCCTTGATCTTTTGCGCCTGGGACTTGTGAGTCAGGAGCACGGCATCGTCGGTCTGTACCAGAATCGAATCGCGCACGCCAACCAAGGCGATGGGGGTGCGATTCTTGGTGCGGGCGTCGAGGATGATGTTTTGGGAGGAATCGACGTGGATGAAATCGGCTGAGGCGCAGTTGCCTTCGGCGTCGGCCTTGAGGTGGCGCGCCAAGGCCGGCCACGCGCCCAAGTCGTCCCAGGCAAACGAGCCGTCCGCGACCACCACGTTGGTTGCCTTCTCCATCAGCGCGTAATCAATGGAAATCTTTTTGATCTCGGGATATTCCCTGGCCAGTAGCTTCGCCAGTTTAACAGGCCCGCTCGCGGCTTCCCATCGACGGCACGCCGCCGCCATCTCGGGTTGATGCAGTTCGAGACCTTGCATGACAGTCGCATACGACCAGACGAACATGCCGGCATTCCAGCGGTATTGGCCGCTGTTGACGTATTCAATCGCTTTTTCCAGATTCGGTTTCTCGACGAATCGTTCCGCCTTGAAAAACGGGGTGGAATAGGGCTCAACGCCCTTGGGAGTGGGCAAGACCGGGCCGGTCTGGATGTATCCGTAGCCCGTTGCCGGTTCGCTGGGCTTGATGCCGATGGTGACAATCACCGGTTCCCGCTGGGCAAGGTCCATGGAATCTGCCAGCACTTGACGGAACTTCTCTTCTTCCGGGATGACATGATCCGCAGGAAGAACAGCCATGACGGCATTGTGATCGCGCTGGCCGACGACGGCGGTTCCCAAGGCAACGGCGGCGCAGGTGTCGCGTCCAACCGGCTCGCCAACCACGTTTTCTTTGGGCAACTTGGGAAGCTGTCGGCGCACTTCGTGAGCTTGGAGGGCGTTGGTAATGATGAAAATGTTCTCAATGGGAACCAGCGGCAGGGCGTTTGCGACGGCCTGTTGGAGAAAAGATCGCTTGCCCAACAGCGTGATCAGTTGCTTGGGCGTTTTTTCGCGGCTCATGGGCCAGAACCGCTCGCCGCGTCCGCCCGCCATGATGATCACATATCGGCTGTTGTTGTTCTTTGTTTTCATTTATTGCTTCTCCTTGGCCGCCTTCACCAGCGTCCCCGTAAACTCCGCCGTCCGGGCGACCATTTCGGGGCTGCGGCCGTATTTTGAAATTTGGTTGACAATCGCGCTTCCAACGACAATGGCTTCGGCATTCGCCGCCACGGCGCGAGCCTGCTCAGGATTGGATATGCCAAACCCAACCGCGATTGGCAAATGGGTATGCGCGCGAATTTTCGCTGTCATCTGGGCGATGGTATTCGACACCTCGGTTTGCATGCCGGTAACGCCCTCGCGCGAAACGTAATAGATGAAACCGCTGCCCCGCCTGGCGATGATCTCGATGCGGCTTTCAGGGGTGGTCGGGGCGATCAGGTAAATGACGCACAATCCCGCGCGGCGCATGAGAGGCTCATAGCTGTCCGATTCTTCCGGTGGCAAATCAAGAATCAGCAGTCCATCCACACCGGACTTGGCGGCATCGGTTATGAATTTCTCAACGCCGTACCGATGTATCAAATTGTAATAAATGTAGAATACAATTGGAATCTGCGAGTCGCGGCGGATTGCGGCAACCGTTTCCAGAACTCGTGCTGGCGTGGCGCCAGATTCGAGACCTCGTTGGGCAGCCAGTTGGTTCACCAAGCCGTCGGCAAGCGGATCGCTGAATGGCACGCCAAGTTCCAGCACGTCAACGCCAACCCTGTCGAACGCCAGCGCCAGTTGCCGGGTGGCTTCCAAGTCAGGATCACCCGCGCCGATGTAAACAACAAACCCCTTCTGCTGTTCCCGCTTCAACCAGGCAAAACGTTCATCAATGCGATTCATCGCCAAAAGAATGGCAATAATCCAATATCGTGGCAAGGGGGAAGGGGGTGCTGCCATAATGAGAACTGCTGCTTTTTGCGAGTTTTGGGTTGAAGAATGGATCGTTTTATGTTCCGTTCACGCCAGCATTTATGGCATTAAAACTATCGACCTTGTCCATCATACTGGGCGCGCTGGTGGCGTGGAGCAACTCCTATGGGTTGTTTAAACCCGCCGCGTTTGCCGCCGCCGCCCGCAAATTTCCAAGGTCGCTGCCCATCGGCTGGCTGCTCACGCTGTCCGCGACCGTTTGGTTCATCTGTTACCTGAGCCTGGAGAATATTTCCGATTTCGAACCCCTCAAACCGTATCTCTACGCGCTCTTCGTGGGGGTCGGCGTCGGCGCGTGCCTCTACGTGAAGGACTTTCTCGCGGTGCGGGGATTGGCTGTGGTGCTATTGCTCCTGGCGAAACTGATGGTCGATACTGCCCGCTGGGCAGACACCCCGTGGCGACTGGTGATTGTCACTTGGGCTTATGTGCTGGTCATCGCTGGCATGTGGTTCACCATTTCCCCATGGCGACTGCGCGACCTTATTAACTGGGCTACCGCCACCGAGTCGCGCACCCGCCTGCTCAGTGGCCTGCGTTTGGCCTTCGGCATTTTCGTGCTCGCGCTCGGACTGCTGGTTTTTTAGGGAAGAACTCAGAGGTGCTCCAAGCCGTAGAAAACTATCCTATTTTCCGCTTCAAGAAATTCCCACTTTTTGGAACCATCAGCCGTACTGAATTTGAGGGGATAAGGAACCACGGAATACACGGAAACTCAATCCATATCAGGGGAAGGCTCACACAAAGACACAAAGGCACGAAGAGTCAGAAAAGGAACTCTCTTTTTTCGAGCCTGTTTATACCCAATCCTCTTTGTGCCTTGGTGTCTTTGTGTGAGCCTTCCCCTGTTTGGCAGTTATGCTTTGAACGGGTAAGAATGTTACTTTTTGCACCGAGAACACTGAACGATCTTACCCATTTACAGCATAGGAATTATGAACATAATACCTTACCATCTGATCTGCGAAAATCTGTGCAATCTGCGGACAACCCTCAGTGAAATCTTCTATGGAACTTGATGCCATCGACAACATTATTGCCAAACTCCCAACCGTGATTGGAGAATAATCCGCAGATGACACAGATTTACACAGATTAAAGAAGAATTATGCTTTCAAGCGAGTAAGTTCGTTCCTCGTTCGTGGCGCAAAAAGCAACATTCTTACCCGTTCAAAGTATAGCATTCTTGAGCTGTTCGCGCTTCGATTGCCAATCGGCCAGGCGCTTTTGATGCTCTTCCAAGACAGAAGATGGCACTTTTTGGACAAACGCAGGGTTGTTGAGTTTCTGAAAGACCTTTTCGATTTCAGCATCCGTTTTCGCGATTTCCTTGGTCAATCGCGCTTTCTCCGCCTCAACGTCGATCAAACCTTCCAACGGCAGGAAAAGTTCACCCAACGGTGAACATGCGTTCGGCGTGCCTTTGCGCGGCTCATACGCGGAATTCACTTCGAGCGATTCAGCATTGAGAAGGAGCTTTATCGCGGCGAGATCCAGAGCAGGCACATCAACCGCAGGCTTGAAGATGAACTTCACCTTCTTGCCAGCTTGGATATTTCCGAAACGGCGAAGGTCGCGGCCCAGGACTACCAAGGCATTTCGCTCATCGACAAACTTCGCGTCGGCTTCCTTGAGTTCGTAATGCTCAATGAAATCCTCGCCGAGAGATTTAGGCCAACAGGCATACATGATCGTCTTGCCCCCCTGGTCTTCCGGCAGGTCTTGGTGGTAGCCCAAGCCATGCCACAATTCCTCAGTGATGAACGGCAGAAACGGATGAAACAACCGCAGCGTGTTGGACAGAACAAAATCGATGACCGCAAGCGTATTGGTCTTCTGAGCGACATTGTCGCCGTATGAAACAACCTTGGTCGCCTCAAGATACCAGTCGCAGTATTCGTTCCAGAAAAAGCGGTAAAGAATCTGCGCCGCTTCGTTGAACTTGTAATGCGTTAGCGCATCGGTAACTTCACGAATCGCCTGGTCGAGCCGCAGCAATATCCATTTGTCATCGCTCGTGAGCAACCGTGGATCGATTTCGCTTTCGACAGCGCCGCCTTGGAATTGCCTGTAACGACAGGCATTCCAGAGCTTGTTGCAGAAATTGCGTCCCAGTTCCACCTGCTGCTCGTCGAATAGCACATCCTGCCCCAAGGGCGCTGAGCGCATCACGCCAAAGCGGAGGGCATCGGCGCCGAACTTGGCAATCAAATCCAGAGGGTCCGGCGAGTTGCCAAGACTCTTGGACATTTTCCGCCCCTGCTTGTCGCGGATGATTCCTGTAAAATAGACGTTGCTGAACGGCTTTTCTCCCATGAACTCGTACCCGGCCATGATCATGCGAGCCACCCAGAAGAAAATAATGTCAGGGCCGGTGACCAAGTCGGTTGTCGGGTAGAATTTCTTCAACGTTTCCGTCTTCTCCGGCCAGCCCATTGTGGCGAAGGGCCACAGCCATGAGCTAAACCAGGTATCCAGCACATCCTGATCCTGATCCCAGTTCTCGGTATCCGCCGGAGCGTCCAGTCCGCAATAGACCTCTCCCGTTTCCTTGCGATACCAGACCGGAATCCGATGCCCCCACCAGAGTTGGCGGGAAATACACCAGTCTTTGAGGTTTTCCATCCAGTGCGTGTAGGTTTTGACCCAACGCTCGGGATGAAACGCAATCCCTTCCTTTTCCACTGCCTCAGTTGATTGCGGAACGGACGGATAACGCAGAAACCATTGCTCGCTCAAATACGGTTCAATGGGCACATGGCTGCGCTCACTGTAACCCACATTATGCAGATAATCCTCAACTTTAAGCAGCAGTCCAAGTTCATCAAGTTCCTGTACCACCGCTTTCCTGGCCTCCATGCGGTCCAGTCCAACAAAATCATCTCCAGCCTCGGTCGTCATGCTTCCGTCTGCGGCGATGACTACCGTAAATGGCAGGTTATGACGCTGAGCCATCTGGTAGTCGGCGGGATCGTGGGCCGGGGTTACCTTCACGCAGCCGGTTCCGAACTTTGGATCAACCAACTCGTCCGTAATGATTGGAATCTGCTTATTGCGCAGCGGTAGGAGCACCTTGGCGCCGATCAAGCCTTGGTAACGCTCATCGCCCGGATTGATCGCCACAGCCTCGTCGCCCAGCATGGTTTCAGGCCGGGTCGTTGCCACCACCACAAATTGATTGGGAATGACCTGTCCCTGCGCGTCCAGCAACGGGTATTTGAAATGCCAGAGATGCCCGTGCTCTTCGGTCATGATCACCTCTTCATCCGAAAGCGCCGTGCGCGCCGCAGGATCCCAGTTCACCATCCGTTTTCCCCGGTAGATCATTCCTTTCTTGTAGAGATCAACAAAGACCCGCTGCACGCATTTGGAATACTCGGGGTCCATCGTGAAACGTTCGCGCGTCCAATCACACGAACAGCCCAGCTTTTTCAACTGCTGAATGATGATTCCACCGTGCTTTTCCTTCCATTCCCAAACCTTTTCCAAAAACTTGTCACGACCCAGATCGTCGCGATGCTTGATCGTTCCTGCCTTGCGTAGCGTCCGCTCAACTACTGATTGAGTGGCGATGCCCGCATGATCCGTCCCCGGCAGCCACAGCACTTCATGGCCCTTCATGCGCGCCAGCCGCGCCAGGATATCTTGGATCGTATTGTTCAACACATGCCCCAGCGTCAAGACGCCGGTGACGTTCGGCGGCGGGATGACAATCGAGTACGCCGGCTTGGGTGACTGCGGATCGGCGATAAAGCACTTTTGATCCAGCCAAAATTGATACCAATTAGCTTCAACTGCTTGCGGCTCGTAGGCCTTGGGAATCTCAGACATGATAAATAACAATCAACCTTGTCGTGGCGCAGACATTCTTGTCTGCCGTTTCGCCGACTTTCCAGTTGGCGAGGTTTTGGTGGCAAGACGGACGCTGGAACTGTCCCCGTGCTTCGCAGGTTGGAAAACCTGCGGAACGGCAGACAGGAATGTCTGCGCTACGATTTTCGCACAATTCTGCGCGCTAGGCGCAGTCTCCGGTACTGATTGAAGCATCGGGTTGTTCGCCCAGGCGTCTTCTGGAATATCCATCTGTTTATCGATCAAGTCCCGAATGACTGCAGCCATCGGCTGATTGCGCCGTGTTGCCTCCGCCTGCAAAAACTCATGTTCCGAGCGACTCAGGTAAATCTGGGTCCGAATCATCGGTTCTTCAGTGATGCTGCCAAAAGCTGGAGCCATTTCCCTCAGCTCATAACCCTTGGTTTCGTTCCCTGACCCGTAAGCAACCTTTTTTGCGCGTTTCATGCGCACAGCATACCTCACGCCGTATATGCATCAAGATTTTTCAAACTATTCACGTAGCATAGGCACCCTTGCCTGTGCCCCTCTCTCCGGCGAGCGTCAGCGAGACGCTAATTTTTTCCTGAACAGTTACGATTCAATCAGTCTATACTCCATGCTGTCCACAAGCGCCTGGAGACTGGCTTCAATAATATTCGGGCTAACGCCGACGGTACCCCAGTCTTCCTTGCCATCACTGGATTGAATGAGAACGCGAGTTTTGGCTGCCGTGCCAGTTTGGGAATCCAAGATGCGCACTTTATAGTCGGTCAGCTTGATGTTTTTGACCAAAGGATAAAATTCCGCCAAGCTCATGCGTAATGCTGAGTCGAGCGCGTTGACCGGGCCGTCCCCTTCGGCAACCGTGTGGGCGCATTTGTCTTTCACCTGGACCTTGATCGTAGCTTCGCAGATGGCAGTTTTGCTATCACGACGCATCGAAACATGATAGGCGCTGACAGCAAACGGCAACTCCCGCTTTTCCATGATCTTGCGAATCAGAACCGCCAACGAACCCTCGGCAGCCTCAAACTCATATCCTTGGTGCTCCAAATCCTTGATCTGCGCCAGAATTTGCTTGAGCTGCGGCGTGTCGTTATCCACGTCAAAGCCGAGTTCGCGCGCTTTGATGACAATGTTACTGCGTCCAGCGAGGTCGCTGATCAGGACGTTGCGACGATTGCCCACCAACGCAGGGTCGCTGTGCTCGTAACTGTGAACGATCTTTTGGACGGCATTGACATGCGTCCCGCCCTTGTGAGAAAACGCCGCTGATCCCACCCAAGGCTGGCGCGGGCTGTGGCGCAAATTTGCGATTTCATCGACGAATTGAGACAAGTCCTTCAATTGCGTCAGTGACGTCTCCGAGATGCATCGCTTCTTCAGCTTCAACGCGATGTTCGGGATCAAACTGGTCAAATTGCAGTTGCCCGTCCGCTCACCGTACCCATTGATCGTGCCCTGAACATGTGCTACGCCCGACTCAATGGCGGCGATGGCGTTTGCCACTCCAAGTCCGGCATCGTCGTGCGTGTGAATTCCAAGTGGAATTGTCAACTTCCCTCGCGCCTTGGCGCAAATCTCAGCGATCTCACGCGGCAGCGACCCCCCGTTGGTATCGCAGAGCGCGATGATGTCGGCCCCGGCTTTCTCGGCAGCCAGAAAAGTGTCCACTGCATATTCCGGGTTGTCCTTGAAACCATCAAACCCGTGTTCGGCATCGTAAACGACAAATTTCCCGTGATCCTTAAGGAATTTCACTGTGTCAGCGATCATCGTCAGATTCTCTTCGGGCGTGGTTCGTAAGACCTCTTTGACGTGGAGCAGCCAGGTTTTCCCATAAATGGTGACCACAGGGGTTTCGGCGCCAAGCAGCAATCGAACCTGTTCATCCTCTTCAACCGACACGCCTTTTCGGCGCGTCGAGCCAAAGGCCGCCAGTCGGGCATTCTTGAATTTCCGTCGCTTGGCTTCCGCAAAGAATTCGATATCCTTGGGATTGGAGCCTGGCCATCCGCCTTCAATATAATGAACACCAAAGCCATCCAGTTTCTCGGCGATGCGAAGCTTGTCCATCAACGAAAAATTAACTCCTTCGCCCTGACTGCCATCGCGCAGGGTTGTATCGTAGATCTCGACTTCAGGTTTCATAATAAAGCCGCCCCGACGGTCAAAAACGCCCGATGGGCGGGCCGCTACTATTACGAAAGCTCCGCCTTGATTGCAAAGCCTAAGTTCCGGTCACGTCAGGAGATCGTCATAAGCTCGGGCCACGGTTCCCAAGGGATAAGCCAGGACATGATCCTGTTCAGGCCACAGACGTATTGGCTGGGTTGCCTGTTCCAAGTGGTTCTGTATGATGGGAGACATGCGCAAGCAAACTCAAAACGACAAGGAGCCGATCAACCGCCGCATCGCAAGTTTCCTTGCGCATTTGGCATCAGACAAGGGAGCGTCGATTTACACCCAGCGCAATTATCGACAGGCCCTGCTCGAGTTTTTCAACTGGTATCAAGGCGCGCGAAAAGAAGCTCCGGTTTGGGAGCATTTGGTTCGTGACGATTTTCGCGAGTATTTGCGTTTTCTTGGACGGGGCAAATTAAGCCGTGCCGCCACGCAACTGCGGTTTTCGGCGTTGCGTTCATTTTATAAATTTCTGATTCGCAACGGAATACTTGGATCGTCACCTATAAAAAGCATCTCGCTCCCCAAAACCCCCAAGCGCCTGCCGCGCTTCTTGACCGTCGATCAACTCCTGGCCCTGCTCAAAGCGCCAGGCGAAGAGATGCGGCGCGAATTGGAAAAAGGGGATGGCGATGTCTCGGTCTATTTCCGGGACGCAGCCATTCTCGAGACCATCTATTCGTGCGGATTGCGCATCAGTGAACTTTGCGGGTTGCGGGCTGAGGATATACAATGGAACGAGCAGATGGTGCGTGTCAGCGGCAAAGGAAAGAAAGAGCGCGTGGTGCCCATTGGCGCGCCTGCGCTGGAATCCATCCGCGCTTATTGGAAACACATGGGGCATGAGCCTGCGCAAACCGCGCCAGTATTTCTGAAAGCCCCTGGCAAAGAGATTCCGCCCAAGCCTCGCATCTTGCAGTTACGGCTCAAGCGATACCTGGCCATAGCGGGATTGGACCCGGCCCTGACTCCGCACAAACTGCGCCATAGCTACGCTACGCACATGCTTGATGCCGGCGCTGACCTGCGCAGCGTCCAGGAACTCCTCGGCCACGCCCACTTGGTCACCACTCAAATATACACCCATCTGAGCACAGAAAGGCTCAAACGGGCCTACGACGAGGCGCATCCCAGGGCGTAAGCAAATTTGGTAGCATAGGCATCCTTGCCTGTGCATCTCTCTCCGGCGAGCGTCAGCGAGACGCTAATTTCTCCTCTGACCCAGCAATTGTCATTAGGGCAGGCAAACAAGAACACCCAATCAATGGAAGATTCTCACCTTCCGTGCCTGCGCATGATGGGATTGAATATCCAATATCGAACAAGGAATGTCCAATAATGAAGTGGGGAAGCCATCAAACCCAAACCTGGAATTGGCAGTTCAAACCGCAGAACACGGAACACGCGCGGAAGGTGAACCTACTCCAACATCAATCGTGCCTATGGCTCTCGCGTTGCGTCCTTTTCACGATTGATTTGATACATTTGCCCTGTTGATGTTAAATGCCCCGGCTTGGCGCAATTATGTCAGTTGAGTATAAAGATTATTATAAGGTACTTGGCGTTCCCCGGACATCCGATGCCGATCAGATTCGCAAGGCGTTTCGAAGTCTGGCGCGGCAACACCATCCGGATGTGGCGAAGGACAAACGTGGGGGCGAGGAACGCTTCAAAGAAATCAACGAGGCATACGAGGTGCTCGGCGATCCTGAAAAGCGTAAGAAATACGATGCCTTGGGGACCGATTGGCGCGAACGCGGCTTTACGCCACCGCCGCGCTCACAACCCGGTTATCGCCAAACCCGCTCGTCCGGCGGCGCCGAGGATTTTGAGTTCCGAGGCACCGGATTCAGCGATTTCTTCGAGCAGGTTTTTGGTGGACTGGGCGGCTTTTCCAGACGTAGCGGATTTACCGCAACCGAGAGCGAACCCGGTCAGGATGTCGAAGCAGACATCATGGTGACTCTCGAAGAATTTTCAAATGGCGCCATTCGACCGATTAGCTTGCGCCGGCACACCCGCTGCCCGGCATGCGCTGGCGCTGGCGTCCAAGGCCGCCGAACCTGCGCCACTTGCGACGGCGAGGGTCAAATTTCCTCGACTCAACGGTACCAGGTGAAAATCCCCGCCGGCGTCCATGACGGTCAGCGACTGCGCATTACAGGCCAGGGCGAGCCGGGCGAAGGGGGGGGGAAAGCAGGCGACCTGTATTTGCGGGTTCGCATGGCCAGCCACCCTGATTTTCGCGTTGAAGGGGGCGATTTGTACCATGACTTGGACCTTGCGCCGTGGGAGGTTGCATTGGGTGCCGGCGTCTCGGTGCCAACTCTGAACGGACAGGTGAACATCAAGATTCCGGCCGGCACGCAGAACGGGCAGCGCCTGCGCATTCGCGGGCGGGGTCTTCCCGGACGCGACGGCGAACAAGGCGATCTTTACGTAGTAGCCCGGATCCAGGTGCCGACAAATTTGACAGATCGCGAAAAAAGCCTCTGGCAGGAACTGGCCCGTGAATCGCGATTCCGGCCAAGATAAAGGCATCATAGAGTTCTGCCCCAAATTGAGGATTGCTGGTATTCTGAGGCTGGAATTGAAAAAACTTCACTTGTATCATCTTATCACGATACGTTGATTTTACGTTTGATTCTCTGCTGTTTCGTTCTATAATCACTCTTGATGAACGACAACCGACCATGTCAAACGCGATTCATACGAGACATTTTCAAAGCCAAAATGCGGGAGGGAAAACCGGTCATTTCGTTCGAGTTTTTCCCGCCGAAAACCGATGAAGGAGATCGAGCGCTGCTGGAGAAGACCGTCCCGGAGTTGATGCTTCTAAACCCGGACTTTTGCTCGGTAACCTACGGCGCTGGCGGGGGCACGAAGGAAAAGACGCTGATGATCGTTGATCGCATCCAGCGCGAACACGGGCTCACCGCCATGTGCCATCTGACTTGTGTCGGATCGACCGCCGAACAGCTTCGCGCGGCGCTGCTTCAAGCCAGAGAATTGGGTATCAAGAACATCCTGGCGCTACGAGGCGATCCGCCGGGAGGCATCGGAGATTACAAGAAAACAGAGGGTGGTTTCGAGTATTCCTATGAATTGGTTGAGTTCATCCGGCAACTGGGCGGCTTTTGCATCGGCACCGCCGGATTTCCAGAAGGTCACATTGCCTGCAAAGAAGGTCGTGAGGTCGATTGGGACCGGTTAAAGCGCAAAATAGACTGCGGCGCTGACTTTGTGGTCACGCAGCTCTTTTTCAACAACCAAGACTACTTCCGTTTCCGCGATCATCTGGCGAGCAAGGGTGTCAGCGTCCCCATTTTTCCGGGCATCATCAATTTCCTGAGCGTCTCTCAGATCAAGCGATTCACCACCCTGTGCGGCGCGACGCTGCCCACTTCACTTCTGAGCGAGTTGGAAAAATACCAGAACGACGACGAAGCTTGCGCTCAATTCGGTGTTCAATATGCCACCGAGCAATGCGCCGAACTCCTGCGCCAGGGCGCGCCGGGGATTCATTTCTTCACGCTCAACAAGGCAAAATCGACGACTGAGGTGTTGAGGAATCTGAAAAGGTAGCATAGGCATCCTTGCCTGTGCCCCTCTTTCCGGCGAGCGTCAGCGAGACGCTAACTTCCACATCGAACAGGCAAGATGCCTGTAAGCGAGCTATTCAGGTAGCATAGGCATCCTTGCCTGTGCCCTCCATCCGGCGAGCGTCAGCGAGACGCTAACTCCCCCCCCCGAACAGGCAAGATGCCTGTTCTACTCTGAGACTGTCTTGACATACACCATCCGGCTCGGGAATGCCATCTCGATGCCTTCCTCGTCAAATCGCTGTTTGAGGGTCAGGTTCAGTTCCTGAAGCGCGGCAAGGTAATCCTTCCAGACAGCAGTCTTGCAGTAATGAACCACGTTCACATTCAGGGAGGAATCGCCAAAGTTATTGAATGCAATCAGCGCTTCTTGCGTGAGCGGGTGCTGGTTGTAAACCTGTTCGATAATCATCAAAGCCCGCTTGAGCTTCTCGACCGAGGTATCATAGGTCAGCCCCAAGTTGAGCTCTGTTTTTATCGTGGGTCGGCGGCTGACATTGGTGATGATTGCATTGCCCATGATCTTGTTGGGAATCGTGACCAGATAACCATCCAGGTTCCGAACCCGTGTGCTGCGCAAACCAATGGATTCGACCGAGCCATCCACCTGATCCAATTTGATGCGGTCGCCGATGCGAAACGGTTTGTCAATAAATACAGAGACCGCGCCGAAAATGTTCGCCAGGGTGTCTTGCGCGGCCAAGCCGAGCGCCAGCCCGCCCACTGAAAGCGAAGCCAGCACGCTCTTGATGTTGAATCCCAGGTTGTCCGAGGTCACCAGGATGGCAACCAGGATGATGAACGCCTTCAGGCTCTTGCTGATGACCGGCACCAGCATGTCGTCGAACGCCTTGTCAATGCCACCAGTTGCAGCCCGGTGTTTCCAATAGGCAACAGAAATATCCGCCGCTTTGACGCACAGGTAAGTCAGGGAGATTGCAACCAGCACCTTGAGCGCAACCGAAAACAAGGTTGATAAATGCAGCCCGTAGTGAAGGAGAATGACAAACGTCAGGAGCGTTGTTGGCCCGTGCAACAAATCCAGCAAGAGGTCGTCCAGTTTTGTTTCCGTCCGGGCGGCCCATTTCTTGAGCTTGGCGTTGATGAAGAAGTCCAGAAACTTGGCGATGTAAAATGTCATCACCACGTAGAGGAGCGAAGCGAGAATTTCCCAGAGCGGTTGTCCCGCGTCGCCAAAGATCTGCCGTTGGAGCAAAGGAACCCGGTCCAGCCCAAAATAAAACGGCTTGCGCGGCGAGATAAGATTCCCCTCCTGCAAATCAAAGGCGGTGCGCTCCAAAAGACTCGCCCCAGTCGGAGAGGTTCTCCAATCAGCCATCACGCTGGAGTTCGTTGACGCCGCCAGGCTGCCCCCGTTTACAGACGAGTTCTGTGCCGGTTTCAAGGTCCTCAGTGACACCCACAAGGCCAGCCCGACAATTAACACGCACACCCCCGCTACGATGGTTCCGAATTTCTGTTTCATGGCTCAAGATAACAAGGATATTTGTCCACAAAAACCGGTCAACCTCCAGCAACGATCTTGACAATCTCCAGCCGGTCCCCAGCAACAAGTTGCCGTCCGCTGAACTCGGATGGCGCAACGGCTTCTCCGTTATGCTCCACCACCACACTGCGCGGCGGCAGATTCTGCGCCACCAAAAATGCCTCGATGGAACAGGGCAGTTGCGCTGCAATCTGCCTCCCGTTGGCAATAATCAGACCGTCGTTCATTCTTGGGTCAGTGTAAGCAGACTTGCTTCGGGACAGCAAACAATTCGTAAATTCGTAATGGTCAAAGGGAGGAATTAGCTTCTCGCTGACGCTCGCCGGAAGAGGTTACAGGCAAGGATGCCTATGCCATCAGCAGACCAATTCCTGTTCCTCAATGACCGCTTCAATCGTCTGAAAAATTGTTGCACCTAGGAAAACGATGCTTTTTATTCTATAGGTTTTGTATAGATGGAGCAATTTGCTTTTGATAGGGAAAAACCCGATTTTAATGTCCTTAGGCGGGGATTGGGGAGCAGCCTCAATCCTCGCCTAAGAAATTGTTGCACCTAGGAAAACAATGCTTTTTATTCTATACGTTTTGTAAAGATGGAGCGATTTGATTTTGATAGGGAAAATCCCGATTTTGACGTTCTTAGGCGAGGATTGGGGGGGGGC
>CAIUEN010000425.1 GCA_903898185.1 uncultured Verrucomicrobiales bacterium
AACGCCCCAATCGCTACGAACCGCGCGCTGTCAAAAAGAGACCCAAACCCTATCCCCTGCTCAACCAACCTCGCAGAAAATACCGTGACTTCAGACACAAAAACTCTTGAAGGCACTTTGTCCAACTTAAGCGCCATTCGAGTCAGAGACTCCGTCAACTGGCAGGTCAGAGACCTGCCCCACAAGGTTACTTTTTGGTCACGCACCGTCGCGCTGCTTTGAGCAGACTGGATTTTGGTATAGAAATAGCTTGCAAAAAAAACAGTTACAAAGGATAATAACACAATGACCTCGAGAATTATTAAAACAGTGGTATGCGCAATGCTAATCTCGACACTAGCATGGAGTAGTAAGGCGACCGTGAAATACATGCCATATGGCATAAATTTCAGTCCTTATATAGGAACACAGGACCCAAATAAAAATGTAATTCTAAAACCAGCGCAGGTTACAGCGCGACTAAACACGATAAAGGGGTCCGCAGAGTGGGTTAGAACATATAGCGTAACGCATGGCATGGAGATAGCGGGGGCGTTGGCGCATAAAGCGGGGTTCAAAGTAGCATTGGGGGCGTGGCTGGGACCAGAAACAAACACAAACCAATCGTCAGCGAACAGTAATGAAATAGTCAATCTTGTCGCCGCAGCTAACAGAGGAGAAGCGGACATGTTAGTAATCGGTAGTGAGGTGTTGCTACGAGGCGATCTGCCAGTGGAGACTCTAACAGCCTACTTGGATTATGTCAGGCACGAGATCAAGAAAAACATCCCAATCACAACAGCCGACACCTACAGGACACTCATGGCGAACCCAACTGTAATACAAAAGTGTGACGTCGTGTTTGCTAACTTTTACCCTTACTGGGATGATATCAGAATAGACTGTGCCATCGCCAGCCTGGACAGAGGATACAGTGCGTTGGTAACAGCAGCGGGCGGGAAGGACGTTGTCGTATCGGAGACGGGATGGCCAAGCGCAGGGACGAGACTCGGGAATGCGAATGCGGTAGCAAGCGTAGCGAATGCGGCTTATTATGAATTAGCCTTTGAGTCATGGGCAAAGGATAAGAACATCAAGACGTTCTACTTCGAAGCGTATGATGAACAGTGGAAAGTACAGGCCGAAGGCTCTTTTGGAGGATCATGGGGCATTCGAAACAACGCAGGGGTATTGAAGACGGGAATGAACTGGGCGTATTTAGGATACAAGCTACCGGCAGCCATTTACATGAGAGACGCAGGAGATGTGCCTAAGAGCAAGCCCAAAATACAAATAACAAACTTGGCTGCCTATGGGTCAGGAGGGGGATTGAGCGGAATAGCGACAGGCGTAGATCCAAAACAGTACAAAGTCGCAACATACATCAATGTGGCTGGAAATTGGTGGACGAAGCCCTCTTATAATGATCCAACTGTGGCCTTGGGGCTAGACGGAAAATTTAAAGTAGATTTTGTAACGGGCGGAAATGACAGGAAGGCAATAGAAGTTAAAGCAGCGTTGATACCAGAGAGTTACAGCCCAGCGGAGGCGAGTGGTGGGAGTATCCCCGATGAAGTGTACAGTTACGCAGTAGCCACATGCACAGTAGAAAGGCCACAGGGTACACCGGCACAGCAGATCAAACCGATCGGGTTGGATTGTAGCACTTTCACGATCAACCGCGCATTCGCAACAACGCCGAAAGCGCTGGATGACATTGCAGTAGTTGGAACCATAACGTTTCCAACAGCAGTGAACATTCTCGGAGCCAACACAAGCATTCTGGTAGGGGGGACAACTTGGAAGCTATCACCACTGTCAAAGGTTGGCACAGGAACAGTTACAGAGGGCCCCGTACCTGGAGCATCAGGAAGCATTACGGTCACAAAGAACGGGATGCGCTGGACGTTTTCAGCGCGAATGAAATGTAATGGAGGCGGTAGCTATTGGAACGACGAAGGACTAATCAATACGACGATTAACGCACCAGGAGTACCGGTCTATACGTGGGTCACGGTAATAGTAAACGGGACATCTTACAGCCAAAACATAGGACGGTACTACACGGCAACGCAAAATAAGCTGGGCGTGATGAAGTAGAAGATCGCGAACAATCACATTGGCGGATTTATCTCGTCCCAATCATCGCGGCCTAACTCGCTTGCGGAGCCAGAGGCACCTCAACAGTCAGCACAATAATCACCCGACATGTTAGCAACTCCCCTTTTTATGCCCAATGGATTCCGAATAGTATGTGAATTGTTTGTTGAAAGAGCCAACAACTCCGACTTTTTGGGTTTACCTGTTTTCTATCCACATACTTTCTCGTCTGTTGAAAATCCACAAAAACCTTTATCCAAGCCATGATTCTTACTTTGTTGGCTTTATTCACAACCCTTAATAATACGCTTTGTTTCTTTAAGAAAAGAATGTATTAAGAGAGCGGCATGAATCTAACAATAACGAAAGACCAGCTAATTCATGGACTGCAATCCGTGCAGAACATCGTCAGCAACAGAACAACGCTGCCTGTGCTCTCCAACGTTTTGATGCGAGCCAGTGAAAACAGGATCGAACTGACCGCCACCGACTTGGATGTCACCATCAGTTGCGCGGTGGAAGCGAATGTGAGAAAACCTGGCGCGGCAACCGTGCCGGTAAAACGCTTTTTTGGCATCGTCCGTGAGCTGCCAGCAGGCGATATAGAAATCGAGGTTGACGACAAGAACATTTGCAGCATCCGAGCGGGGGCCTCTTTTTACAAGATCAACGGCTTGAGCGCCGACGAATTTCCGCCGATCAACGAATTCAAGGAAACCAAGCGAATCGTTCTGCCGCAGCAAAAGGTCAGGGGAATGCTCAAAAAGACGTCATTTGCGATCTCGACCGATGAGTCGCGATTTGTGCTAAACGGCATTTTCATCAGTTTGAAAGAGCACAAAATGACGATGGTGGCGACCGATGGTCGAAGGTTGGCCTTGGTCGATGAGGAAGTGGACATTCCGGAAGGCAGTCAGGGCGAGATAATCATTCCAACCAAGACGGTGAGCGAGTTGAATCGGCTTTTGGATGATTCTGGAGAAATTGAAATAAAATTAACCGAAAACCAGGCGGCGTTCAGATTGATTGACGAAAAAGGTTTTTCGATTTTGATCATTTCAAAGCTGGTGGAAGGTAATTATCCCAATTACCGGCAGGTCATCCCGAGCGAAACCAAGGAACGAATTGCGCTGCCGCGAGAAGAGTTTCTTGGAGCATTGCGACGGGCGCAGATCATTACGAGCGACAAGGCAAATTCGGTCAAAATCAACCTGACGCGCAACAACATGGCTATCACCGCCAACTCGCCAGATGTCGGTGAAGCGCGGGAAAGCATGGCGGTTAATTACAAAGGCAAGGACATGGCGATTGCTTTTAATCCAGCATACATGATTGAGCCATTGACCGCGCTGACCGATGATGAAGTTTATCTCGAAGTCATAGACGAACTCAGCCCCGGCGTGCTGAAAATCAACGGACCATTCCTTTATGTCGTCATGCCGATGAGATTGAGCTAATCATGTTTGCAGAGTAGTCCGAGCGTTTCGCCGAAGGGTGTGAGAGGAAAGTAACTCTGTGAGGCAGACCTCTGGTCTGCCGGTTCGATGGGTCTCTGACCTCTCGATACATCTTTCTCCAGAGCAAGTCAGCAATTCTCATTTTGAGGGAATACAGGGGGAAAACTCTGATCTGCCAGCGCACGGAGTTTTCGACTCCCTGCGGAGCCAGAGGCACCGCCACCGGCAGACCGGAGGTCTGCCCCACATAATGAATTGGCGCATCCTGCTTGATTTGGCTGCGCTGGCTTGCCATTATCTGGATCAACCATAAATGGCCGGTAGTCTTAACCAAAGCGAAGAAGCGCAATTGCGCCAGACGATTGAGATGTTCGAGGTGATCACTCAATCGCAGCCGCTTGATTACCAGTCACTTGAAATCTTAAAGGAAGCCTACCTCAAGCTGGGAATGGAGAAAGAGGTGCTGCGGACATCTAACCGTGTTGCCCAAGCATACGTTCATTTGGGTCAGCTATCGTCTGCCATCCTGGAGTATGAAACGATCCTCCAGCGCCATCCCGATGATTCCGAGGCGATGATGGCGATGGCTCAGATCGAGAACAAGGCCAACGATCTAACCAACCTCGCCGGGGTCGAAACCGATGCGTTCATCAGGCAACCGGGGGGACCTCCCAAGAAAGCAATGGCGCGTCCGACGGGAGTTCCGATCGAGATCGACGATGGACGCCAGGTCATGTCGCGACTTTTTGTCGAGGGCAAGTTGATGACCGCAGGCGATTTCCAACTCTGTTGGCAAACTCCAAGTTCGGAAAAGCCAACGCGTCCCACCGAACCGTTCATTTACCTTCTCGCCGATAAAGGCATTATTCCCGTTGAGAAATCCTTGAGGCTTCTTTCCGACCGTTCGCGTTTGGCTTTTTTGTACCTTGACAAATATGACTTGGACATTGAAACGGCGCGTCGATTTCCGCGCGACGCCTGCCTGCGTTGGTGCGTACTTCCCTTCGATCACATGGGCAAGGCCGTTATGATTGCGACGGCCAATCCGTTCAACAAGCAAGCTGCCTCGGAAATGGAGCAAGCCACCAAGCTTCGGATCATCTGGTATTTGGCCGCCCCGGCTGATCTGCTCAAGTTAATCGGTAAAGTATTTCGTTAGAACACATGGCTCCCATCAAATCATTTGGAGAACGCATCGCCGAGGCATTGGTCGAGGATGGCCTGCTGAGTGTCGCGGAAGTCCAGGAATTGCTCGAACAGCAGAAGAGAGATGGCACCCGTTTTGTTAAGTTGGTTGCCGAAAAGGGCAAGATCACCGACTTGGATATGGTCGTCTCCATGGGCCGCGTTCTCAATACCCCTCCCATCAACGTCGCCCGGGCTTCGATTCCAATCGAGATCGTTGATCTCCTGCCCCGTGATATTGCCGTCAACTATAAGGTTCTCCCGATCTCGCGCCTGGGAAACAAGCTTTTCCTGGCCATGGCCGATCCGCTCAATGTGTTGGCCTTGGACGATGTCAAACGCCTGACCAAACTCGAGGTCTCGCCGATGATCGCTTCTGAAAAGGCCATCCTCGACCGCATCAATAACGTCGATTCAGCCCGCGGCGGGAGCATGGAAGAGATCATGCAGGACGCCCAGAAGCAGGCGGATGTCGAGGCCGAAAGCTTGGAAGTCGCCAAGGACAACGTGGATGCGGTGGATCTGGCCCAACTGGCGGCTTCCACGGACGAAGGCCCGGTCATCAAACTGGCCAACCTCATCCTGATTCAGGCGATCAAAGACCGGGCCAGCGATATCCACATTGAGCCGTTCGAAAAGAGCGTGCGCCTGCGCTATCGCGTCGATGGAGCTCTGATGGACATGCCGCCGCCGCCCAAGAACCTGCAAGTCGCCCTGACCTCACGCATCAAGGTCATGAGCAACCTCGACATCGCCGAGCGGCGATTGCCCCAGGACGGACGCATGCGAGTGCGCGTCGGCGGACGGGACATTGACTTGCGCATTTCCTTTCTGCCGACTGTCCACGGTGAAAAATGCGTCATGCGCGTCCTGGACAAGAGCAACCTCTCCGCAAGCATGGAGAAGCTCGGCCTCGACCAAGAGACATTCGTCCGGTTCAAAGCCGCCATCGACGCTCCGCACGGTCTGATTCTGGTGACCGGCCCCACCGGTTCTGGAAAGACCACCACCCTTTACTCCGCGCTCAACGAGCTCAACAATCCCGAGTTCAACATCGTCACCGTCGAGGACCCGGTTGAATTCCAGATTCCCGGCATCAACCAGGTTCCAGTCAAAAAGGAGATTGGCCTGACATTTGCCAGCGCTCTACGTTCGATTCTCCGCCAAGACCCCGACATCATCATGATCGGCGAAATTCGCGATACCGAAACAGCCGAAATCGCCGTCGAAGCCGCGCTGACTGGCCATCAGGTCTTGAGCACCATGCACTGCAATGACGCCGCTGGCGCCATCTCGCGCTTGGACGATATGGAGATCGCCCCGTTCCTGATTTCATCCTCCGTCATTCTCGCCTGCGCCCAACGCCTTATGCGTCGCATCTGTCCGGCCTGCAAAGAGCCGGTCACCTATACCGAGAAGATGTTCCTCGACCTGAAGATCGACCCCGCGACCTTTGACCATAGTAATCTTCACCGTGGACGTGGTTGCGACCGCTGCAAAAACACCGGCTACAGCGGACGTCTGGCGATCATTGAGGCCATGACCGTCACCGACGATATTCGCAAAATGATCATCAAGCGCGCCAGCGCTTCCGAAATCGCAAAACTGGCCATCTCGCAGCAAATGAAAACCCTGCGCCAAGTAGCCTTGGAAAAAGCCTGCCAGGGACTCTCGACTCTCGAACAGGTGCTTGTTTTGACCTCGGCTGCAAGCGCGTGATTTGGAAGACAGGATTAACAGGATTTACAGGATTAACAGAATTTAGGAAAAGCATGGTATGGAGGAGGCTGAGCTGACTGAGAGAATCATTGGATGCGCAATGAGGGTTCATCGGGTGTTGGGGGCGGGTTTCTTGGAATCGGTTTATCAGAACGCTTTAAGACACGAGCTGGGCAAAGCGGGTCTGAGGGTTGAGTGCGAGAAACGGATCGATGTTCGGTACGATGGGATCGTGGTGGGTGTTTTTGCTGTGGATATGCTTGTTGAGGAGCGTGTTATGATCGAGAATAAGTCAGTTCAGGGGATTATTCCCGCCCATGAAGTTCAGCTTGTGAATTACCTCACCGCGACCGGGATTGAAATTGGATTGCTCCTCAATTTCGGTCGCGAAAGACTCGAATTCCAGCGCAAAACCCGCACATACCGCCCAAGACATAGACAGGATTAACAGGATTAACAGGATTGGGAAGGGCAGAGGAAGGCGAGTGGAGATGCACTGCAAATGGGTAAGATTGTTCGTGTTTTTTGATGAAATTTGTAACGGCCTTACCCAGTATAGCTCCTGAAAACTGGCAACAAAATGCGTAATCAGTGGAACATGGCTATCCTATTAACGCAACCTACCCCAACTGGTTGTGGTTGGCGTGAGATTTTCCGCCCACTATGAGCTTGTAAGGCACGGGCGACACTTGCGTTGCCTGCTGAACTACCCGGTAAAACAACTTTCCTCGCGAGGC
>CAIUEN010000426.1 GCA_903898185.1 uncultured Verrucomicrobiales bacterium
CAAGCAAGAATACCCAATGAATATCCAATATCGAACAAGGAATTTCCAATAATGAAGTGAGGAATTCTGACAACAACTTCTGTTTCTCGCGCCCATCCTTATTCTCATGTAACGTCAGATATTCAGTTGTGGATTTCAAATTTCAAATTTGAGATTCAATCCAACAGCCCCCTGCCAAAATGCGAATTGCCGGGCAAAAGACTTCGGATAGTGAGAAAAGCGGACTGCCTACTTCATTATTGGAAATTCCTTGTTCGATATTGGATATTCATTGGGTATTCTTGCTTGCCTGCCATAATGAGAATTGCTGGGCAGGACTGCGGCAACCGTGTGCAGGCATTGAATGAAATAATTGAATCCACGCGAATTCACATGGCAACGATGTCATTATGGGCGTCGTTGTACAAGTTACAATTGTGTGACAATTGTAACAATTAGGTGACAAGTGCTTTCACCCGCCGTATCCCCACACGCTCCACCCTGATACCGACCTCGCCGCCAGCCAAAATGAGAATTGCTGTTTCCGGTCACACACCCCTTGTCTTCATTACCTTTCTGTTGCTAGACTGCGCCCTGACGCAACAATTCAAAATGAAAGAGGCGAGCCAGAAAGAGCGACTAACATCCTATTTCAATGAAATTGCTCCCCATCGCGATCAATGGAAGAGTCGCCATCGTTCCTATCATGCATGCATTGAAAACCAATACTCCTTTATAATTCCAAAGGGCGCTTCCGTCCTTGAAATTGGCTGCGGCACAGGAGACTTGCTCAATGCGGTTGGGCCTTCCCATGGCGTGGGGGTGGATTTCGCTGGCGATATGATCGCCATCGCACAAAAGAAATTCCCGCATCTGACGTTCATTTGCGCCGACGCTTTGGAATATCACCCTGAGAGCCAATACGACTACATTATCCTCTCTGATCTGTTCTGCTCACTTCTGGATATCCAAAAGACGCTGGGGAATCTCAGACATGCCTGCACACTACGCACGAAGGTGATCATATCAAATTACAATTACCTTTGGGAGCCGATTTTCAAGCTGGCGGAGACCACGGGGCTCAAACAGAAACAGCCTCTGCAGAATTGGCTATCCTATGCCGATATCGAGAACATCCTCAAACTCGAAGGGTTTGATCCCTTTAAAATGGAACGCAGACTCTTGTTTCCAAAACAAGTTCCAATCATCGCCCCCCTTTTTAACAAGGGACTCGCGAACCTGCCACTTATCAATCATTTGGATGTGTATTTCCTAATTGTCGCCCGCTTGAGCAAGGAATCAAACCAGGAGTATTCTGTATCCATTCTAGTGCCTGCCCGCAACGAAAGGGGGAACATCGAAAATGCCATTTTGCGAACGCCATCCTTCGGGCAATCACAACAGTTTATTTTTGTGGAGGGACATTCCAGCGACGGCACTTACGAGGAAATTGTGCGCGTGCAGCAAAAATACAAGGACAGGGATATAGTGGCGATCCGCCAGACCGGCAAAGGCAAGGGCAATGCGGTTCGAGAAGGGTTTGAGCGCGCCACCGGAGAAGTGCTCATGATACTCGACGCTGATCTTACAATGCCCCCTGAGGACTTGCCCAAGTTCTATGAAGCTTTGGCGCACAACCACGGCGATTTCATTAACGGCAGCAGACTGGTCTATCCCATGGAAAAACAAGCGATGCGATTCTTGAATCTTCTGGCGAATAAAGCGTTTGGCTTGCTATTTACCTTCCTGTTGGGACAGCGGTTGAAGGACACTCTTTGCGGCACCAAAGTTCTCTTTAAGGCCGATTACAACAGGATCGTCGCCAACAGACAGTATTTTGGAGACTTTGATCCATTTGGAGACTTTGACCTGCTCTTTGGGGCCTCAAAATTGAACCTCAAGATCGTGGAGATTCCAGTGCGGTACCGCGACCGCGAATACGGCAGCACCCAGATAAGCCGATTCAAGCACGGATGGCTATTGCTCAAAATGTGCGTCTTCGCAGCCTTCAAACTCAAATTCCGGTAGTTGTATATGAGCGACCAGAATCAGCACAATATCGAGATACAGCTAAACCTTCAAAAATGGCGTGAAAAGCCTCTTCTGAGGAGAGTGTATCAGCAGTTTTACAAGTTGATCCTGGCGGAAATCGATCTTAAGGCCCAAGGCAGCATTGTCGAACTGGGTTCGGGCATTGGAAACCTCAAGTCTGTGTTGCCTGAGGCCCTTTGCACCGATCTGTTCGCCAATCCATGGATAGATCGGGTTGAAAACGCCTACATGCTTGGTTTTTCCAACGAATCCCTTTCGCATCTGATCCTCTTTGACGTCTTTCATCACCTGGAGTATCCCGGCGATGCGCTTCGGGAGTTTTTGCGAGTTCTCAAGCCCGGCGGACGCGTTATTATTTTTGAACCCGACATCAGTTTGCTTGGATGGCTGGTCTATGGACTGTTGCACCACGAGCCTGTTTCCAGATTCAAACCTATAAAATGGTTCGCGCCCGTTGGCACTGACCACTCCAAGCTCGGCTATTATGCGGCGCAGGGGAATGCCAACAGGGTATTCCTGAATCGGGAGTGGCATCAGACTCTTTGCGATTGGGAATTGAGAACGATCAAACGGTTTTCGGCTCTGTCCTACCTGGCATCGGGAGGCTACAGCAAAAAGCAAATGCTGCCGGCAGTTTCTTTTCCACTCCTACGCGCCGTGGAATGCATTCTGGACTGCTTCCCAGCTCTTTTCTCGACGCGCCTATTGGTGGTGATGGAGAAGGGGACGCGAAACTCCAGGCAAACGCATAAGCAATCTCACCAATTTACAGTATAGAATTATGGTAACTGTTCAGGTCGGAGGGAGAAATTAGCGTCTCGCTGACGCTTGCCGGAGAGAGGGGCACAGGCAAGGATGCCTATGCTACGTGAATAGTTACGAATTATGAACATAAACACCTTCCCATCAATCTGCGAAAATCTGTGCAATCTGCGGCCAGGACAACCCTCTGTGAAATCTCACATGGAACTTCCGTGTCATTCACATCTTTCGCAGTTTCCAAGATCAATGCACCACGCGATAAAAACGGTGCGGGTAATTTGCCGCGTCGGTAATTGGCACAATGGAGGTGTTGGTCGAGATTGGCACCCAAGTCTGAAAATCTTCTGTGGCTTGAATCACGTACGATGTGCCACCGGAAGGCGCTTCGAATTCCAGAGTCATTCCCGAAGTGCTGTCATTTCTCATCTGCAAGGCGATAGGCGCTGATGGGGCGGTTACTGCTTCTGGAACTGTATAATCGATTTCATTTGAAGGGGTGCTTTCGAGTCCGGCTCTGTCGTAAGCGGTGACGAAGAAATAATAAGTTGAGCCCGCTTCCAACCCAAAGACCGTCACATTGGTCGCCGCGCCTGCATCCAGCAAATTGGTGCAAGTCTCAGAAGAGAGACCGTAGCGGATGAAATACCCGATGACATTGGTGTCCAAACTGGGATTCCAAACCGCCGTTGCAGATTGGCCCGAGACAATCCTCGGCGCGCTGGAGAGCTGATCCGTGTGCGTCATCAGTTGAACTTCCGCGCGGACCGTCACCTGTTCCAAGATCAGGAGCGCCACCACAAACATACACTTTTGAGCCATTTTAAACATACAGTTTTGCCTTTAGCAGCGGATATGCCATGCTTGCGCGCGGAGCTTATCATCCTTGAATGGCCGTTTTAGACTTTATGTAAAGTGTTGTAAGTTATATGTTTATATTCATATAAACTTTATTTATAAAATTGAACTTTTGAAAACTCGCGATGAGTCTGCCATTGAAAATGGCCTAATCCAGTTTCTTGCTTGTCCCAATAGTGATAGTGATGTCCTAGGAGTGGACAAGTCGCTGAGATTGCTGCGCAAAAG
>CAIUEN010000427.1 GCA_903898185.1 uncultured Verrucomicrobiales bacterium
AACCTAAATTCGGCAGTTGGAACCTCCTTTGTTTTGCAACTGCCTCATCTGAGCTGATTTCCAACTGCTCTGCAGTTCACCTTTTCGGTGAGAACCATTTCTGTACAACGACAATTACTTTTCCTCTCCGTTTCTAATTGTCGATGAACAATTTCTTATACAAAGACTTGCAACATAAGTCGAAGGGCGGCTTTTTTTTTGGGCCAACTGCCGAATTTAGGTTCATGTAAACGGTTGTGAAAATCCTACGCGGTCGCCTAAGATCGATGCAGTGAGGTGGATAACGATGTCGCGGCTGCATTCCGAATTCGTATGAATGCGCCACCCTCTCCAAGAATTCCCGTTGCTCGGGCCATTCATCTTCCCGCTCCCACCCGTAAGCGTCCCCTTGGGTTTGCGACCTTCCATCCTGAGCAAACCCGGATCCACAACGCGTTGCCGTTCTTGAGTTGCTTAGATTCGAGGTAAAACGGGCGATTTTTTGTTGAACCTTAATCTGCCTGCTGGCCTCTGGTTCTCATCGAAACACCTAGGAATCGTATTGTGTCAGCAAATTCCTTCGTTGTAAATATTGTAACGCCGCGTCGGCAGCGCGAAAGGGTGACATAGAGTGACTGGAATGCAAAATCACTTCTCATTGTGCCTTCAGAAAATGCCAGTTCAGGTGCGACTACAATTGTGTGCTCGAACTCGCTCCCTTTGGAGGCACGTGGAGTTAGCAAACCGCTGTCCGTTGAAGAATCATATCCCAACCTTGCCAAGGCCGATGCCCAGTTCAGTCGAGTTGATCTGTTTCCAGAAAAGACAATCGCAACGTCCTTAATACCTGCCTCAAACAACTTACTGCGGGTAGTCGAAGCCTTTTCTATTTGTTTCAAAATATCCCCACAAGGCACCACATCTATAAAGTCCGAACTGAACCCAAAGCACATAGTCTTAGATAAATCCCTTAGTCGTTTTAGACAAGGAATCTCCCTGGGGTCGGTTCTATCTACTGAAGCGATCAGATTTAGCGCCACCATCCCCACTTCCCTTGGTATTCTGTATGAGTAGCTGAAATGAAGAACATGCGCTCGCTGTAAAAACTCAATCAAGGAAAGATTGGTGCGATTATCGGCAAAGATGTTCTGATTGAAGTCGATTGCAGCGGTCAAATGCGTGGAGACGTTTGGTCGGCCTCCAAAGAGAAAACTTTTGCAGAATTTACCATGGATGTCTTGGCATTCGTCGATCAGCAATGAAGTAACGCTTCTGCCTTTGCATTGAAGGTGACCCTTGCCTGATTGAGCAGGTCCAACTACATCGCCCCAGCGTGGCCTACCGTCACGACCAATGGCGATCATATCAACCACTTCAATGCTATTAGGGCGGTCAGGCTTAAGCTGGTAAATCATGCTCCGAAATGTGTCACATGCTTTGGGAGAGTGGCCTACCAATACCACGCACTCACCAGATCGGCAGCTTTTGCTGAGACGAACCGCTCGATGAGCTAGAGCAATGGTCTTCCCCGTGCCAGGCCCTCCTGTTATGAGAAGGTCTCTGTCTGCTGGGAAATCCACAGCCTCAAGTTGTCGGGGATGTAAGAATATTGACCAGTCAGGCGATGAGAGCGTCAATGCGGCTCTTAGAGCGTCGTCATTTGGTGCGACCCAAACATTAGACATACGATCCAGCACTGGTGATGGTTTTGATTTCGTTCCAGAAATCGCTTCCAATACAAGTTCTCTCCATTCTGGTGCTACTAACTCAAGGCAATCAAGAGCTTCGTCCTCATTTTGTATGTCGGAGAGCAACCTCCTGAGCGCAACGGGAACGCCACATTGGATAAGCCGTTTCTCAATTTCAGATGGTTCTCGCGAGATTGTTGCTCCTGTGGACTCGGGAGAACTACGTGGAAGACTGCCTTCGGCAAAAGCTATCGCCTCGAATCCCAGAATGGGTATGGCATTTCTCTCAGCCCATGAGTAAGCTTTGTCGTGGTGATCAACATACAATAGAGTGACCTGCTCGTCTTGCCTCCAAGCGAGCACTCGCAAATCCATGTTTGGTGAAAGACTCAAGAACTGAGTTGCTCCATTCTTAATCGCGTGCGCCCTCATTCCAGGGGTAATACCATTGTCGCGGATGCGTGCCATCATATCTTCCGATTGCTTTCGCTCACCCGCTGAGAGTTTCGCCCAAGAGCGCATAAACTCAACATGTAGTAAAATCTTCATGCGTTAGATGATGTTGTGGATTTGCTCATCAAACCCCTGGCTGTCGGACTTCAGGGGCTTACAGTTTTCGGCGATCGTGCGAACGATGTTCTCTGGGGCACCGTTAGGGACATGAGCTTGGATTTCGAGCACCGCACGAACCTTGGCGTCGGTCTTGTCTGCATCAAAAGCATACCAGTTCATGACGATTTTGATTTCTTCTCAAGAAGAGGTGCGGGAAGAACAAAGCCCACCGAATGTGCGAAATCCTGCTCAGAGACGTAGTGATAACTCTGGGGGGGTAAAAGTCTTTTTGTTGTTTTTTTAGGGCAGCCAGCTCCACTGGTGAAGAAAGACGCCAGTAACGAGCCACAGCTATTGCATAGGCTTCCTGCGTGCCCTCGTAATAGGTCTCGAACTCGTGTTTGCTGAGGGCTGTTTTCTTACCAAATCGGTGCCAGACCGCGTTCGGTGAAGTACATGCAACTTCGTCGATTTCAAAGACTCCTTCTAAAGCTTTCACTGGCGAAGACACATAGACGAATACCAGATCCCCTTTACCTACCCTTGGTCGAACACGACGCAATTCAACAGTCTTCGAGCCATCGAAAATCATTTGCGCGAAACGTGGACGAACTGAGATCAGAAGGGCTTGTTTTGACATTCGATCATTGCTCACAACGTTTTTCCACAACGGTAAACTTGAGAAAACTGTTTAGGGCTGATTCGTCTGGCCGACATAATCGGAGGGGCAATACCAAAGCTTTCCAAGGTTCCTAGTTCTACTGGGTTCACAAAACGTTCGGTCATTGAAAAACGGAAAGCCAACAATGGTTCGTCAATGTTCCCTCCTACGGTCTTAAGAATGTCACGCCAATGATAAACCCCAAGCCTGTTGAATTTTTTGAATACTTCTTTTGGCTTGCCGATGAAGACCTCTTCAATTCGGGAGCAGGCTTTGACCATCATTGATCCCTTGCCTTCGGGTCCTTTGCTGACATACCACAAGACACGTCCTGGACTTTGAAGCAGAGTATTCCGCTTGGAACAATAATAGGCACCCTCGATCCCTAAGTGCAATTTGTTGTTGAGCCCAAAGAGAAGTTCGCTCCCCAATTCAGAATCAAAAAAATGCTGTGCCCACTGGGCCTGGATCGGAACAATAAAAGTGGGTATTTCTGCATCAACTAATTTTGCAGGCCAGAATACTTTTTCTAGCTGTGCAGCGCCTATTATCGACTTTTCGTGTGCGTAGTCATTCAACCCGCTCACAATCTTGGATAAAACATCGTCAGATAATCCACATTCGCGAATGGCTTCTTTGATCCCTTCAGCGCCAGCAAGAGGCCCCACACTGATCTTGCACCATCCCTCTGCTGATGGCACAAAACCAAGTTCAATTAGGGCCAGTCGCGCCTCCTCGGAAATCCCAGTGTCCGTAACTTTAACCAATGGTGCGATTCTTGATGCCGATTCAATCAGCGAGCGCAACAAGTGCCGACCAACAGTTGGAGCTAATGAATGATTGGCCAAACGAAACAATGGAACTTGAATAATGGAGCCGGTGGCACGTCCTTGAACCAAGAAAGCAACAGGTGCTTTGTCCCCAGTTATTGCGAATCTGCACTCAAAAGTGCCTGGCTGGGCAAGATAATGACGGACATTCTTCTCCACATCCCCCCCACGTTCCCCATCCCGTCGAAACGCCTCGACAATTGTTCCCACTTGCTCTGTGCGAAGAAGACTTGCCTGTAATTGTGAGCCCTCCAAGCGCACAGGTCTGTATTCAGCCTCACGACGAAGACTGTCGAGTTCATTAATCAGGTCTGTGGGTTGGAGAACGCGCAATCCATAGCGCTGAAACAGGTCTTCGCATCGTTCAATGAGCTTTATATCGCGTGTGACAAAGAAAGGGATATCGGCGAATGGCGCTTAAGTTAGTCCTAAGACTTTCTTTGTCAGTCGTTTACGGCGCTTGATGTCTTGCTAGTGCTTCTAATTTTTGAGTAACTCGTTTTACACTTGAGGTGTTTGAAAATCTATCTAATAGTGTTGCAAACACCTTACTGAAATTATTTATAAGATAACCATCTGCTATACTAGATCTTGTCATTTTAGGAAGACTCATTGGTTTATCGCCTTCCTGATTTAGTGCTTCAGCTTGAGGAAGTGTAGCACTCATAATTCTAATAGCATAAGGAGAATAAGTTTTCCAATCTGTACTAAATGGTTCTGGAGCATAACTTCTATTCTCTGTACCACTATCATTTATATCTGTAAAGTTTTCCTCATTCAGATTTATTCCTAATGTACGAATGATATCTTTAGTTCTAAGAAAGATCTGTTTGAATCTAGCAGATCGG
>CAIUEN010000428.1 GCA_903898185.1 uncultured Verrucomicrobiales bacterium
CTGTTGGGTTGAATCTCAAATTTGAAATTTGAAATCCACAACTGAATGTCTGACGTTACATGAGAATAAGGATGGGCGCGAGAAACAGAAGTTGTTGTCAGAATTCCTCACTTCATTATTGGAAATTCCTTGTTCGATATTCGATATTCATTGGGTGTTCTTGCTTGCCTGCCATAATGAGAATTGCTGACCTCGATAACGAGGTGCTTGCAGGCCAAAGGACTACCCCACATAATGAGAATTGCTGTATCGTGCGTGACTTTGGGTGGGGAATGGGCTAGTTTGAATTTTTTAATTAAACTATGCGCTCTGATGTCATTAAGAAAGGCGCCGAACGCGCGCCACACCGAAGCCTCCTTCGTGCCACCGGCTCAATTGAGTCCGAGGAAGATTTTAACAAGCCATTCATTGCCATTTGCAACAGTCACATTGATTGCATCCCTGGTCATGCCCATCTGAATGAGGTTGGCCAACTGGTCAAACGCTTGGTGCGCGAGGCGGGCGGGGTGCCGTTCGTGTTCAACACTATTGGCGTGGATGACGGCATCGCCATGGGCCACGGCGGGATGAAATACTCGCTGCCCTCGCGCGAATTGATTGCCGATTGCGTGGAGACGATGATCCAAGCGCATTGTTTTGACGGGATGGTCTGCATTCCGAATTGCGACAAAATTGTGCCGGGAATGTTGATGGCGGCCATGCGCGTTAATGTGCCGACCGTTTTTGTCAGCGGCGGCCCAATGGCGGCGGGCATTGCGCAGTTGGATCCCAACGGCGAAATCCCGGCACACCTGCGCGGCGCGACTGAGAAATCCGATCTTATTTCTGTTTTCAAAGGTGTTGGCGCGCTCAAGGCCGGCGCCATCAACGAGAGCGAATTGCTTAAGCTCGAGCAATCGGCCTGTCCCACCTGTGGTTCCTGCTCGGGAATGTTCACCGCCAATTCAATGAACTGCCTGTGCGAAGCCCTGGGCATGGCGCTGCCAGGCAACGGCACCGTTCTGGCCGTTTCGAAGGAGCGCGAAACCCTCTACGAGCGGGCGGCCCGCACCATTGTCAAACTTATCGAGCGCGACCTCAAGCCGCGCGACATCGCCACCATCGAAGCGTTTGACAATGCCTTGATGCTGGATGTCGCCATGGGCGGATCCACCAACACTATTCTCCACACGCTCGCCATCGCCCGCGAGGCAGGCATCCAATACGACATCGCCCGAATCGACGCCATTTCACGCCGTATTCCGTGTCTGTGCAAGGTGTCGCCTTCCTCCAATTACCATGTCCAGGATGTTCATCGCGCCGGCGGCATCCACACAATCCTGGGCGAACTCAAGCGGATGGGCGCGCTCAATCTCGACTGCAAAACTGTCACTGGCAAAACGCTGGGCGAAAACATCGACGAATGGGATGTGCGTTCACCTTCATGCAGCCCGTGGGCCAAGGCGGCGCGTGTTTCCGGAGCCTCCGCGCTGGTGCTTGATCCCAATGACAAACTGGGGGCAGCAGCCCGAACCCCCAGCGGCAATCTTATTCCCAAGCCGATGCTCTTTTTCCCGGCCGATCCGCGCTCGATCACTCTTTGGCGCCTGGCCGCTGGATTCAACGCCGGGGATGCCGCCGCTTGCGCATTGCTCTTCTCGACTGACGGCGAACTTCAGGTCGATGATACGGTTACATGGAAGGGATTGGCTGAAATCGAAGCCGGTCTGTCGGGCAAATTCGCCGAATTCAAAGGCATGGTCCGTGCCGAGCTCGGCAACCTCAAAGGCACTCCGGTGCTCATCCTCTGGCGTTATGCCAAGACAGGCGAAAAACAGATCGCATGCCTGCTGCGTACTGGACGGCTGCGCGGGTGGACAATCGGCAAGGCCTACCACGAATATCGCGAGGCCCAGATTAAGGAAACCCAGCCCAGCGGCTTGATGCCGTATGACTCGGCCTTTCTGTTTGATGCTCAGGATTGTATTCGCACCCAGGCGACCGCATATACGTCCGATGGCGGGCTTGCGATTCTCTACGGCCAACTCGCGCCTGAAGGCTGCGTGGTCAAGACGGCGGGTATCAGCGATGGATTCAAAGCCTACTGCGGTCCGGGATTTGTCTTCGAAGGTCCGAGCGTGATCTTCGAAAGCCAGGACGATGCGTGCGCAGGAATACTGGATGGCAAAGTCAAAGCTGGCGATGTGGTCATCATCCGCAACGAAGGGCCGCGAGGCGGTCCCGGCATGCAGGAGATGCTCTCGCCGACCAGTTACATTGTTGGCATGGGGCTTGGCGACAAAGTGGCGTTGGTCACCGACGGTCGTTTCAGCGGCGGCACAGCCGGAGCATGCATCGGGCACGTTTCACCCGAAGCGGCGGAAGGCGGTCCAATTGGCATTCTGAAGAAAGGGGACCGCATCCGCATCGATTTCCCGAATCGCCGGATCGACATCTGCGTTCCCGAAGCCGAACTGGCTCAGCGCAAAGCATCATGGCACCCCGACAAACTCCAACTCACCGGATGGCTTGCCCGTTATCAGAAATTGGTTACCAATGCCAGTCAGGGTGCCGTTTTGGGGTAAAGTCAGGGGTGCTTCAACCGTGAAATCGCAGTTGGGTAAACCGCAAAACACGCGGAATACGCGGAAAGAAAAGGCAGAATGAGTTTTTTGAAGATGCCATCCGTCAGATTAGAAAGAATTCTTCGCAAGGGGTTCTGCTTCCGCGTGTTCTGCGTATTCTGCGGTTCATTTGCAGTTTTTGGATTTTAAATTTCAAATTTGAGATTTCACCAAAACTCACATTCCAAGCGTTAACATTCGAAAGTCGCAGCAATTCTCATTATGAGCAAGAAACGGGAAAAACGCTGATCTGCCAGCGCACGAAGTTTTCACATCCCTCGCAGAGCCAGAGGCACCGCAAGTCAGCACAATAATCACTGCGCCTCGTTATCGAGGTCAGCAATTCTCATCTTGAGGGAATATATTGGAAATTTGAGAATCCTTACTTGGCGCCTAACAGATTGCAGCGCCAATATCAACGCTTAGTTTGCCACGTGTCGCGGAGTTTTCAAACCAGGAATTCTTTGTAGTTTTCAAACCAGGAATTTTTCATTTTTGACAGTTTGTGAAAAGGAGCTGCGGTTTTTCTTTGGCATTGGGAGGCGCAGCCAAGACGGAATGATGGCCGCTTGGA
>CAIUEN010000429.1 GCA_903898185.1 uncultured Verrucomicrobiales bacterium
AGCCTTGCACGCTCATATTCCCATTTTCAATTGCACACAGACACAAACAGGCGAATGGAAGGCGCTTCAATCTGCGCCTTTATTTGAACGACGCCGACTCCTGTCGGAGATTCTTTTAGGCAAACTTGCCTCTGGTGCCAGGGAACTCGGATACGAAATTATTCAAACAAAAGACGGTTTCGAGATCGCAGGCATCTCTCAGGAGTTGATTGAAACCTTTTCCAAGGGAAAATCTAAAATTGATGCCGAGATGTCCAAACTCCTCGGTACCAAGGGTGAAGCTGGTCACGCCGCTGTTCGCGCCGTGGTCGCGCACCAAGTGCGTGACGCAAAGAAGGAGATCAACGCGGAAGCCTTGCAGAAACAATGGCGAAACGAAATGGGCAAGGAAGCCCATGCCAATCTCATGGCTCTTGTGGCTGACGCAAAAAGGCGTCAGCCCAATCCCCATCGCCCCATGCCAGCCACCGAGGCATTGTCTCTTGCTGTTTCCCACCTAACCGAGCGCAACTCTGTTGTCGTGGATCATCAGGTACAAGCCGAGGCAATGGCCGTTGCACGGGGCCGTGTGGATTTCGATGACGTGAAGGTCGCAATGGATAAACCGGACAGTGGCATCATCTACGGACGCCCTGATGCTTTTGGCTCCAAAAAATTGACCACTAAAGAATTACTTGATGCCGAGCAAAGAGTTTTGTCATTCGCACGCGCTGGCGTCGGCCAGCACGTACCACTATTATCCCAATCCAGCCGTGAATCACGTCTTCGTGATACTCTCCTTAGCGACGAACAGCGCCAAGCTGTGGACACTTTGCTGGCCAGCCGTGACCGTGTCACTTTGCTTTTGGGCAAGGCTGGCACCGGTAAATCAACATCACAACGAGACCTTTTAGCCGGAATCAAACTCGCAGGCCATGCTGTTGTCGGTTGTGCTCCCCAAGTTCGACAAGTTGCCGAATTGAAACAAATGGGCTTGGACGAAAGCAGAACATTGGCGTCAGTCTTGGAAAAGGGTGAACTTCCGAAAGGAGCTGTGGTGTTGCTTGACGAGGCAGGCCAGGTGGGAACACGCGATTTCGCTCGTCTGGTGGAAATGGTGAATCAGGTCGATGGTCGCTTGATTCTTTCTGGTGACGCCCGCCAACATGGCTCTGTTTGCGCGGGTGACATTTTGCGTCTTTTGGCGCGTCACTCTGGCTGTGATACGGCCAAAATCAGAACCATTCGGAGGCAAAAGGCCGAGCTGTACAAATCGGCTGTAGAAAAACTAAGCCGACATCAAACTCTTGATGCTTGGGACATGTTGGAACAAGCAGGGAAGGTGGAAGAAGTTCCAGGCGAAGAACGGCGCGAAGCATTGGCACATTGGGTTGCCAATGGAATAGCAAATGACAAAGACGTGCTGACTGTGGCCCCAACGTGGCATGAAATTGATCTTGTAACCGAATCAATCCGTCACGAACTGATTCAACGAGGACACCTGGGCAACGAAATAAAAAAAGTTCTTGTCAGCGAAAGGGTTGATTTCACCAAGTCACAAAAGAAACAGGCCAGATGCTATGCGACTGGGATGGAGATAATCGAAATGCGTGGGCTTGGACTACCGAAGAAACGAATGAGAATCAAAACAATCCAAGGAGATACGTTGATGTTGGTTGATGATCAGGGCAAGGGGGAAATGGTGCTTGATCTGAAAAATGTAAACCGCACAGCAAGTTGGACGGTTCATCGGCCACGCGAACTAGAGGTTCGTGTAGGTGACAAACTGTTGCTACAGGCAAATGACAGGCCCAACGGTTACACAAATGGCGACCTGGTCACCATCACTGGATTCAATGCCAACGGAATCATACTCAACAACGGGAAAACCATAAACAAAGAATACACCCAATTTACGCATGGCTGGTCTGTCACAAGCTATGCATCCCAGGGCATCACCTGCGACAGGGTTGCCATCAGCTACGACCAAGCAAGCTATGGCGGAATTGATCGTCGTGGATTCTATGTTTCGGCTTCTCGTGGGAGAGAAGACCTCAGAATCTTCACAGACGATAAAGATTTTGTGCGTGATTGTCTC
>CAIUEN010000430.1 GCA_903898185.1 uncultured Verrucomicrobiales bacterium
ATGTGACCGAATAACTTCCCTTGACTACTGGCAAATTATAATTGTCGCTGGTGGCAAAGAATAATTGTCGTTGACCACTACGTCCCTTTGTGACCTGGAAGAAGCGCTGGGTTGGATCATTTGGCGTGTTTTTGATGAAGCTGTTCATTTCCCAGTCAGCCAATGGCGTGGCCTCGGTGACATTATCAACCCAAGTGAAGCCTTGAAATAACCGGTAACGCCGGTAGGTCAACTTGCCGTTGACATCGCGGGCGATGAGAAATGTTGGTTTTCGTGTTTGGAAGAATCCATCGGTGATGGTTTCCAGGGCGTCGAGTGCCTCAATGATCGCTTTGGGCGTCAGTTTTTTCAGTGGCACTTTGGCGTCATCGGCGCACAACTGCTGGGCGTCGAGGTCACCTTGTTTCTGGGGCTTGGATCGTAAATGCGATGGATTGTTGTCGGTCTGGATCAGTGAACAGGACGGCGGCCAAGCCGGTAGATGGTAGATGTGGTCGCGGGCTGGTTTTGTTCCTGCGACCAGTCCGTTCCAATCGTGTCATGAGTTCGGTTTCCATTTTGGCTTTGGTTAATACCTTGAACATTTCCAGAGATGTGGCGAGTTCTCACTGCCTACGAGGCACTATGTTCCTGGCAAACATTTTGAGGAATTTTGGTGTCGCAAGCTCCCTAAAACAAAGCGAATCTCTAAGCCTCAATCTTGAACTGCTCAATGGTGCATCGAAGTTGCTCGGCCAGCTTTGACAGTTCCGCCGCGCTAGCTTCCACCTGTTTGCCTCCCCGTTGGATCTCATTGACTGCAGCATTGACCATGGTAATGTCGCAGGCAATAGACTTGGACACGGAAGCCGTTTGAGCCACCTGATCGTTGGCGCTTTTCACTCCGGATGAGGCTTGGGAAATGTTGCCCGCAACATCTCTGGTGACGGCGGCCTGTTCTTCAATGGATGCGGCAATGCTCGATACGATGGCACTCACCTCCTTGATAACGCCGGCGATCTTTTTGATATCGGTGATGGCGTGGCCAGCAGAGTTTTGCACATCGCCGATTTTGCATTTGATGTCCTCGGTAGCGATAGCAGTTTGCCGGGCCAGTTCCTTGATTTCATTAGCCACCACTGCAAAGCCCTTGCCTGTCACTCCGGCCCTGGCCGCCTCAATGGTGGCGTTAAGCGCCAACAGGTTGGTTTGGGCGGAGATGTCAGTGATGGTTTCTGTGACCTTGCCGATGTCGCAAGCGGCCTGACCAAGTTGTTGCATGAGCGCCGAAACGCTCTGGGCTTGGACCGTAGCTTGGTCGCTGATGGTCCTCGCCTTTTGAGAGTTGGAGGCAATCTCGTTGATGGTGGCGCTCATTTCTTCGGTTGCGGCGGCCACATTGGATAGGTTGGTGGCGGCTTGTTCCATACCCGCAGCCACAGAGGTGGTGCTGGAGCTGGCCTCTTCGGCTGCGGCTGCAACAGTGGATGCTTTGGCCACCACTTCCTGGGTGCCTATTGAGGACTGGCTGGCCACATCTGAGAGTTCCGTTGAGGAGGAGATTAGCGTTTGCACACCCCCGGCCACATTACGCAAGAGCCGTCGCAAGCTTTCAGTCATGGTTTGCATAGCCCGTGCCAAGTCTCCAGCCTCATCTTTTCTCTCCAGCAAAGCGGCGGGAACCTCTCGATAGAGATCCCCCTTGCTGATGCCTTCCAGGATTTCCACCCCGGTGCGAATCGGTACGCTGATGCTGCGCGTTACAACCACCCCAAAAATGATCGCCAGAACCAAGGACATGGCGGAAGAACCCGCCAAAAGCATTTTCGCTTTGACCGTGGCTGCTGTGGCCGCCATCTGGGTTTCCCTCAGGTGTGTTTTCCGCGAAGTGACCAAGGCCCCTACGGCGAAATCGGCCTGCTTCTTTTTGTCCGTGCCCTCGCCAATGAAAAGAAGGATGCCCTCGGACACCTTGTCTGTCTTAGCAAGACTGATCACACGGTTGTTCACCTCGCGTGTCGTGTTGATGGACGTTTCAATATTATCCAACAACTCCTTCCCATTTTCGGTCGCCAATTGCGCTCGTAATTCTCGGATGGTTTGCTGGCAGATTATGCGCAGGTTATCGATGTCAGCCAAGCGGTCGATTTTATTGGTGTTCTCGTGGATGGAAACATTGGCCATGGCTTCAAAGGATATTTCCGTTAACAGCTTGCCTGCCGTTTGTTTCTCGAACAGAAAGCACCAAGTATGCAGGTTGATGTTGTCCTGATACGCAATAATATTCTTGGCTTTGGCCAATTTGCCGGCATCCAAGACGGCACTCTCCAGCGCTTGACTGGTAACTTGAATCTCTCGCCAAGCCACCAGCGTTATCCCTAAAGTCAGAGCTGTCAGCGATCCGAAAGTGATTGCCAGCCGCCTGCCCAGCCGTGTGTTGGTCAAGTTTAGTATGCTCATGCTGTCTGTTCCGTCTCGACGCGCAGATCAGCCAGGTTTGACGGAACGAGCGGCTTTCTCAATCTTGGGATCGGATTTCAGGTCTGAAGCCTTGATGGCACCAGCATTGATGTCAAAAACCAATCGGCTGCCGTCTCGGCTGAGAGCGATCATTCCACCCGCGCTCAGAAAGGCGTCTCCCTCGCCGACGGTGAGCACTGGCTTGCCTTTCACCGCGCCGAGAACTGCCGCCACCTGGCTGGCGTCGCCGATAAACACGATCTGGCAACTCTCAGCGCCTGCCCCGGCATCCAACCGCTTGACCAGCAACTCACGCCCTTTTGCGTTCTTGCCTTTGGCGTTCTGCTCAAATACGTTCGCCAAGGAGGTTTTGCCAACAAAGCCGATAGTGACCGGTGCCTGCCCATCGGCAAAGGCTTTGGCAGGCCACTCGACGAATTTTGAGAAGTTAAAAAGGAAGGCAGCCTCCACATCGTCGGCAGACTGCGCAGACATGCGGTTTGTGCCAACCAGCCAGCAGGCGGTCGCTAGCAATACCACTCCGACATGCGCCCATGAGCCGCCCAGAGCAAATGACCAAGATCGCGTTTTCATCTATATGTGTATATAACAGTTTCCAGGCAAAGCATCGTTCTCAGCCACAGACCTGCGGTGGCATCAGCATCCGCCGTTTACGGCGCTGCCCAGCCGCGTACTCCAATGCGATACTTGGCATATCGGCACCCTGTTGCCCTTACTTTAGTGTTTTTAAGTCGGTTTTGCAATTCATCCCTAAAGTTTTTTCTAAAGTTTCGGCGGTTTTGTCCGATAAAACCTCAAAGTCTCCGGACATTCGCGGGTGTGTGGTGGCGTCATTGAGATTGGACGTTGCATGCCTATTACCTTCCAATGCCCGAAGCATTGAATAAGCATGCAAAACACAACTTGTCTAACCGTCGTGGCCGCAAAGCCCTGGTTTTCGCTGCAATCCCTCCGACGCACCGCAATCTGCGTGGCTTTGGCGCTGGCGTTCACCCCAATGCCAGGACGCGCCGTCGAGGGAGTCGGACTGTTCGATCTTTCGATGGACCAATTATCCAAGGTCGAAATAAAGTCGGATATTACCTCCATCAAAGCCAAGTCCATTCGGGAACAACCCGGCATCGTGTCGGTCGTGACCGCAAAGCAAATCAGCGAGACCGGGGCGAGAGACCTTACGGATGTCTTGTTATTAGTGCCTGGATTCTCTCTGGACACCGACGTCCAATCGATGGTGGGACTGACTTTCCGGGGGCTGCAGGGTCAGGAGGGCAAGGTGTTGCTCGTCATTGACGGAATCGAAGTGAATGAGCCTCTTTATGGATCGCTGCCAATACTGAATCATGTTCCAGCCGATCTCATCGAACAAATCGAAATCATCCGCGGTCCGGGTTCAGCGATGTAGGGCGGTACGGCGGGACTTTCGGTGATACGGATAACCACCAAAGGCGCCAGCCAGAACGGCGGCTACGCAGTAGTGACGCCCTCTTATGCGGACGGGCGCTTCTCTGAAGGTTACGGAGCTGGGATTGGCTATACGACTAACGACTGGCGCTTTTCATTCAACGGCGCTTATAGCGATAATTACCTATCAAACCGCAAGTACACTTCGCTCAGTGGCACCAATGTTGACCTGACTCATAATTCAGACATGAACCCTCTGTTTCTTGATTTGGGTGCCGGGTGGCGCGACCTCGACTTGAAATTCATCTATGATGCCTATCGCTACGAAGATGCCGTGAACTACGGAGATCCGCCTCACTCGGCGAGCAACACAAAATTCGATTCCTTTTTAACCAGCGCAAAGTATGACGCTCATGCGGCAAGCTGGCTTAAGATTACTCCCCAGTTTACCTATCGGCACCAGATTCCATGGTATGTTGAGAGTGCTAATAGCGCCGAAGTCGGGAGTTATGACGTCGAAACAGATCGTTACCAAGCCGACTTGAATGGCATCGCGGAATTGACAGACAACTCCGGCATCATGCTCGGAATGCGTTACCAACGCGATAGCGCGCGCGCGATCGACACCAGTTCCGACACAAGGCCGGCTTCCGAATACTACAACGGACATTCCTCCATTGCCTATGACGACATTGCCGGCTTTGCCCAATACGATTTGGATACCCGCTGGGTCAATTTGTCGCTGGGCGGCCGCTACGAGACTCAAGACGCCGTGGGCGGACACTTTGTGCCCCGTGTCGCTTTAACCAAAGCCTGGGAGAAATTCCATCTCAAGGCTCTCTATAGCCAAGCCGCGCGAATTCCCGCCATCAACGTCGTCAATGACGCCATTGGGGGAAAGATCGAAGCGGAACAAACCTCCAATTATGAATTGGAGGGAGGATATCGCTTCACTGACTCCCTGTCCTGGGTGGGGAATATTTTTTACATGGAGGTGGACAAACCCATTATTTACTTGGCCACCTACGCCAGTGACGGTTATTACAACGGAACCAAGCTCAGCACCTACGGTTTTGAAAACGAATTGCGTTGGGATCGTTCTCAGTTTTCAGCGTATCTGAGTTACTCGTTATACCAGGCTAACGACAATAATATTGACTACGCGCGCGGCGATGAAGGGCGATTTCTTGCTGCGCCCGCCCATAAAGTTTCGTTGAGCGGAACCTGGCACATTCTCAAGACGCTCGACTGGAACGTAAACGGTTTTTGGTTGGGTGAACGGCTGGCATACGCCTATCCCAGCACCGGGATCATGGGACTTGACCCTGAATTTGTGTTGAACACGTTTCTTAATTACCGGTTCCGTAAATTCTCAGTTGGAGTTGGCGTGGCGAACTTGCTGGACTCGGAGCGATATGCTCCGCAACCCTACGCTGGTGGCTCGGGTCCATTGCCACTCAAAGGCCGTGAAGTTTTCGCGAAGCTGCAACTACAATTCTAAGTTCAGAACTCAGTAAACAACCCCGCCCAAAGGGCGGGGCATTCTCTTTGGGCCTCCAGGTGTTTCATTTTCAATGTCGCCGTTGTCCCGTGTGCTGTAGCTCCAACGCTGGAATCTTTGTGTGCTATCAGCAGGGGTGTCAGTGCTGAACCATGTGCGGGTGCTTTTGATGCTGGTGTCGATGTCAGTGAATGTAGCAAGGGTTTGCATAG
>CAIUEN010000431.1 GCA_903898185.1 uncultured Verrucomicrobiales bacterium
AATTTAGGCTTCGAATGTTTCTGACAAAAGTTCAATGAAATAGCATTCTTGGCCATTTCGCGATTATTTGCGAAATTCCACCCGAATCATTCGCGCTCCATTCTATTCACAACGTGCTTATTATAAATGCGTTACGAGTTTTTTGCCAGACACTAATTAGCGTATGACTATTACTTTCAAAGAAATGGTTGCGGTTGAAAATGGCGCGGAAAAACGCCAAATCACCAAGAATCTATGGAGGTTGGAATGAGTTTGTCAAAACGGCAAATCGAACGGCAAATGGAGGAAGGCTGGTCGAGCATTGGAGAGAAATATGTCTGCCCACAATGTTTCGGTGATTACGCCATTAAGGAGTTTATTATGGCGAACGCGGTGGCTAACGATTGCAGTTATTGCGAAGAAACTGCCACTGAAGCCTTAGCGGCAAGAATGGACGATGTTCTTAGTTTTATTGCGGAGGGCTTGCACCGCGAGTATGAAGACCCGGTCAAAGGAGTTGGCTATGAATCAGCCGAAGGGGGCTACCGATTGCCAGTTACAGTCACCTACGACCTATTTTGTAAATTGTGTCTTGGTTCTGGTACACAGAACCTCTTCGATGACTTAGTTGGCGCTTTTTCCGATTGCCAGTGGGTTCAAAAAAAACCTTACGGCGATTTAGAGTGCGATGCGCTACGATATAACTGGCAAGACTTCTGCGAACTGGTCAAACATCGCACTCGCTTTGTGTTTTATCAGATAAGGACTCGCGAAAATTGGGAACGTTCTTCCGAGCCGTATGCAATACTTGAATCCCTCGGCAAAATCGTAACGGAACTCGATTTGACGAAAACTTTTAGGGCTGGCTCAACTGTGGTGCGGGCGCGCCAACATTCATCAATAGAAACATACATGACTGCTTCTCAGCTTGGCACTGCGCCAAAAGAACGATCAAGTCAAAGTAGGATGAGTCCGGCTGGCATTCCTATGTTTTACGGTGCGTTGGACGAAGTGACGGCGTTCAACGAGATTTATGTAAAAGAGGCAAGCAGAGATGCGGTGTCGTTTGGATTCTTTAAGTTCCTGCGTCCGCTTCACGTCCTTGATCTGAGCACATTGCCGGAAATTCCGAGCATATTCGATGAAGATCGTTACCCAAAACGGATGCCGCTGATCTTTATGCACGGTTTCGTAAGAGATGCGAGCAAGTCTATCACTAAAGACGGAATGGAACATATCGAATACGTTCCAACACAAATTGTAGCAGAATATTTTCGCCACATTTTTAGACCATCCGATAACACGCGCCTGGATGGTATCTGCTACCAGAGCAGCAAAAACGAAAAGGGGCTTTGTATAGCGCTATTCTGTACACAGGATGATTGTACCGACAATCTCACAGCTACCGACAAAGTTCTCGGGTTAGACACTGTCAAGCGCCAAGCTGTGGACTTTGAAAATCTGACTTTTCACTTAATAAGAAACTATTCGCGAATAGCCGCGTTGCCTGACGGGCGCGTTGCATCAAATTAAATGTTACCCGGGAGCGGTGAGAATGGGGGGGAAATAGCCATAAGAAGTTGAAATGTTTGAATATGGATCGATCTCCTGAAAGAAATTCTGGATCCCCACCAACTTCAAGGCAGAGGTTTTCTGCTTTTCATTTTGGCTTCAATCTCGGCGCGAAGCTCTTTTGTCCTCTTTTGCCCATCGGCTATTTGCTGAGACGTCATCTTAGTTTCTAAGTCATCTCTAGTTTTTCCTGCATCAGTAAGTGATTTCGCTGCCAAATTTAGGCAGGCATAAGCTTCCACATAATCCTTTTCCACTCCGTTTCCATTGGAATACGCCACGCCAAGATTGTTTTGAGCCTCCGCTGAATTTTGATCGGCAGCTTTACGGTACCACTTCAAGGCTTCGGGGTAGTTCTTCTCAACTCCTTGCCCCTTTTCATACGCCACGCCAAGACCGCATTGAGCATCGGCCAAATTCTGATCGGCAGCTTTGCGATACCACTTCACGGCTTCGGCATAATCCTTCTCAACCCCTTCACCTTTGTAATAGCATAAGCCAAGATTGCATTGAGCTGTGGCGTCATTTTGATCCGCAGCTTTGCGATACCACTTCACGGCTTCGGCGTAATTCTTTTCCACTCCGTTTCCATTGAAATAAGCATTGCCAAGATTGTTTTGGTCAACGACAATTATTCTTTGCCACCAGCGACAATTATAATTTGCCAGTAGTCAAGGGAAGTTATTCGGTCACAT
>CAIUEN010000432.1 GCA_903898185.1 uncultured Verrucomicrobiales bacterium
CGGCAGCAATTCTCATTATGTAGGGTAGGCCTCTGGCCTGCCAGCACCTCGTTATCGAGGTGCAGTGATTATTGTGCTGACTGTTGCGGTGCCTCTGGCTCCGCAGGGAGTCGAAAACTTCGTGCGCAGGCAGATCAGCGTTTTTCCCCTTCCTTGCTCAAAATGAGAATTGCTGGGACAACGGAGGCATCAGAGTTATTGCAAGACGCGTCAGACCGAGGGCGCTCAGATAAATTGATCTGGGATGCTTCCATCTTGAAAAAGTAGAGAAACACTGGAGCGAGTATGATTCCCGTGATCCCAAGGATGCGCTCGCCAACGATCAGTCCGATGAGCGTCAGCCACATTGGGTTTTGGATCGCTTGGCCAATCACCGTGCTGTTAAGAAAATACTCGATCTTGTGAAGAAGGATCAGGAATGCCAGAGCGCCAATACCCAATTGAGGGGAGACCGTGAAGCCAACGCCCACAATGATCGTGTTGCTGATCAAATTGCCGATGATCGGAATCAGCCCGCAAAGGAAGGTAATCACGATCAGCGTCGGAGCGTAAGGCATTGACATCGAAGTGAGAAAAATCGAGGTCATCCCTGTGTTGATGGTGGCAATGATCAACTGGGCTTTCATTACGACTTTGAACGAAAGGTAAAACGACCGAAATCGGGCGGCGAAATTCCGCCAGAAAACCGCGTAGAGATCGGTTCGTAAAGGATCGTCCTGTCCCGCGTCCGTTTTGGGATTGAGAAACAGGCTGACGGCTGCGACAACTCCGACCAGGATCATAACGAAGTGTTTGGCTGTGGTACGTGTGAACTTCCCAATATAATGAAGCTGATCCCCGATTGTATCCAAAGCAAACGCCTTGAGGCTATCCCAGTCAGTAAACGGCAATTCGAAGTTTTTCTCCTTGGCGAACTGAACGATGGAAGGAATTGCCGTCATTGCGGCGCGCGGCAGATTGTGAACCGCCTGATGTGCGATATACCCCAGTCCGACGCAAAAAACCGCCAGCCCGACAAAGAATACCAATAGCACCAGCCACCGACGCCGGAGGGCTTGGAGTTGGTCCAGGGCGAAGTACGAAAAAAGCGCCGATATAAACAGTGTGCCCAGCCCGAAGTAACCCATCCCAATCAGAGCGAGGATGAATAATACATGCGAGGCGAGTCTGGAAAATCTCATGGCGTGAAAACCAATTTTGCTCATTTGGAAGGTGGGGGTTGTTCAATCGGTTCGGCATGAACCGTTATATCCGCATCGGCAATCTCCTTGCGAATGGCTTCTTCAACCAGGTCGGTCAAATGATGGGCTGCGCTCAGAGAGAGTGATCCCTCCAACTCGACATGGGCGTCAATGAATGTTTTTGGTCCCGAGCATCGGACGCGCACCGCGTGGCAGCCTTTGACGTTCTCGACCGATTCGGCGATCTGTTTTACTTTTCCGGCCAAATCTTCCGGCGCACTGTCAATCAATTCGTTAATAGTGCGGAACCCAAGCCTGCCGGAAACCCAGATGACAATCAAGGCCACCGCCAGCGCGGCAATGCTGTCGGCCTTGGAGAGAAAGCCAAGACCTGGAATTGAATCCGCGAGCTTGATTCCCCCCAGGCCAATGAGCACTACAACAGAGCTCCAGATATCCGTGCTGAAATGCAGCGCATCGGCTTCGAGCGCCTGGCTCTTGTGTTTTATGGCCATGCGCAACAGCATGCGCGACCGCGAAATATCGACTGCGATGGAGATGACCATGACGCCAAAAGCCCAGATCGAGGCGTCCACATCGACCTTGCCTGTCGCCAGCCGGTGGACAGCTTCTCGGATAATCCAGGCGCAGGTGGCCAGGAGCAGGATGGCTTCAAACAAAGCCGAGAGATTTTCGATTTTGCCGTGACCGTATGGGTGTTCGGCGTCGGCCGGCTTGCTTGAGACGCTCACCGCGAAATAGGTTACTATGGCCGCCACTAAATCGAGCCCTGAATGAGCCGCTTCGGCGAGAATGCCAAGACTGCCGCTAAGAATCCCCACGACAATTTTTATCCCTGTCAAAAAAACCGCAGCAAGGACTGAATTGAGCGCGGCTCCTTTTTTCTCGTGTTCTGGCGTTTTCATTCAAGTAAGTTCTTGTGTAATTATTCAGATAGCATGGGCATCCTTGCCTGAGCCCTTTTTTTCCGCAGAGCGTCAGCGAGACGCTAATTTCTCCTTCTGACTGAATAATTACGTTTTCGCTTCTCAAGAGACTTGGCTGGAGCGCAACATGCAAGCTGATTTTTCAACTCGCATGCGGGCTTGCATGATTTGATGGGAGCCATACAATTGCGCAGTTTTATGAAGAAGTCTCTTGGCGCAAAGACGCTGGTATTTCCGACCCCTGTCTTCGTGGTCGGCACGTATGGAAAAGACGGAAAACCCAATGTGATGACAGCATCCTGGGGTGGGATTTGCTGCTCGCAACCGCCGTGTGTGGCGGTCTCGTTGCGCAAAGCGACCTACACGCACTCGAACATTGTTGAGCGCCGCGCCTTTACCATCAGCATTCCATCGGAGGAACATTTCAAGCATGCCGATTATTTTGGATTGGTCAGCGGACGCGCCGAGGACAAGTTTGCCACAACCGGTTTGACTGCGGCCCGTAGTGAATTGGTCGATGCCCCTTACGTCAGTGAGTTCGGAATGGTATTGGAATGTAAGCTGGCGCACACATTCGAGTTGGGTCTGCACACCCAATTCGTGGCCTACATCATGGATGTCAAGGTGGAATCCGGTTTGCTCAAGGCGGATGGCAATGTTGATATTTCGCAACTGAAGCCGGTTATTTTTGCTCCCGATTCCCAAGCCTACCATGCAACCGGAAGTTTTCTGGGCAAGGCATTCTCGATTGGGAAGATGTAACTATTCAGGTCAGAGGGAGAAATTAGCGTCTTGCTGACGCTCGCCGGAGAGAGGGGCGCAGGCAAGGATGCCTACGCTACGTGAATAGTTACAGGAAGATTTAAGCGGGACAATCACCCCAATCTGCTTTCCGATCCCCGCTCAATGAATTCAAATTGAACTTGGCCCGTTCAAATCCCATGGACACGTTGCCAACAATTGCCTCCAGCCACATATCTTCCTGCACGGTATAGGACTGAATTCTTTCCCGTCCCAGCACAAATAAGCCCACCGAATTACCCATGGCCACAATGGGAACCAGACGGATGCTGATAAGCTTGAGGGATTTCAGTAATGGCAACGGCAACTCGGAATCAACCAGCACAGTCAGAGGTTCCTTGGCTTGCATGCACCGGTTTACAGGCGATGCCAGATCGGAGACGGCCACCCTGAAATTTGAGGGCCGCACCGTGATGGAAGAACCGAGCAGAAACCGGCCTTCCACAAACTGGCTTTGCTTGTTGATGAAGCCAACCAAGACCGAATCCGGTCGCACGCACCGGTAAATGGCTTCCATTGCGGTCAATAACATGTGATTAATATTTGGAGCTTTGCGGATGCCCAGCGAGAGGTCGGTCAAATACTGACCGATGATCAGTGTTGGATCCTGCTCTTGCTCTTGCATTTCCTGCGTTGCCGCGCCATAGGTCAGCGTTGCCGCCACTTGCGCTGAATCCACTTTTCCCCATTCGACAATCTTCATCATCATCTCAATGTCTTTGGCGTTGAGCTTGAAGAAGCGTTTGACGTTCGAATCCTCGTCGCATGACATGGTGACAAAGCCACTCAATGTGAAGTCCTTGATGCCCAAGGCGGATTGCAGATGGGACTCAGCGGAGGACAATGCGGAGGGGCCTCCGGGGACATTGCCGAACATCATGTCGGCGATCTGGGTGCCGCCCGCGACGATGATGGAATTGCGGTCACGTCTGCCTCCATCGCCCAGGATGCGGGAAACATTTTCGGGCATGTTCCAATGCCGGGCGACCTCCGCCGCAAATGAATCGTAAGTAATTCCAAACTCTTCCAGGCATGCTTGATTGGTGGAGACTTTTTCGGAAATGATCCGCTTTTCCATTGCCGCGTAGCGCTCGGGAAATCCGTTGGCAAGCAACAGGCGCGGAAGGGCGCTTAAAACACCGCCCACGAGCAACTCTTCCGGATTTCCGTAGCCGACTTTGCGTCCAAGCGACATGGCGAAAAGCCCAGCGAAATAGGAGCAGGCAAAGAGCCTGTAGAGGTTGCGGCTCTGCGCGTTTTGGCTCATTTGCTTGATCAGCACCAACCCCATGGAGAGCGATTTGACTTTTTCAAAGCCCAGCAGGGCGATTGCGGCGGAAACGGTCTTGATCGGTTCTGCCGGGGCGTACATGGCCGAATTGGATGTTGAGATCACTGCCGAGGTCAGGGCGCAGTCCCTCAGAATGACTGCGGTAAGATCAGCGATGCAGGTGGTGGGATCGTCTGTCAAACTACAGATATTCCAAACATTGGCATCCAATGCCGGCAGTTTTCCACGGGCTTTCAGCTCGCCGACCAAGGCCATCGCTTTACTACTGACAGGCGTTTGCGTTTTTGACGCTGACTCAGTAATTGAGAATTGGTTTTCATCTGAACGCATGGACGAAAGCATAATTGCCGTTGCGACCTTGGACAAGGCCATTCTCAACCTGCCGCGCCATCCACGAAGAGGCGTCGGTCGGGGGCTATCGGACGGAATTTGTGGCGATGGGCCAGTTTTTCAAGCCACCAGCCATGATAGTCTTTGATCGTTTGAACTTCTATTTCGTCATGTTGCACTTGACTGCCGACCTCCAGATACACATCAAGATTGGCAAGATCCGGTTGATCCATATCCCCATCTTTGAACTCACCCCACATTTGCCCATATAATTGTTCGAGATGGCGCACCAGCAACGGCATGTCGAACAGCGAGCATGAATCCCGTCCATTGAGAAGCTTTTCACGATAGGGTTGAATCAAGGCGCGATCATTGCCCAAGGTCACGGCGCGATCTACGAATTCCTCGGCGGATGCGCAGATCAATTCAGAAATGCCGGCCGCCCGGACCAGACTGCCGCAAACACGGGATGCGAACGAGCGGCCACTCATCGTGAGCACCGGCACGCCCATCCAAAGGGCATCTGACGCCGTCGTGTGCGCTCCATAGGGGGCGGTGTCAAGAAATAAATCCGCCAGTGTGTAGCGGGCAAGATGCGCGGCGTGGGCCACTTTTTCCGCAAAAACCAGGCGCTCTGGCACAATACCGCGTTGGGCGGCATAATTTTTCAGTCGCGTATTCGTTGCCTCGGTGCTGCTCAGCAGCCACAGAACGCTTTCTGGAACCATGCTCAGGATCATCAGCCATCGGTCGAACGTAAAGCGGTTGATCTTGTGAGCGCCGTTGAAACAGCAATAGACCGTCTGGTTCTCTGGAAGTCCGACGTCTCTTCGAGAAGGCCGCTGGGAAGATACGACACGCTTGCGATCCGTGGGCTGGTAGCAAGGCAGCCGCATTACCTTTTCCGAATAATAGATCTCGTGGTCTTCGGGAATAATCCACTCATCGGCGATGATGTATTGGTGATAAGGACTGCCCATTGTCCCTGGGTATCCCAGCCAGTTTGCGATGACTGGCGCGGGTCGTAGCGCGAACAGCTTGGTGCGTCCCTCGCGGGTGTAGCCATTGAGATCGACCAGAATTTGAATGCCATCGGCGGCGATCCGACGAGCGGCAGTCGCATCGTCCATCTCGGTGATCGAGACCCAATGATCGGTGGTAGCCTTGAATCTTGCATGTATAGGGTCCTGAGCGTTCGGGCCGCAATAATAGGCGAACACTTCCACCGCGCTCCGGTCGTGCAATTCGAGCACCTCGGCCAGCAGATGGCCAAGGGCATGCTCGCGGAAGTCAGAGCACACATAGCCGATCCGCAGAAGCCCCGGGCTTTCGGTCGCTCGATCCCACGAGATCATCGGCAATGAGGGGGTGCCAACGTCCATTTTGTTGTAGTTCCATGCTATTGCCAGGTGCAACAGAGGGTCGTCGGTATAGGCAGCGGCGGAGAGCGGAGAAATCCCCCGCATAAGAACGTCCTGGTTGACCCGCTCCCAAGGCGAAATCACCGGCCATTCGCATTGTCGCTGCCGAAGCGCAATGAAATGCTGGGCCACCTCCCTTTGATGGCAGTCGAGTTCCAGACTTTGACGCAGCATGTTTTCGGCGGATTCGTCATGGTTCGCGGCTTCCAGCGCGCGCGCGCTCTGATTAAGAGCCGTTGTCTTGAAAGTAATGGAAGCGCCATTGACTGAAGCCAATTTCGCCAATACCGCCGACCACTGCACAATAGCCGGGCCGACGGTTCCCTGCCGTTCGTAGATGCGCCCGAGATTAATGTACGCCGGCATGAAATCCGGGTTGATGGAGATCAAGCGTTCGAGACATTCGCGCGCGGAACTCAAGTTGTTGGCATCCGAAAGGGTGACTGAATAATTGAAGAGAATCGCATAGAGCAGCGGATTATCCTGGTTGTGCCGAATCCAAGTCGCGTAAAGAGTCACCGCCGACTCAGCCTGGCCGCTTTGCTTCAACGTTTCAGCCGTGCGAATAAGGTCGGTCGCGCTAAAATTGCGCGCCATGGACTGAATGAGAGCGGACGAAAAAACATCGGTCACCATATCTTCTTCTTTATCCTATCCATTGTCACCTCACACCATGGCATCATTCAACGCCGCAATCTGATCTGAAGTCATCGCAGCCAATTGAACCGCAGTGAGAGCGCCAATTTGAGTTCCATTTAATGCCGCAATATCCGTCGTTGTGAGATAAGAGAGGGTCGTTGCTGTCAATGCGGCCATCGTTGTCGTGGTTATTTGGCTGAACTGAACCGCTGAAAGCGGCGCTATCATCGTGGGCGAGATAATGACGCCGATTTGTGTTGCGGTCAACAGGCCAATCTGAGTGGAGGTCAGCGCGCTCAATTGCGACGACGAAAGACTTAGAAATTCGGTGGATGTCAGACTGCCTATCTGGGTGCCACTCATGGAAGCAACCTGTGTTGTCGATAGAACATTGAACTGATCCAAGCTCAGAGATCTGATTTGCATACGTTCCAAACCACTGATCTGCGCGGCAGTCAGCCCCTCAATTTGCGTGGTCGATAGGTAATCAATGGCGGTTGTTGTCAACGATCCTATTTGAGAGGGAATCAAACCGGCAAGCTGCGTGAGTGTCAACTGATTGATCTGCGCCTGGGTCAAGCCAGTGATCCCGGATGTGGACAGCCAACTGATCTGGTTCGGCGAAAGAGTCTGGAATTGAGTCGATGTCAGAGCCGCGATCTGAGTTGCGGTCAAGCCGCTGAGTTCTGCCGGGGTCAACAGCGTGATTTGCGTCGTCGTCAGGCTGCTGATCTGGGACGCCGAAAGCCCGGTGATGCCGGTTGCTGACAAACTCATAAACTGAGTGTTTGTCAAGGCTAGAAATTCCGTGGATGTCAAGCCGGAGATCGCCGTGGCGGATAATGCCGCCATTTCTGTCGGAGTCAGCGCCGCCATCTGGGTGGTGGTCAGAGCCGCGACCTGAGTCGATGTGAGACCGCTGATTCCCGCAGCGGAGAGCGCTGCCATTTGAGTCGTTGTCAAGGCTCCAATCTGGGTTGTGGACAAACCCGCAACCTGGGTCGAGACAAGTCCTCCCATTTCCGCAGTTGACAACAGTGCCATTTGCGTTGCGGTCAAACTGGCAAGCTGCGACGTCGTAAGAGCAGCCATTCCGGTTGCAGACAAGCTGCTGAGTTGGGTCGTCGAGAGCAACGCGATGTCGTCGATCGACAGGGCGGAGACAGCCGTGGTGGACAAAGCCCCCATTTCCGTTGCTGTCAGCGATGCCAACTGAGTTGTGGACAAGGCTGCAATTTGTCGGGCAGTCAGTCCGGCGACTCCCATTGTGGAAAGCGATGCGACCTGAGTTGTGGAGAGAGCCCCAATTTGGGCGTCGGTCAGCGCGGTAACTTCAGTGGCTGTCAGACCGCGAATCTGCGCGCTGGTCAACGCCGCCACCCGAGTGGCGCTCAATGTGGCGATCTGGGTGCTGGTCAACGCGCCGACCTGTGTCGAAGTCAGAGCCGCCATTTGACTTGAGGTCAATGCGGCCAATTCATCGGCGGTCAGCCCGGTAATCCCGGTGGTGGACAATGCGGCGATCTGGGTTGTCGTAATCGCGGCAAGTTGTGTCGCTGTCAGCGCTGCAAGTTGAGTTGATGTCAGGCCGCCGACCTCGGTGATGGTCAGAACGGCAAGCTGTGTGGTGGAAATTACGGCGAGCTGCGCCGTGGTGAGCGCGGCGACTTCGCTGCTGGTCAGGCCATTGATCTGAGTGGTTGTCAGCGAGCCAATTTGTGTGGTTGATAGCAGCCCCACCTGTGTTGTGGTCAAAGCTCCCACCTCCGCCGGAGTGAAGGCTGCCATCTGCTTTGCCGTGAGGCTCGCGATCTGATCTCCAGTCAGCCCCTTGATTGCCGAGGTAGAAAGGGCGATGACCTGGGTGGTGCCGAGGACGCCGATTTGTGTGGTGGTTAACGTCGCGACTTCGGTGGAGGTCAAACCGTAGATCTGGGCGGTGGTCAGCGCCGCCACTCGCGTGGTGGTTAATGCGCCGATTTGCGTCGTGGTCAACGAGCCAATTTGGGTCGAAGTCAGGGCCGCCATCTGAGTTGTGGTCAGCGCGGTCAACTCGGAGCCGGTCAAGCCGGAGATTCCTGTGGTGGACAACGCGGCGATTTGATTTGCAGTCAGCGCGGCAAGTTGTGTCATGGTCAGCGCGGCAACCTGGGTCGAAGTCAGTCCGCTGATTTCGACGCTGGTCAGCGCGGCCAGTTGCGTGGCAGTCAGAGCGCCCAACTGAGTTGGAGCGAGGGCGGCGATTTCGGTGCTGGTCAAGCCCTTGACCTGCGTGGTCGTGAGCGCGACAAGCTGCGTGGTGAGCAGCGCTGAGAGCTGGGTTGTGGTTAAATACCCAAGCTGGGTTGCGGTCAGTTCTCCAATCTGAGTTTCGGTTAACGCTGTCAACTGTGTCAAGGTTAAGCCGCTGACCGCAGTGCTGGACATTGCCGCGATCTGAGTTGAGTTTAAATTGTCGATCTGGGTGGTGGTCAGCGCCGCAACCTGCGTGCCGGTGAGACCGCCAAGCTCTGTGGTAGTCAGCACCCCCAATTGCGTGGACGTAAACGTCCCGATCTGGGTGGTGGTCAGCGATCCGAACTGAGTCGAAGTCAGCGCCGCGAGTTGTCTGGTATTCAGGGCCGCCAACTCATCGCCAGTCAAGCCAGGGATTGCTGTGGCGCTCAAAGCGGCGATCTGGGTGGTGGTCAAAGCGGCAAGCTGGGTAGTAGTCAGAGCCGCGACTTCAGCGCTGGTCAAGACGCCCATCCCGGTGGTGGGCAACGCGGCGATTTGCGTGACGGTCAATGCGCTCATCTGCGTCACAGCAAGGCCGGCGAATTCAGTTGTTGTCAAACTGCTGATCTGCGTCGTCGTCATGCTGCCAATTTGGGTGACAGTCAAGGCGGCGACCTGATCTCCACTCAAGCTGCGAACCTGTGTGGTGGTCATCGTGGCGATTTGCGTGGGTGTCAAGGCCGCCATCTGGGTCGTCGTAAATCCGTCAACCCCAATAATGGACATCACAGTGACCTGGCTTTCCGAGAGGGCGGCGAGCTGGGTGGGCGACAGCGCCGTAACCTGGGTGTCCACCATGCCGCTGATCTGGGTGGTGGATAGCGCCGTAATCTGGCCAGTGGATAGCGACGTGATTTGCGTTTCTGTCAGCGATCCAAGCTGAGTCGATGTTATGGCGGCAAACTGATCGGCGGTCAGCGCCCCCAGTTCGCCTGTCGTCAGGCCACGGATCGCCGAAGTTGTCAGCGCGGCCATTTGCGTGCCAGCAAAAGCTCCAATCTGGGTCGCGCTCAACATCGCCGCCTGAGTGGCCGTCAAGGCGGACACTCCAGTCGTTGTGAGCGCGGAAAGTTGCGTGGTTGTCAACGCCATCATTTCGGTCGTCTCCAACCCGCTGACTGCATTGGTGGACATCGCTGCAATCTGGCTTGACGACAGAGCAGCCAGTTGATCCAACGATAGCACTGCAACCTGGGTGTCGGTAAGTCCGCCAATCTCGGTTGTGGTTAGAGCCCCCATTCGCGTGGGGCTCAAACTCGCAATCTGATCTGTGGAAAACGCGCTGATCTGAGCCGCTGTCATGGCGGCAATCTGCCTTATTGTCAGCGCCGCCAGTTCAGTTGTTGTCAGGCCACTGATTCCCGTAGTGCTCAACGCGGCGATTTGTGTGGTGGCGAGCGAGCTCAACTGAGTTGTCGTCAAAGAAGCTGTCTGGGTGGATGTCAATCCGCCCATTCCAGATACAGTCAGTGCGGCAAGTTGTGTTGTTGCCAGCGCGACCAGTTGGGAAGTGGTGAGATCTCCAATTTCAGTCGTGGTCAAGCCCCTGATCTGCGTTGTGGCCAGACTGCCGATCTGGGTTGTGGTCAAAGCCACGATCTGACTGTAGCTCAGACTGCTGATCTCCGCAGTGGTCAGGGCGGCGACTTGTGTGGTGGTCAGCGCCGCCACTCCCGTTGTCGTCATGCCGCCAACGGCGGTATTCGATAACGCCGCGATTTGCATGGTCGATAGGGCGGCAAGCTGGGGCAACGATAATGCCGCCACTTGCGTGTCGGCCAGACCGCCAATCTCGGTGGTTGTGAGCGCCGTAAGCTGCGTGATGGCCAATGTCTGGATTTGTTTGGTCGAGAGGGATCCAATTTGAGACGAAGTCATGCTGGCAACCTGTGTGGCAGTCAGCGTTGCCAGTCCGGCGTCCGTCAACCCATCGATCGCCGAGGTGGATAAGGCAGCGATTTGCGTTGTCGATAATGTCGCCAACTGGGTTGTCGTCAGGGTTCCGACTTCGGTGCTGGTCAAACCTTTGACCTGAGTGGCGGTGAATACCGCGATTTGTGTGGTCGTCAGCGCGGCGATCTGATCGCTGGTCAGCGCCCCGATTCCGGCGCTGGTCAACCCTCGGATCTGTGTTGTGGACAGCGCCGTGAACTGCGACGATGTAAGCGCGCTGAGCGCGGTCGTCGCCAGAGCGCCCATCTGAGTGGACGTCAAACCGGCAAGCTGGGTGGTCGTCAGCGTCACGAGTTGGGTATCTGTGAAGCCGCTGACTGCTGTGGAGGTCAGCGCTGCAAGCTGAGTGGGTGCCAGCACATCAATCTGGGTATCGGCCAAGGTGCTGATCTGACCGCTGGTCAACCCCTTGATTTGGGTGGGGGTTAGAGCCGCAAGCTGGGTCGATGTCAAAGCATCAAGCGCGGTGGTGGTGATCGCTCCCAGTCCGGTCGCCGTCAGTGCTGCGAGCTGAGTTGCAGTCAAAGCCGCCATCTGTGTCATTGTCAAACCGGCGACCCCAGTGGCGGTCATCGCCGCAATTTGCGTCGAGGCGAGGGCTGCAAATTGGGTGGGGGCGAGCAATCCGATTTCAGCGCTGGTCAGCCCTTGGATCTGCGTGATGGTCAACGCCGCAATCTGATCCCCCGTCAGCGCCGCGAGCTGATCCCCGGTCAGGGCTCCAACTTGAGCGCTGGTCAGCCCCTTGATCTGCGTGGCGTTCAGCGCCGCAAGTTGAAGTGTTGACAACAGGAGCATTTGCGTTGATGTCAGCGCCGCGAGTTCGGTCGCCGCCAGTGCCGCGAGTTGAGTTGCCGCCAGCGCCGCGAGCTGATCTCCAGTCAGCCCCTTGACCTGTATCGTGGTCAGAGCCGCGACTTGCGTGGTGGTCAGCGCGGCGAACTGCGTGGTGGTCATGGCGCCAATCCCGCTGCTGGTCAGACCTCTAAGCTGCGTGGAGGTCAACGCTGCGAGTTGAGTGGCAGTCAGGGCATTGACCTCCGTCGTGGTGAGAGCCCCAAGCTCGGTTGTCGTGAAGCCGGCAAGCTGGGTGGTGGTCAACGCCGCGATCTGGGGCGATGTAAGGCCACCGACCGCCGAGGTGGTCAGCGCCGAAAGCTGAGTCGATGTCAGAGTGGCAATCTGAGTATCAGCCAAAGTTCCTATTTCGGTGGCAGTCAAGCCCTTGACCTGGGTGGTGGTCAACGCCGCAAGCTGCGTGGTCGTCAGCGCGATGATCTGATCTCCCGTCAGCGCCCCAATTCCAGAGATGGTCAACCCCGCGATCTGGGTGACGCTGAGCGCCGCAAGTTGAGATGTCGAAATCAGGGCCACTTGCGTGGTGGTCAATGCCCCCAGCTCGGTCGCTGTCAGTGCCGCAAGTTGCGTTGCAGTCAGCGCCGCGAACTGATCTCCGGTCAGCCCTTTGACCTGCATCGTAGTCAGCACTGCGACTTGCGTGGCGCTCAACGTCGCGATCTGGGTGGTGGTCATTGCCCCGATCCCGACACTGGTCAGCCCTCTAAGCTGGGTGGTGGTCAGCGCCGCGAGTTCGGTGGCAGTCAGGGCATTGACCACCGTTGTGGAAAGCGCCCCCATCTCGCTGATTGTCAAACCGCCAAGCTGAGTTGTGGTCAATCCCGTAAACTGCGTGGACGTAAGGCTGCCGACGGTGGAAAGGGAAAGCGCCGCAATTTGCGTTGATGTCAGAGCGGCGAGTTGTGTATTGGCGAGATATCCGATTTCAGTGGAGGTCAGACCCGCGACCTGTGTGGTGGCCAGCACCGCGATTTGCGTGGTGGTCAGGGCCGCAAGTTGATCCCCGGTCAAAGCTCCGATTCCAGAACTGGTCAACCCTCTGAGCTGCGTGGAGCTTAGCGCCGCCAGTTGAGTTGGCGCCAGCAGGCCCACCTGCGTGGTGGTCAATGCTCCCATCTCGGTCGCTGTGAGCGCTGCCAATTGAGTCACAGCCAGCGCCGCGAGCTGATCTCCAGTCAGGCCCTTGACTTGCGCGGAAGTCAGCGCCGCGATCTGGTCTTTCGTCAGGACGGCGAGCTGCGTAAGGTTCAATACGCCGACACCGGCGCTGCTCAGCCCCCGGATCTGCGTGGTGGTCATGGCCGCAAGTTGGGTCGTCGTCACGCCGCCGATCGCGGTCGTGGTAATCGCTCCCATCTCGGTCGTTGTCAGGCCGTTAAGCTGTGTCGTGCTCATGGCCGCAACTTGCGGTGACGTGAGACCGCTGATCGCGGAGGGGATCAATGCCGCAAGCTGCGTTTGCGTCAGGATGGCCATCTGGGTATTGGCTAGAGATCCGATGTCAGTGCTGGTCAGCCCCTTGATTTGCGTAGTGCTCAATACCGCGAGTTGCGTGGAGGTCAGCGCCGCAAGCTGATCTGCGGTCAGAACCCCGATTGCCGTGCTGGTCAGCCCCTTGAACTGAGTGACGCTGAGCGAGACAATCTGGGTTGTTGACAAAAGCCCAATCTGAGTGGCGGTCAAGGCCCCCAGTTCGGTCGATGTCAGCGCCGCAAGTTGCGTCACGGCCAATGCCGCGAGCTGATCCCCGGTCAGCCCCCTGACCTGGGTGGCGGTCAGCGCCGCAAACTGGGCCGTCGTCAGGGCGGCGACCTGCATCATGCTCAGCTCGCCGACACCGGCAAAGCTCAGACCTTGGATCTGCGTGGTGGTTAAAGCCGCAAGCTGGGTTGTGGTCAGGCCATCGATTGCTGTTGTGGTGAGCGCCCCGATCTCGGTGGATGTCAAACCGCCGAGTTGGGTCGTGGTCAACATCGCAAGCTGGGTTGATGTCAGACCACTGAGCACGGAAGGAACCAGCGCCGCAAGTTGCGTCTGTGTCAAAGCGGCGAGCTGCGTATCGGCCAACGCTCCGATTTCGGTGCTGGTCAGCCCCTTGAGTTGCGTGGCGTTCAACACAGCGAGCTGCGTGGTAGTCAGCGCCACGAGCTGGTCCATGGACAGAACTGCGATTTCGGTAATGGTCAGTCCCTTGATCTGCGTGGTGCTTAGCGCCGCAAGTTGAGTTGTCGCCAGCAGTCCCACCTGCGTGGTGGTTAACGCTCCCAGCTCGGTCGATGTCATTGCTGCGAGTTGTGTCGCTGCCAGTGCCGCGAGTTGGTTCCCGGTCAAGCCCTTGACCTGAATGGCGGTTAGCGTCGCGAACTGGGTTGTCGTCAGAGATGCAAACTGCGTCACGCTCAATTCGCCGATGCCGGAGCTGGTCAAACCCTTTATCTGCGTGGTGGTTAATGCCGCAATCTGAGTCAGCGTAAGGCCGTCAATTGCCGTCGTGGTAAGCGCTCCCATCTCGGTCGCCGTCAAGCCGCCAAGCTGAGTTGTGGTCAACGCCGCAAGCTGAGTTGGCGTAATGCCTCTGACTGCGGATGAGGTCAGCGCCGCAAGTTGTGCTTGCGTCAGGATGGCAAGCTGGGTATCGGACAGAGCTCCGATTTCGGTGCTGGTCAATCCTTTGATCTGCGTGGTGCTCAGCGCTAAAATTTGGGTGGTGGTCAGCGCTGTGAGATGATCCGCAGCCAAAGCTCCGATACCGGTGCTGGTCAGCCCTTGGATCTGCGTAACGCTCAGCGCCGCCAATTGAGTTGTCGCCAGCAGGCCCACCTGCGTGGGGGTCAACGCCCCCAGTTCGGTCGATGTCATCGCCGCAAGTTGAGTTGCTGCCAGCGCCTCGAACTGATCGCCGGTCAGGCCCTTGACCTGTACGGTGGTCAGCGCTGCGATCTGTGTCGTCGTCAGGACGGCGAGCTGCGCCACGCTCAGTTCACCGACACCAGAGCTGGTCAGACCTTGTATCTGTGTCGTGGTCAATGCCGCAAGCTGGGTCGTTGTCAGACCATCAATTGCCGTCGTGGTAAGGGCTCCCATCTCGGTCGCTGTCAAGCCGCCGAGCTGAGTTGTGGTCAACGCCGCAAGCTGATCCGATGTGAGGCTGCGGACTGCGGCGGTGGAAAGCGCGGCAAGTTGCGTCGATGTCAGGGCGGCAAGCTGGGTATCAGCCAGCGCTCCGATTTCCGTGCTGGTCAGCCCCTGTGCCTGCGTGGCGCTTAATGCGGCAATCTGCGTGGTGGTCAGCGCCGCGAGCTGATCCTCATTCAGCGCCCCAATTCCGGAGCTGGTCAGCCCTTGGATCTGCGTGGCGCTTAGCGCCGCAAGTTGAGTTGTGGACAGCAGGCTTACTTGCGTGGGAGACAAGGCCCCCATCTCGGTTGACGTCAGCGCCTCGAATTGCGTCGCAGCCAGTTCCGCAAGCTGATCTCCAGTCAGCCCCTTGACTTGGGCGGTGGTCAACGTCGCAATCTGCGTAGCGGTCAGCGCTGCAAGTTGGTCCCCGGTCAAATCTCCGATTGCGGTGCTGGTGAACCCCTTGATCTGAGTTGTGGTGAACGCCGCAAGCCGGGTCGCCGTCAACAGGCCCACCTGAGTCGTGGTGAGAGCGCCAAGCTCGGTTGGCGTTAGAGCTGCGAGTTGCGTCTCAGTCAGAGCCGCGAACTGATCCGCAGTCAGACCTTTGATCCCAGCGTTAGTCAAGGCTGCAATTTGCGCGGACGTCAATGCCGCGATTTGCGTAATGGTCAGTTCGCCGACATCGGTGCTGGTCAATCCCTGAATTTGCTTGGCGGTGAGGGCCGCAATCTCCTCCTGCCTGAGAACCTCCACCTGCGCTTTGCTTAAAACGGAAAACTGAGCCGCGCTGAAGACTTGAATTTGCGTTGCCTTTAGCGCATCCACTTGCTCAGTGGATAGCTCCGTGATCTCCGTGGTGGTCAGCGCCGCGATTTGAGTTTCCAACAGCGAAGCAAAATCTGTCGCCGGTATGTTTTCAATCGCGGTTTTCGACAGGCTCGCAATTTCTGTTGCTCTGTAGGACGATATTGATATGGGCATTGCGGTAAAGGTCCATGCGCTTCTATTGCAGAGTAGCATTTAATGCTTGTGGCTGCAAAATAAATCGTAACTATTCAGGCCCTCTGACTATTTGACCGCACATCTGCGTTAAAGCCGAAAGACTTGAGCCTTCTTACGTCTGAATAGACCCCCAGAATCTTTGCGACAATGGGCGAGAACTCCTGCGTTATCTTGTCCCTGGCTTTCCAAGCCTGGCAGAAATCTATTAATCCGCTATGTTTCTGTCTGGAGATCCGGTTCCCGGCGCGTAACGGCGCAGGTATTTCACGGAAACCGCAAAATCCTTGGGCCATGGGGACGATAATTTTGTTTCCGCCCCGGTAACCGGATGGGAGATAGTCACCTGTTCGGCATGCAGCGCGACGCGACCAATAAGAGGGCGTTCGGTGTGGCCAAACTTGAGGTGGAAGTCGGACTTGAGTGTCGAGAGAAGCAGAGGAGGCCCGCCATAAAATTCATCGCCAACGAGTTTGAAGCCAACGTGCTTCAGGTGCGCTCGAAGTTGGTGAGGGCGGGAGGTCAGGGGACGACATTCCATGAGCATGTAGCCTTGGAACCGTTCACGCACGGTAAACTCGGTTCGCGCGCGTTTGCCTTCCTTGGGGTCGATGCGCACCAAGCCCATTTGCAGTGGGTTGGGCGCGAGTTTGGCCTCGGTTTTGAACTCAGATTGCTCTGGCGCGGCAACACCCCGAACCAAGGCGGCAAAAATCTGATTCGGTTTTTCGGAGGCAAATTGCGCGACCAAGTTGAGCAGTGTCGGTTTGTCTTTTGCAAGAATCAGAACGCCGCTGGCCTCGAAGTCAAGGCGGTGCGCATGCATCAGGTAACTCAGACTGCGTTGAGAAACCCAGGGAACACCGCGCTCGATGCAGCCGTGTAAGAGCTGGATCAAGCTCGGTCGTTTGAGATCCTGGCGATCGGGCGACGTGAGCAATCCTGCCGGTTTGTCCAAGGCGAGCAGATGTTCGTCCTCAAACAGGATTGGAACTTCCCAGTACTCATGCGTTGCGGGTGATGATAGCTTGATGATATTGCTTGCGCCCATAAATTGTGTGTAACTAGTACCGTAAGTCGCAAGTTCGTGAGCGATGAATTACTGGACAAAAGAAGCGTCAATCCGACTCACGAACTTACGAATTACGGTACTAGCCCTGATCCTTGCTGGTCACAGGCCGACGCACTGCATTGGGATAATTCTTTTGGAACCACTCGTTGAATGCGGCAATCTGACGGTTGGCGCGCAGTTGTTCGATGAATGCCGGCAGATCGGTCTTCATTTTGGCCAGATCAACCGCTTGGCGTTCCTTCACATAAACAACAAACCCGCCGTCCAGTTGCTGCATGAACGGGGAGGCTTTTCCGACTGGCAATCCGCTGACGGCATGTTGCAGTTCTTGGAATTGATTCTTGTCGAGTTCCGGAAAAACTCGGGTTGCCATCGAAAATGGAGGCAGATTGATCGATTTGACGTCTGCCTCCTCGCAAAGCTCGCCAAAGGTCTTGCCCGAAGCCAGTCCGTTGGTGACGGTGGATCCGAATTTATCGCCTGCGACAGTGGCCAACTCGGACGCTTTAGTGTGCTTGTAGTCCTTGATCACCTCGGATTTGACCTCTTCAAAGGATTGGAGTCGGCTTGGAATGCGCCGCTTGAGGGCAATCACATACGCTGCGTCTTCTCCAGAAAGCGGCTTCTTATACATTAAAGATCTGTGGGTTTTGTCTTCAAGATCGTTCCGATTGGTCTCGGAGAGGCCGAATGCAGCTTGGGTAAATTCGGAGGTTACCTTGAGTTTTGGGCCGGTGGCGGCATCGAAAGGCTTGGATGTAAACACTTCCAAGCCTTTTTCATTGGCCAGTTCGGTGAAATTTTCAATCGAAAACGGTGATGTGGCGAATTTCTCGTAGGTTTCGTTGATGAATGTGTTGGCCTTTTTCCTGGCGAGAGTCAGTGTGCCAGTGTCCAGGACTTGAGTTTTGATCAATGCCTTGGCCTCGGCTTCCGGCATCTGTTTGCCATCCTTGTCTTTGAAAGCCGCCGCGCCTTTTTCGGCGTAGATCGCGCTGACCGTTTGATCAAAATTGGTAATCAGAGCAGAAACTTCAGTCAGGAAGTTGGTCTTATCGAACTTGATGTATGCGACTTCGACGCGTTCAGGAATGCGATATGCGGACTGATTGTTGGTATAGTATTCGTGGAGCGCCTGTGGTGTGACATCGACCTGTCTGGCGAAATTGGTCGAAGTGAAAAACGCCACGGAGGCCAGAACAGGTTCGTTTTCGCGGCGGTAAAACGATTCGGCTTCCTTCGGTGTGATCAATTCACCGCTCATGCCAAAGAGGGAGATCAGTTGCTCGTGGCCTAGTTTATTGCGCACAAAACGCTCGAAATCAAACTGCGAACAGTTGTTTTGATTGAGTTCTTTGACGACAAATTCGGCGTAGGTGTTCTGGGGAAGAGCTTGGTCAGGGCCGAGTCCGAAATACTGGCGGATGCGGCGCAACACGGCTGTATTGCTGACCTCAATCTTAAGCTCCTTGACTTTGGCGTTCAGGAAGAGCCTCTGATACGTCTTGGCGGTCAAATCGTAGCCCATCTGGCGGAGTTGCTCCTCTTGGGCGGGCCACTGGTTGTAGCGCAGGCGGAAATCCAGACGTTCCTCGGCCATGGCGTCACGAAAAGCCTGGCGTCCGACCGGCTCACCGAAGACGGAGCCAAAATCGACACTCGACCCGTCACCATAGCCGCGGTTCCTGCTGGGAGAAAGAAAACCGACGAACGTCACAATGGTGACCGCAATAATGATGTACCACAGCCATGCTTGATGTTTTCGAATTGTGCCTATCATATTCAGTATCCGATTTAAAACCTGCACCCTAACCGGCGGGAACCCGGCTGGTCAAACGCAAAAACCGTATAATGTTCTAAATTTGTAACTATTCAGGTCAGAGGGAGAAATTAGCGTCTCGCTGACGCTCGCCGGAGAGAGGGGCGCAGGCAAGGATGCCTACGCTACATGAATAGTTACCTAAATTTTAGAGCGCTCCCGCTGTTGAAAAGCTTGAAATTACGCGGCAAGCTATTCAATATCCGGCTTGCGGGCGCCGCGAGCGTCTGCTTAGACTATCTCCAACAATGAAAAAGCTTCTTGTTCTACTTTTGGCGCCTGTTGTTCTGGCCGGCTGCAGTTCGGTTTCAAACCTGACTCCCACCAAGGCTTACCGGAACGCTGCGGGCTGGTACCCTGTTGAAGCCAAGTTTGCCACAAAAAGGACGGCTGTTCTGGATGAAACCATCAAGCCTGCGGTTGTGGTTGGCGAAAAGAGCTATCCGCTTTCGCGCGTGCCGCTGGTCAAGGATCGTTGGGAAGGCTTCGTGCCCGTGCCTCCGTCACAGAACTCGATCCACTATCATTTCCGTTTCGACTATTCGGTCAACCGCATTCCTCAAGCTGTGCCGGACAGCTTCACTTCGTCCGAATTCGGCTTGGATGTCGTTGAAAAGTCAGCTACGAAATAGGCGTTGGGCCATTTCTGATCCATTCTAAACGCATGCGCAACGACGAAGACGTCGTTGCGCCAAAATCAAACTGCCGTCACGACCACGTAATTGCGTTTGCCTTTGCGCAGGAGGATGTGTTTGCCAAAAAGCAGATCGTTCGTGGTGACAAGCCTCTGGATATCGGATTCGCGGATATTGTTAATGTTCACGCCGCCGCCTTCAATATCTTTGCGCGCCTGGCCTTTGGAAGAACACAGACCTGACAGGGGGAGCAATTCCACCAAGAGCAATCCAGAGCTCTCGAGTTTGGCTTTTTCCAACTGTTTGCTCGGCACCTCGCCAACGATGTCGTTGAATGTGGCTTCGGAAATACCTTCCAGCCTGCCGCCGAAAAGAATTTCGCTGGCGCGAATGGCCTCTGCCGTCGCCGCTTGGCCGTGAATCATGTCGGTGACAGCGCCAGCCAAGGCGCGATGAGCGGCGCGCGCTTCCGGCTTTTCCGCATGCATGGCTGCCAGGGACTCAATCTCTTCGCGGGTGAAAAATGTGAAATATTTCAGGTAACGGATGACGTCGCGGTCGTCAACACGAATCCAGAATTGATAGAACCGGTAAACACTGGTCTTCTTGGGGTCGAGCCAGATGGCGCCAGCGGCGGTCTTGCCGAACTTCGAGCCATCTGAGTTGGTAATCAGAGGCAGGGTCAGACCGAAAACCGTTCGGGAGATTTTCTTTCGGGTCAATTCAATGCCCGCCGTGATGTTGCCCCATTGATCGCTGCCGCCAATTTGCAACTCGCAATTGCGGTCGCGGCAAAGGACATAGAAATCAAACGCCTGAAGCAGCATGTAGCTGAACTCGGTGTAGCTGATGCCAGACTCCCGGTCTTCCATGCGGGCGCGAACGCTTTCCTTGGCAACCATCTGGTTGACCGAAAAATGCTTGCCGATATCGCGGAGAAAATCGAGAAAACTGACCGGCGCGGTCCAGTCGGCGTTATCAATAAGATTCGCCGGGTTGGTCTTGGACTCAAAATCGAGAAGACGTTTCAACTGCTCCTTGACACTGGCGATGTTGGAGTCCAAGAGCTCCTTGGTCAACAATTGGCGCTCTTGGGACTTGCCGCTGGGATCGCCAATGGAACCGGTGGCGCCGCCGGCCAAGGCTAGAGGGTGATGCCCGGCGAGTTGAAACCGACGCAACGCCAGCAGAGGAACGAGGTTGCCAACGTGCAGGCTGTCGGCTGTCGGATCGAATCCGCAGTAGAGCGTAATCGGAGCTTCCAAGCGATTGCGTAATTCCGCCGTGTCTGTGCAGTCGGAAAACAACCCCCGCCATTCCAGTTCGTCAAAAATATTCATTCAGGAAATCTAAACAACTTTTGCAATGCCTTTGCCGCGAACCACCTCGCCGATCAACCAAGCGGTGTGGCCTTGGGAACGGATGAGATTGAGCATCGCGTCGGCTTTCGCGCCGTCGGCGATGATGGTCATGCCGATGCCCATGTTGAACACCTGGTAGAGCTCAGCTTCCGGCACGCCACCCTTTGCCTGGATCAGTTTGAAAATAGGCAGGACATCCCACGTTCCCTTGTGGATGACGACGTTGCAGTCCTTGGGAAGGACGCGGGGGATATTGTCCACAAACCCGCCTCCTGTAATGTGAGCCAAGCCTTTGATGCCACGGCTGCGGTTGACGAGGTTGTATTTCTTGAGCAGCGCCTGGATCAACGGCCCGTAGCTGACATGCACCTTGAGCAGTTCTTCGCCGAGAGTTCCGCCCAGTTCCTCAAGTCGGCTGTTGGGTTTGAGACGCAGCTTTTTGAAGAAAATCTGGCGCGCCAGCGAGTAGCCGTTGGTGTGCAGGCCGCTTGATGCCAGACCGATGACAGCGTCGCCCGGCTTAATGCTGAGTCCATCGAGGATTTTTGTTCGTTCGACCACGCCGACGATGGTGCCACTGACGTCATACTCGCCTTCTTTGTAGAAGCCGGGCATCTGGGCGGTCTCGCCTCCGATCAGGGCGCAGTTATTTTCCGCGCACGCGTTGGCAAAGCCGCGGATCAGTTGAGTGAAAACGTGGGGTTTAAGTTTGCCGGTGCCGATGTAATCGAGGAAAAAGAGCGGTTCAGCGCCCATGACGGCGATGTCATTGACGCAATGATTAACAAGATCCTGCCCCACAGTGTCGTGGCGATCCATGACAAACGCCAGTTTCAGTTTGGTGCCCACTCCATCGGCGCTGCCGACCAGCACGGGTTGCTTGTACTTTTTCGTGTCCAAGGCAAACAAGCCGCCAAAACCGCCGATTTTTCCGAGAACCTCGGGGCGGTGGGTGGACGCGAGCAACTGTGGCAATGTGGATTTGACCTTATTGCCTAAATCGATATCAACACCTGCTGCGGCGTAAGCTTTCTGTTTCATGCGCACTCCAAGTAAAACGTCCTCGCGCTCGGAGTTCAAGCCTTTGGTTGCAAATAAGGTAAGGCATCTTCGGCATGCAGACAGGGCCAGTAACAAAGGGCGGCGGCGGGGCGTTGAATTGAGCGGGATTTCGCTCTAATAAGTTACCACTGTATTTGTTCCCTGTTTTCTTCTTTTCAGCAACACCTGGCTTTAGCCAGGTGTCAGGCGCAAACCAATGAAATCGAGCCGTTTTAACGGCTTTCCCTGCGTTTTGGTAAAACATCAAATTTGAAATTTAAAATCCAAGAACTGCAAATGAACCGCAGAATACGGAACACGCGGAAGAAGAATCCCTTGCGAAGAATTTATTCTTAATCTGATGGATGGCATCTTCAAAACCTCATTCTGCCTTTTCTTTCCGCGTATTCCACATGTTCTGCGGTTAACCCAACTGCGGTTTCCAAGCAAAAACAAATCGATTCACTGATTTGCCCTGATACCCACCTGTGACTTTCAAAATAAGCCTTTCACTTCTATTTCATACGACATGAATAATGCATGACCTTTCCAGAGCAAAGACCCGATCAATTCAACACCCTCGGGCGGCGCTGTTGGGATTGGCTACGAGGTCTCGACAGCAAATCGCAGGCATGGCAGATCGACTGCATCGCGAATTCGGAGTTTGTTTTTCCCGTCTTCGGCTTCACTGAAGGCGTGTTTTATGCGCCGTAAAGAATCAGGCCCTCACCCGCTTTGACTTTTCGGCAACGAACCGCAGCACCATCATTCCCATTTCAAGTCGTGTGCGCACAGCGCCCAATTTGCCTCAATGCTTCGGCAAGAAGCACCTGCGGACACTCTTTCCACCCGTTTTTCATCGGATCAATCGTTCCTGTCATCGCCAATGCCTTTCGGCAAGAAGCACCCCGGTTGTTCCAAAGCATCTGGATGCCCCTCCTGGTTCCTGTCATCGCCAATGCCTTTCGGCAAGAAGCACGGCCTTTTTATAACACGTTGATACCGTACAGGCAAATTGGTTCGCAGATCAGAAGTAGTCGGAGAACACGGCGCGATATGTCTTTGCAGATCAATCAATGAATCGTCTTATGTCATAACATTCTTATATTCATAGTGTTCAACGCACAGGTCACGAACTCCCCGGTTTTGATGCTTAAAGACTCGTGACTTGACCACAATTTCATATTTTTCAATTTGATTTGTTTTTCGCTCTAAACTCCATACATTCCGATGCGGATGAAGACGTTTGAAGAGCTTGGGTTTCCGGGACGGTTGATTGCGGTCGAAGGCTTGGACGGTTCGGGTAAATCGACGCAGATTTACCTTCTCAAGCGATGGCTTGAGTTGGAAGGGCTGAAGGTGTTTTTTACGGAGTGGAATTCCTCAGCTCTTGTCAAAAACGCCACCAGCAAAGGCAAGAAACGCGAACTGCTCACTCCAACGACCTTCAGCCTGATCCACGCTACCGATTTCGCCGACCGCTACGAACGGCAGTTGGTGCCGTTGTTGCGAGCCGGCTACCTGGTTTTGTGCGACCGCTATATTTTCACGGCCTTCGCGCGAGACACGGTGCGGGGCTGCCCCCCTGAATGGGTTCGCGGCATCTACGATTTCGCCGCATTGCCGGACCTCACCTTTTTCTTTCGCGCCAACCTCGAAATCTCGCTCACGCGCATTTTGGACGGACGTCCGCAACTCAAGTATTTTGAGGCGGGAATGGACCTGCGACTGTCATCCGACCCTTACGAGAGTTTTCGGATTTTTCAGGGCCGTATTTTGGAGCAGTACCTGGCAATGAGCACAGAGTTCAAGTTCTTGGTAATCGATGGCAATCAACCGATTGAAGCTCAGCAGACGGTCGTTCGTGATTTGGTGGCTTCGAAAATCGATCTGGCGCGTTTCATGCGCAAACCCTTGGAAAAGAAATGAAGAAGAACGGTTCGAGTGGAGTGAATCGGCAGCGCATTGTGGTGCCCAAGTCCAAGCCCAGGCAGTTTTACGGGCACGGGATTCCGGGCGTTGATGCGTCCAAACTTGCCGGCAAACTTATTGCTGTTGAAGGCGCCGACGGCTCTGGCCGTTCCACGCAAATCGTTCGGCTGGTTGAGTGGCTGGAAGGATCAGGCCACGCCACCGTGCAAGTGGGGCTTAAACGGTCCACTCTGGTCAGCGAGGAGTTGGAAAAGGCGCAAGCGGGAAACATCCTGAGCCACACGACGTTGAGTCTCTTCTATGCGACGGACTTCGCGGATCAATTGGAAAACATCATTTTGCCTGGCTTGCGCGCGGGGCTGATGGTACTGGCGGATCGCTATATCTATACTTTGATGGTTCGCGACATGGCGCGGGGAATGGATGAAGCATGGCTGAGAAACCTCTATGGCATCGCGCCGATTCCCGACGCGGTTTTCTACCTGAACGTCTCGCCCGAGGAATTGGTGCAGCGGAATTTCGCAAAAAAACAGGCGCTCGATTTTTGGGAAAGCGGCATGGATTTGGGTCTTTCGAGAGATATGTTCGACAGCTTTCTCAAATACCAATCGCTGGTTGCCGCCAAGTTCAAATCGCTGCAGAAGACCTACGATTTCACCATAGTGGACGGCAATCGATCTCCCGATCAGATTACGCTGGAATTGCGCAAGAAGATCAACGACGTCCTGGCCGGGAAATAAGCGCAAAAAGATTGCCAGAAAAGATTGCCAGATTGGCTTTTTCAATGTTAGGTGTTTCTGCAAAAAGAAGTCAAAACTAATACCCTATGCCAGAACCGACAAAAGCCGAATACATCGTAGGAGTTGATCTCGGCGGAACCAAGATCATGGCTGGAGTTTTCGACGCCCGTTTCCAATGTGTGTCGCGCAACAAGATCAGCACCAAACCCGAACGCGGCGCCGAGGCCATTGTCAAACGCATTGTTCGCTGTGTGCAGGATGCGGTGGACGAATACGATTTGAGTCTCAAGCAGATTCGCGGCGTCGGCGTGGGAGCTCCTGGAGCTGTCGATCCAGACACAGGCCGGGTTCTTTTCGCGCCCAACCTCAACTGGACCAATTTCCCGCTCAAGAAAGCCTTGGAAAAGGAACTTACTATTCCAGTATTTGTTGAGAACGACTGCAACGCGTCAATGCTCGCAGTCTATGAGAAAGAGCTGCCGTCCAAGCCCCGCCATGCCATTGGGATCTTCGTCGGAACCGGAATCGGAGGGGGAATCATCCTGGACGGCAAACTCTATTCTGGATTCAACCGAACGGCTGGCGAGATCGGACACATGGTCATTGAGGTGGGCGGCCCCAAATGCAACTGTGGCAATCGAGGCTGTTTTGAGGCGCTGGCCAGCCGCACCGCCATCTTTCGCAAGATCACTTCAGCCGTCAAGGATGGGCAGAAGACTCTTCTGACCGAAATGCTGGGAGGCGATTTGAGAGAACTGCGCAGTGGAGATCTTCGCAAGGCCATTCGCAAAGGCGACAAGTTTGTCGAGAAAGTCGTTGAGGAAGCCGCTGAATACATCGGCATCGGCGTAGCCAATTTGATCAATGTCTTCAATCCCGAGGTGGTCGCCTTGGGCGGCGGTGTCATCGATGCGTTGGAGGACGAAATGATGGCGATTATCGTGGCGACAGCCGAGGACTATGCCTTGAACGGCACGATGAACGGCATCCAGATAGTGGCCAGCAAGGCAGCCGACGACGCTTGCATTACCGGGGCGGCAGTGCTGGCCCACAAAATGACCAAGTCGTGATTGCCAGATGAAGGACCTGGGATCCGCACATGAACTCCGTGCCGCCATTGATGTCGGCACCAATTCGGTCAAATTGCTTCTGGCTAAAGTCAACAACGGTGAAGTCATTCCCGTCTCCGAGGAAAGCAAACAAACCCGGCTTGGCAGCGGTTTTTATCTGACACGCCGTTTGCAGTCGGAACCGATCCAAGCCACTGCCGACGCCGTTGCGGTTTTCGCCGCCAAAGCCCGGCGCTTCGGCGCTTCGCCGATCCGGTTGATTGGAACCAGCGCTATGCGCGACGCCATTAACGCCGCAGAACTTATTGAGGCAATCCGTCAACGCTCGAACTTGGTCATGGAAGTTATTTCCGGCGAGCAGGAGGCCGAATGGGCATTTTGTGGCGTGATCTCGGACAAGCGTTTGGCCACGCTGGCGCTCCTGATTCTGGATGTCGGTGGAGGCAGCAGCGAGTTCATTGTCGGCGAAAATTCCATTCTTACGTTCCGCAACAGCTACCAGCTAGGCACCGTCCGAACGCTTGAGTCGCTGAAACTGGGAGACCCGCCCGGATTGGAAGCGATGCAACGTTGTCGTGCCGGAGTGAGCGACTTTATCCGAGAGCAAATTGCCCCGTCCGTCACTGCCACCCTGCATGCTTGCGTCCAGAAGCCGCAACTGATCGGAACCGGCGGAACCGCAACCATACTCGCTCGGATGGCTGGCAAAATGGAGGATTTTAACCGCGATCACATTGAATCGCTTCGCGTGACTTTGGACGAGGTTCGCGCAAATGCCACGTTTTTATGGCAGAACACCATGGCGCGCCGCCAGCAGATCATCGGGCTGCCGCCAAAACGCGCGGACGTCATCTTGGCGGGCGTTGTCATATACCATGCCATCATGGAAGAGTTCGGATTTTCAGAGCTGAGAATCAGCGCCCGCAGTCTGCGCTATTCGGCATTGCTGGATAGGTAAGATTTCCCTCGCCTTATTCTTCCCATCTTTTCCACTCTTCTCCCAATTCCGCACTGCCCAAAATAACTGCAAAAAATGCATTATTTTTGCTTTTTTTTCTTGAGAAAAACTTGTTTCACGAATAACCTAATCACAGTAATAGATCGTTCTGGAATTGGGGCTGAACGAGTGCTCTTTAGAAATAAGAATTTTGGCTTTAACCCTGCCATGTTCGTGATTAGAAGCAAAGTCCTTGAACCGTAAATTAGTACGATAAGGAGCCCGTAATCGGTAGTGGCCGATGTGCCTTTACTGGTGGTCGAAAATTATCGATAGGGGTTCCACTGTGTTCCACAGAGTTCAAAGGAACTGTTTATACACGGCATTACGGTGGGGTTTTTTCTTGCAAACAAAGCTGTAGCTATTTTCTTTGCGCTGGTTTAGGTTGTGGATGTGACAGGCAAAGACCCAGTTTCAGGGCCTGACCTGTTTCCTGCCGCGTTGGAACTTCCCACTGCCGAATCAGTCCGGCAGGATACAGATCGGGTGCGTCCGTTGGCGGCGCGAATGCGTCCCCGCAATCTCGACGAATTCGCCGGGCAACAGCATATTCTTGCTCCCGGCCAGCTTTTGCGTCGCGCCATTGAGGCGGATCGGATTCAATCCCTCATTTTCTACGGTCCTCCCGGAACTGGTAAAACTTCTCTCGCTCAAATCATCGCCCGCCAGACATCGAGCAAATTCGAGCGATTGAGCGGGGTTGAATCAAATGTATCCGACATGCGTCGCGTGCTGGCCAGCGCATCCAACCGGCTCGAAAACAAAGGTCAATCGACCATCCTGTTCATCGATGAGATTCACCGGTTCAACAAATCACAGCAGGATGTTCTCCTGCCGGATGTCGAAAGCGGGGTCGTAAGGCTGATCGGCGCAACGACCCATAATCCATTTTTCTTTGTCAATTCACCGCTGGTTTCGCGATCTCAAATCTTTGAGCTGCAACCATTGAACGAAGCGGATCTTCTAAACTTGCTGCGTCGGGCTTTGGACGATTCGGAGCGCGGATTGGGATACCTCCGAATCCAGGCGGACGACAATGCGTTAAGGCATCTGGCGACGGTCGCCGATGGCGACGCTCGCAAGGCGCTCAATTCACTGGAAATCGCCGCAATGACCACCGAACCCAATGGCGAGGGCATGATCGTGATCAACATGTCCGTGGCCGAACAGTGCATCCAGAAGAAGGCCATTGTGTACGACGGCGACGGGGATGCGCATTACGATACGATTTCGGCGTTCATCAAGTCGATGCGCGGAAGCCAGCCTGATGCCGCCCTCTATTGGCTGGCCAAAATGATTCATGCGGGCGAGGACCCCCGATTCATCACCCGTCGGATCGTCATTTGCGCGGCGGAGGATGTCGGTTTGGCCGACCCAATGGCGCTGATCTTGGCGAATGCGGCGCACCAAGCAGCGGAGTTCATCGGCTGGCCGGAGGCGCGGATTCCGATTGCCGAAGCCACAATTTACATCGCCACCGCCAATAAGAGCAATAGCGCCTACACCGCCATTGATGCCGCGTTGGAAGATGTGCGAACCGGGCGGACGCTTCCTGTGCCGCAGCATTTGCGTGACACTCATTACGCCGGAGCGCAACGGCTCGGGCACGGCGAGGGCTACCAGTACGCTCACGATTTCCCAAATCATTTTGCGCTTCAAAACCATTTGGGCGCCGCGCGTCAATATTATACTCCGAGCGACCAGGGCACGGAGAAGAAGATTGGCGAACGGCTTCAGAAATGGCGGGCGCAGATCCAGTCGCTGCCCGATCCCACATCCAAGCCAACAAAATGATTACCGACGCCGTCCTTCAGAAACGCAAGTTGCGCCAGGAACTCCGCGCCGCAGTCAAAGGCATTTCCGTCGAACAGCGCCGTGAGTGGTCTGGCGCGGCCTGTGCTCTTCTGCGCGAACAGCGGGTGTGGCAGGCGGCGAGGTCTGTGCTCTTATACGCGCCTCTTGATGATGAGCTCGACTTGCGACCTTTGGCGCGCGAAGCTCTTGCGGCGGGTAAAACCGTGGCCCTGCCCCGCTATCTGCCGGAGAGCCGTTCTTATGCCGCATTTGGGGTTCTCGATTTGATTCAGGACTGTGCGCCGGGAAGCTTTGGAATCATTGAACCGGCGGCGGGTTGCGCGAACATCCCGATGAACCATCTCGACTTGGTTATCGTCCCTGGGATAGGGTTCGATTCGCAAGGGTATCGGCTGGGGCGCGGACGGGGTTACTATGACCGTTTGCTGGCGGATGTGACAGGAGTCAAATGCGGAGTTGCGTTTGAGCAGCAAATGACGGGGCAACTTCCCACGGAATCACATGATGTGCGAATGGACTGCATACTGACCCCATCGCGCTGGTTGGAAATCACTCGATCAAACCACATAATTTGAGATGAATTGGTCAACAGATTTTATTGTCGCAGGAGCAGCAATCTTCCTGATCGGGGTCTTATTGGGAGTTCACTTGTTGCGATGGAAAGACCGCTTTGTGCGTAACGAACTGCTCCAAAAAGAGCAGTTGCTGCTGGAGAATGCCAAGCGTGAGGCTCAGACCATCATCCGTGAGGCGCGCCTTGACGCCAATGAACAGGCCCTGCAAATCCGCACGGAAGTTGAACAGCAAATTGCCGCGCAGCATAAGGAACTGGCCGCCCTGCAACAGATTTTCTGTGAACGTGAAGCATCGGTAAACCGCCTGGCCGAGGAATTAGCCAGGAAGGACCAGTTCTTGAGTGAAAGCGCCAGCAGGTGTGAGAACCAGTTGGCTGAATTGGCCCGGCAGCGAACCGAGGCTGCCGAATTGCTCAAGCAACGGCGCGCCGAGCTCTCCGCTGTTTCGAAACTCAACGAAAGCGAAGTTCGCACCGCTTTTTTGAAGGAGGTCGAAAGAGAATGCATCCGCGATGCCGCACAACTGTCCCAACATATCATGAACGAGGCGCGAGCGAAAACGGAGGAAAAAGCCCGCCTGATCATTACATCTGCCATCCAACGTTACGCGGGGAACCAGATTTTCGAAATCTCCACATCCACGGTTAGCATCACCAATGAGGAGATCAAAGGACGCATTATCGGGCGTGAAGGACGCAACATTCGCGCATTTGAAGCCGCCACGGGAGTGACTGTGCTGATCGATGACACTCCAGGGGCAGTAGTACTCTCGGGCTTCGATCCCGTTCGCCGAGAGATCGCGCGCACGGCAATGGAGCGATTGATTCTCGATGGACGCATCCATCCGGCGCGAATCGAAGAGATCGTTTCCAAGGTTTCACAGGAAATCGAAGATCTCGCGCAACACGCCGGTGAAGAAGCCGTGATAAAGGTGGGCCTGGCACCGCTGCCATTTGAAATCTCAAAACTGTTGGGCCGCTTGAGGTTCCGTCACAGTTACTCGCAGAACATTCTCCAACATTCGATGGAAGTCGCCCACCTGGCGGGGCTTATGGCTGGGGAATTGGGGGTTGATGTGACCTTGGCCAAACGCACGGGGCTTCTGCACGACATAGGCAAGGCGGTTAATCACGAAATCGAAGGCCCACATGCCATTGTGGGCGCTGAATTCTTGAAACATCACGGCGAACCCGAAGCCGTCTGGAAAGGCGTGGCCTCGCATCATGGCGAATCTTCAACCTCCGGATGGCTCGGCCCGCTGGTCAGCGCCGCTGACGCGCTTAGCGCCTCGCGCCCCGGGGCGCGCTCCGAAACAATTCTCACCTACATCAAACGAGTCGATGACCTTGAGAAGCTTGGCGCGTCATTCCCTGGGGTCGAGAAATGCTATGCTCTTCAGGCTGGCCGCGAGCTGCGGGTCATGGTGCAACCTTCGACTATCACTGATGACGAGGCATACGGACTGGCTCGCAACATGGCGCGCAAGATCGAAAACGAACTTCAATACCCGGGCCAAATCCGCGTCACTATCGTGCGCGAAACCCGGTGCATCGAGTTCGCCAAATAGGGCTGATTTTTTCGGACATAAAGGGTGGCAAGTTTGCCGCACAGTGCTCCTTTTCTGTCAGGCAATCAATAAATACTCCCACTTTTTGGAACCGAAGTTGAACACTCCTTGACCCGTTCAAAGTATAAAACAGCCGTAATTGTTCAGGTCGCCGGAATAAATTAGCGTCTCGCTGACGCTCGCCGGTGAGAAGGGCACAGGCAAGGATGCCTATGCTACATGAACAGTTACAATCAATCAGCCTTGCTACGGTTTAATACCTCTGCGAAGGTTTACCGGACTTGCTTAAAACCGGTGATGACCAGCCAGACGCCATATCTGAGTATCGTAGTGCCATGCTTCAACGAAGAAGGCAATCTCCATCCATTACAACAAACAATTTGTGACGAGTTGCATAAAATTGAGCTATCTTATGAGCTAATTATAATCGACGATTGCAGCACCGACGGTTCGTGGGCTGTTCTCAGGCGATTGGCAGAGGGCGACCCTCGAATTCGCGGCCTGCGCTTGGAACGTAACAGCGGGCAGTCCGCCGCGATTTGGGCCGGTCTCAAGGCAGCTCGTGGACGCTATATCGTGACGATGGATGCGGACTTGCAAAACAGTCCCGAAGATTTGCGCAAGCTATTGGAACAACTCGAACATTGGGATTGCGTCTGCGGTTCGCGCGTTCAAACCCGCAAGAAGGGCGACTCGTTCGTGCGTCGTGCCTCCTCACGCATAGCCAATTGGGTTCGCAACACGGCCACCAACGAACATGTCACCGATTCCGGATGTTGCTACAGGGCGTTCAAGCGGGAGTGCATCGATAATCTCAAGTTCTTCAAAGGAATGCACCGGTTCTTGCCAACTCTGATAAAGATTGAGGGCTATTCGGTCACTGAAGTTTCGGTCGGCCACAAGCCACGCCTCTCCGGCCGTAGTCATTATGGCGTGTGGGATCGACTCTTTGCGGCGTCTTACGACTTGATGGCCATCTGTTGGATGCAGCGACGAATGTTTCGCTATCAGATCGAAGACCGGGTTAACCTGAGCGATCCTGCCAAAAAGAGCTGATAACTGTTCGCCGGAATAAATTAGCGTCTCGCTGACGCTCGCCGGAGATAGGGGCACAGGCAGGGATGCCTATGCTACGTGAACAGAAATGAATTGAGCATGAGTTTCTTGAAAGCCCAAGCCGATGGCGTTTACCTGGCGGTTAAGCTGCAGCCGCGCGCGTCCAAGACGGAGATTGGCGAACCGATGGGCGACGAACTGAAGATCAAAGTAACCGCGCCACCGGTCGATGCCGCCGCCAACCAGGCGCTCGTCGATTTGCTGGCCGAAACGTTTGACTGCTCACGCGGCGCGGTGAAGATCGTGCGAGGCCAGACGTCGCGACATAAAACGGTGTGGATCGCCGGGGTCAGCGAAAAAACGGCACTGTCTAAACTTCAATGTCCAAAGCTGTAGGAGACAGCGGCGGGCCTGCCTTCAAAGCTTTGAAACAGGGAAGGCTTGGGTGCAGAGTCGTTGGTGGCAGAGGTGAAATTGTCATACCCGCGGACATGGAGATCTGGAAATTGAGTCGAATCCTCATGGCTGGGATTCAGGTTTGAAAACGCGCCTATGTCCCATGGCTCCAAAGGGTTGCGCTGCTGAGCCATTTGCTCTGTGCGCAGATGCAACGAATAACCCAAGCCGGCGGCAAACGTGCCACAGAAGGCCAGTCCCAAGGCGTACGCCATGGCGGGCCGGAAAACAAACACCCGCGCCAACTTTTCCATGAATGTAGGTTCCTCGCGCTCAATCCGGCTCAGTATCCGGCCTGGCAATTGATTGAAGTAGCCCGGGGGTGGCTGCTCGTACCTTTTTAAAGCCAAAAGCTTGCGAAGCGCTTCAAAGTTGTCCGATTCGGCATTCATTGCTAATTATTCGAGATAGTCTGACAAATAAGCCTGTAATTGCTGACGGGCATAAAACAGGCGCGACCGCACAGTGCCTACATTGCAATTCATCATCTTGCCAATCTCCTCGTGGGAGACGCCTTGAATATCATACAATGTCACTACCATTCTGTGTTGTTCTGACAGTCTCTGCATTGCTTCGTTCAATTTATTTTGAAGCTCGGCGAGATTGAGGTCTCGCTCGGGAGTTTTTTCCGACATGAGAGAGAGCAAATCCGGATCGTGCTCCGCGTTCAAGTCCATATCATCGAGGCTCATATGCATGCGGTTCTTCCTTTGTTTGAAGAAGTTTATGGTCTTGTTCACCGCGATGCGATAGATCCAAGTGTAGAAACTGGAATCGCCCTTGAACAATTTTAGAGCCCGATAAGCCTTGATGAAGGTTTCCTGCGTAAGATCATTGGCATCTTCGTGGTTGGAGGTCATGTGATAGACCGTCGCGTAAATGCGCTCCTGGTAACGCCGGATCAACTCGTCATAAGCGCGAATATCCTCACGCTGAGCGCGTTGCACTAATTCAAAGTCTTCTGGTCCTGGCTTTGGATCATTTGGGTCTGTCTCAATGGCCGGTGGAGGCATTGCATGTCTTTCCAGTTGCGCTGTGTTCAATAGTAACTCCAATCACAATTATCTGATCACTTCAAATAACCCCCAAAGCCTCGGTTTGTTGCGCCAGAAATTCAGTCAACCCGCTTAAAGCAGCCCTGCCTTCGCCCTGCGGAAGAACGGTCAGCGCCTGCCGGGCGGCAGCGAGGTATTCCTGGATGACGGCTCGCGAGTGGTGCAGCGCATCGTGATAATTGATCAGCCCAAGCATTTGAGGCAAAAGCTGTTGATTCCATTCTTGAACCCATTTGGACAATTGCGCGCGCTCGGATGAAGTAGCCCGGTCGCGAACAATCAGAATCGGCAGAGTCAGTTTGCCTTTGGCCAGATCGGCGCCCAGCGTTTTGCCGGCATTGGACTCTGTGCCGAGCAGATCCAGACAATCGTCGTAAAGTTGGTAGGCGATGCCCAAGGCCATGCCATAATCCCGCAATGCCTGTCGTTGGGCCGGGGTGGCCTGCGCCAAGCACCCCCCCAAGTCGCACGACAACGCAAAGAGTTCTGCGGTTTTCATCGCCAAAATCTTGTAGTAATGTGCCAACGGCATTTCAAAATCGCCACGGGCCTTGCTCTGAAGGATTTCCCCGGCGCACACGGTATTGGTCGCCCCCGCGACAGCCCGGCAAATCTCCGGGGTCGGAAAACTGGCGGCTAACTCCACAGCGCGCGCAAACAGGCAATCTCCCAGAAGCACCGAAAGTTCATTTCCCCATTTAGCCGCCACCGTCGGTTGGCCCCGTCGAAGTTTGGCCTCATCAATCACATCGTCGTGAACGAGGGTCGCCAAGTGAACCATCTCGATAATGACGGCTGCAGTGAAGTGGGCGTCACTCAGGGGGCCTGCGGATTGTCCGCTCAAGGAAACCAGCAGGGGCCTCAATTGTTTGCCTTGAGCGCCGAGCGCATACTGGGCGTAGGATGCAATGTCAGGCTCAAACTTTTGGGCTTGGTCCAACAGACGCGCCGCCACGCCTTGAAGAAACGGTTCCACCCCCTCCAGGATTTCCTTCCAGGCGGGCACTCGTTCATGCTCTGGCGGAATCTCGGCAATCACCATTCTTCTTTGAGCGGCCAACATCCCTTCCAATGTAGGTTTCCGTTCAAGGCAAGTCAAACTTCGATATTTCATCCAGTAAGCATACGGCAAGCACGAGGAGACCCTCATGGTAAATCTCGGAGAGCTGAATACTTATGTAATTTAAGAAGTCTAAACTCCCTTACACAGTTTAACTAATTGGTCATCACCACCCGATAAAAACCGTTACTCAGATTTGGTATCACTGGCAACGATACTTGGCTCGGCGAGAATGAAGGAGGAATATTCGAGATTGTCTCCCAGTTGGTTCCCAATTGGCTGGCAAACTGCACGAGGTAGCGGTATCCAGCCAAAGATGGAAAAGCAACATTGAAAGGACTGCCCGATGTCGAAAGAGGGGCCAAGCGAGGGGCATCTGCGCCTGCAGGAGGTGGCACTACCAGCAGGTGGGCTGAATTGCTGGCTTGTCCAGCGATGTTGCTCAAAACCAACGAGTAGATGCCGCAGTGAGAAACATCCAGATTTGTTAAGACCAGCGGAACCGTGGTTGCATTGGTTATGACATTGGCATTCACATGCCAACGAACTGATGCCGGGCTGCCAGCTATGCCAGGATTGAAAATGACACTTTCTCCCGTAGGAACAATGGTGTCCTTAAGCGCATTCGTGATTAGCGGCGGGCTGATGACCGTCAGAGTCGCCGAATTATTGGTTGCTCCAGATGCATTGGTGACAATGATTGTGTAAGTGCCTGCGTTCGTCAGTTGGACATTGGTTATTGTCAGGGAATTGGTGACCGCGCCTTGAATTTTGTTCCCGGCAAACTGCCACTGGTAAACCAAGGGCGGGGCGCCACTTGCAACAACGGTGAAAGTCACGTTTGAACCCACCACATTGGTTATGTTTTGCGGAGGCGTGGTGATGGTTGGCCAGGAAGAAGCCTTAATATTAAAGGTAAACAATTGGGACATATTCCGTCCGGTGTTACCGGTCTTCTCCCATGCCGTTATGCTGAAAGTGTTGGTGCCGGTCTGGGTCGGAGTGCCGCTGATCGATCCTCCTGTGGTTAGCGTGACCCCGGGGACGAGCGGGAAGGAGCTTGATCCCAAAGGTGCCGTGGTTGTGCTCCACGAAAGGGCGATTTGTCCACTGACACCTAGTACATTGAACATTTAAAGACGTGGTATATATTAGGGGGTAGCTATGCGTCGTATTGCTATCCAATTATCAGAAGAAGAGCGTAAGACTTTAAATTGTTTTCGCCAGAAAGGGTTACATCATGCTCGCGAAAACAA
>CAIUEN010000433.1 GCA_903898185.1 uncultured Verrucomicrobiales bacterium
GGTGATACGCCCGGCTTTTCTCGCCAGCGCGGTGGCAATAATCTGGATATCCGCCTTAATTTTCGCTCTGGTAAAGTTGTCGGCCTTGAGCACCTGAGTGCTCGAAGGATTGCCTTCCGAATTCTTCCGCCAGATGCGGGCGGCATGGACAGCGGCCAAGCGCCTTAAAAACGGAGATTCTCGCTGCTTTGAAGCGCAAAATACTATAGACTCACGCGTATGTTGACCCGTCTGCGAATCAAGAATTTCAAACGCTTCCCCGATGCCGACATTGAGCTGGGGCAGGCGGTGGTATTCATTGGCCAAAACAACTCCGGCAAGACGACGGCGTTGCAGGCGCTGGCGCTTTGGGATGTCGGCCTGCGCAAATGGAATGAGGAATACAAAGGCAAGACGGTTCCTCCGCAACGTCCCGGCGTCACCATCAACCGCCGCGATCTGGTCGCCATTCCCGTTCCGGGCGCAAATCTCCTTTGGCGCAATCTTCATGTCCGGGATGTGGCGAGGCAAAATGGCAAGACGCAGACACAGAATATCCGCATAGACATCATTGTGGACGGCGTCAAAGACGGCAAGGCTTGGAGCTGCGGCCTGGAGTTTGATTACGCCAACGATGAATCATTTTACTGCCGTCCACTGCGTTTGAGCAGCGACAAGGGCATTAAGCGCATGTCTGTTCCTCCAGCGGCAGCGGAACATTTGGTCGCTTTCCTTCCGCCCATGTCTGGCCTGACGGATCGGGAATTCCTCAAGCAGCCCGGCGAAATCGGCTTTCTCATTGGCCAGGGGGAGACGGCCCAAGTGCTCCGCAATCTCTGCTATCAGCTATTTAATCAATCGAAAGACCAAAGTGCCTGGTTGGCAGTCTGCGCACACATTCAATCTCTCTTCGGCGTGCAACTTCAGCCACCGAAACTGCTGGAGCGCTCCGAGATCACCATGTCCTACAAGGACGCGGAAGATTGCCTGCTTGATCTTTCCTCCGCTGGTCGCGGCTTGCAGCAAACTCTTCTCCTGCTCGCGCGGCTTTACGCCAACCCCAAGACCATTCTTCTGCTTGATGAACCGGACGCGCATCTTGAAGTCCTCCGTCAACGTCAGATTTACCAGTTGTTGACTGGCGTAGCGGCCAAACAGGGTTCACAAATCATCGCCGCCAGTCATTCGGAAGTGGTCCTCAATGAAGCGGCCAACCGCGACGTGGTAATCGCTTTCGTCGGTCAACCGCACCGCATGGATGACCGTGGCCAGCAGGTTCTCAAGGCCCTCACGGACATCGGATTCGATCAATACTACCAGGCGGAACTCAAAGGCTGGGCGCTCTACCTCGAAGGCTCGACGGACCTCGCCATCCTGCAAGCTTTTGCGGAAACTTTGGGGCATCCCGCCGCGAAGGTTTTGGAGCGGCCCTTTGTCCACTATCTCACGACCAATCTTCCCACGCGGGCGCGCGAACATTTCTTCGGCATTCAAGAAGCGAAGCCGGACTTGGTCGGATTTGCCTTGTTCGACCGCATTGACAAACCGCTGACCAGCAACACGCCGCTGACGGAAACCATGTGGCAGAAGCGGGAGATTGAAAATTATACTAAGCGCGGTTGAAAGCGTGACTTTATTATTGACGTTGTCTGGGCTCGGTGCTAAGGGAATGCCACATGATTTGTCTCTCCTTTACCGCCAGCGACCGGGCCGCGCTAGAAGCCGAGCGCTATTCGCACCCGCA
>CAIUEN010000434.1 GCA_903898185.1 uncultured Verrucomicrobiales bacterium
AGAATACGCGGAACACGCGGAAAAAGAACCCATTGCGAAGAATTTCTTTCTAATCTGACGGATGGCATCTTCAAAACCTCATTCTGCCTCTTCTTTCCGCATATTCCGCGTATTTTGCGGTTCATTTGCAGTTTTGAAATTTGAAATTTCAAATCTCAAATTTGAGATTTCACCAAAAAGCACGTTCCAAGCATTCACATTCGACCAAAGCCGGGTTTCATTGAAAAAGAGAATTATCAGCATGAACTATTTCTCCTCAATTCAACACCCTTCCTCCGCGCCCTCCGCGCCTCCGCGTGAGTGCGCCTGAATATCCAATTCCGACAGTTATTCAAATCGTCTTCTTTGTTTTTGCGGCAAACGATACCACTTGATGTCCAAAGTTCTTTTGTCGTTTACGGGCATCGGCAACAATGGCTTTCAAGTCGTAGTTGAATTTCGCCGCTTGCCGCTCGCGCGCTTGGCGTACTTGGTTTACAACTTCATCTTTATTCATAATTGATTCAATACAGGTCTGACGCTAACTTCGAGCCATGATAGAAGCGAAAGATCTGGAAGCACAGGCTGAGTTTGTTACTCGCATACCGTTGCCACCGGAACGGTTGGATGCCCTTTCGCGGGAAATTCTCGATCTCAAGCGGAAGATCAACGCGGTGATTCTGGCGCATAATTACCAAGTGCCCGAAATTCAGGATGTGGCCGATTTCGTCGGAGACTCCCTTGGACTCTCGCAGCAGGCGGCGCGCACCAAGGCGGATGTGATTGTGTTTTGCGGGGTCCATTTCATGGCCGAAACCGCAAAGATTCTCAACCCCGGCAAGGTGGTCATTCTCCCCGACGCGGCGGCCGGCTGTTCGTTGGAAGAAAGTTGTCCGGATCCAAAACTCAAGGCGCTCCAGGACACTAATTCCAATTTTTACACCATCACCTACATTAATTGCAGCGCTGAGGTCAAAGCGTTGAGCGATGTGATTTGCACCAGCGGAAACGCTGTCAAGATCGTCAACGCCGCCCCTAAAGACAGGGATATTCTCTTTGTCCCGGACGAAAACCTGGGGGCATGGGTGATGGAGCAAACGGGCCGCAAAATGACGCTCTGGAAAGGCAGTTGTTATGCGCACTTGGAGTTTACCTACGCCAGCATCATGAGGGTGCGCCAGGAATACCCGGTCGCTCCGATTGTCGCGCATCCCGAATGCACCAAAGCCGTCCGCATGCTGGCCGATGAGATTTGTTCGACGGAGAAAATGGTCGAGTTTTGCAAGCGAACTCCGGCCCAAGCGATCATCATCGCGACCGAGTCCGGCATGATTCATCGCCTGCGCAAAGAGTGTCCCGACAAGCGTTTCATCCCGGCCCCTGCCGACAAATGCCGGTGCAACGAGTGTCAATTCATGAAAATGAACACGCTGGAAAAACTTTATGAATGCATGGCGGCTCTCTCGCCTCGCGTGGAACTCAGTCCATCGATCATTGAGCGCGCCCGTCTGCCAATCCAACGCATGCTTGACATTTCAGCCGTCAAATGAACACGATTTTGGACGAACCGAATCCAGCCGCATTGGGAGACCTTGCCCCGGCGCGTAATTGCATGAATCGGGGTGACCTTCAAGCCGCCTGGGTCGAATGCCTTGAGGCCATAAGGATTCGCCCATTCCACCCGGAAGCCGTGTTGCTGGCGGGAAAAATCGCGCTGGCCGCTCACGATTTCAATACTGCCCGACTCTGTGTTGACCGGGCGCTCCGGACGGCGCCAGGACTCGCGGAGTCGCACATTATTGTGCTGCCGGCAGTCGCCGATCAGGAGAGCTTCGAATGGCCAGGACGAGAAGAGTTGATTAACTCTGGCCCACTGCGCATTTCCGTTTGCATGATTGTCAAGGACGAAGAGGCATTCCTTGGAAAGTGTCTTGAGTCTGTGCGCCAAATCGCGAGTCAAATCGTGGTGGTTGATACCGGCTCCACAGATCGCACCGTCGAGATCGCGCGGGAACACGGAGCGGAAATCCACATCCATGTTTGGAACGACGATTTTAGCGCCGCCCGCAACGCCGCAATGGTTCATGCGAAAGGCGATTGGATTCTGGCTCTTGACGCGGATGAAGAATTGACACCTGGCGCAGGCCAGCGGTTGGTGGAGGAGATCAATAATCCAGCGGTGATCGCCTATGAAGTGCCGCTGGTGAACGAAGGACGCGAAGAGGAAGGCGCCGTTTGCCTGCCGCGTCTTTTCCGCAACATTCCAGGCGCATTTTACGAGGGGAGAATTCACGAGCAAATCGTAGCTGGATTGATTCGACGGACACTCGGATGGGGTTTGGAAACCCGCGTCAGCCAGGCGGTTTTGCTTCACCATGGCTATTCGCGCGAGGTCAGCGCCAGCCGCAACAAGCCGCAACGCAATCTGCGCCTGCTTCAGAAAGAGATCGAGAATCCACCTGCGGATCCCGTTGCGCGCGCCTACCTGTTTTCGCATTTTGGCTTGGAAACGGCTCGCACCGGCGACCTTGCCGGCGGCATTCTGTATTACGAGCGGGCATTGGAACTGTTGAATCAGTTGGTTGACTCAAACAAAGGCGGCATCTCCATTTCGCCGGAGTTTCGTGCTTCGTTCTTGCAGCAATTTGCTCCGTATCTGAACCGAGCGGGACGGCATCTCGATGTCATCCGGCTCTACCAAACTCCGCTGGCTCGAAGTGGCGAAATGAGCGCTTCCGACCACTACACACTAGGGCTGGCGCGCGGACGCACGGGACAATACGAGCAGGCGGCGCGCGAATTTCAGGCGTGTCTCGCCAAACGCCGCGCTTCGACCCGCGTTCCCAATCATGCGATTGTCCTTGGCGACGCCCCATTCCAGTGTCTCGCCTCGGCGCTCATGCAACTCAAGCGGCATGGCGAAACCGAGATGGTCTATCGACAAGGCATCTCAGAACAACCGCAGTCGGTTGAACTTCGCTTGGAATATGCGCGCTTTAAGCTCCAACAGGGGCGTCCGCTGGAAGCTTTGCGAGATACGCATTTGCTGACCGAAAAGCACTCGGACAACACAGCCGTCTGGCTGCTGGGCGCCGAGATCTGCCTGGCACATCCGCAGTTTCGCGAAATTGTCATGGACTGGACGGCAGCGGCCGTTGAGCGGCATCCTGGCGATCCGGCGATCTCTGCGATGCGCACGGAAGCGCTGTTGGTTGCTGGAGATGCCCAAGCTGCTCAAGCCCTGTTGCAACCCATGCGCGACCTCCCGGCAGGATTGGACGGTCGATCTTTGGCGGCGTTTATTTTTTGCCGAATGTTTGAGGACGCGCCGACATTGCCAGCCGTGGATGCCCAAACAGAGCCACGCGTCAGTCAAGCGTTTTTGGATTTATACCGCCGAATCGGTCTGGCAGGAGGCACGGCCATTGTTCAACTGGTCAAGTCCAGGATTCATAATCTTGAAGCAACGCTCCCCCTGGCCTTCAAAGCCATCACCCAGATCTAAGTAAATCTCACAACTAATGAGCACTGTTTCAGCCAGCCAGCCACTGGGATTTCCGGGGGATTTGCGCAATGCGCAACAACTCTTGGAGCGCGGCTCTTTCCAAGCAGCTTGGCAGAGTGTTGGGGAAGCCATCGAACTCCGCCCATTTCATCCCGAAGCGTATCTGATGCTGGCACGAATTTCGGGAGCCGCGGGGGATCGGGCGACGGCGCGCCGCTGTGCTTCCAAAGCTGGATTATTAACTCCGAACTGGGCTGTGTTGAAATCGTTCGCTCCGCCCATCGCCCACGGCAACCAGCCTCCACCCTGGACCGGACTGGAATCCATCATGGCTTCTCCGAAATGGGAACGTTTGACAGTCTGCATGATTGTCAAAAATGAAGAGGCGTTTTTGGCCCGCTGCCTCGATTCAATTCGAGACATTACATTCCAGATTATTGTGGTTGACACTGGCTCGACGGATCGAACTCCGCAAATCGCCCGCGAACGCGGAGCCGAGCTTTATGAATTTGCGTGGAACGACGATTTCAGCGCCGCGCGCAACGCCGGGTTGGTCCACGCGCGGGGCGACTGGGTACTTATGCTTGACGCCGACGAAGAGCTCTTGCCCGAAGGCCGGGCAATGATCCGAGCCGCGATGGCCAACCCAACAGCCGTTGCCAGCTACCTGCGCTTGGTCAACGTTGGGCGTGAGGACGAAGGCGGACCGAGCCTGCCACGGATGTTCCGAAACATCCCCGGCGCGCATTATCGGGGACGCATTCACGAGGAGGTTTTCAGCAGCGTTATCGAGATTTCAAAACCTTGGGGCCTGAAATTCATTTACAGCGACGCGGTGATTCTCCATCACGGCTATACCCCACAAGTGACGGCCAATCGCGGCAAGATCCAGAGGAACCTTCGATTGCTTCAGCAAGCTGTTGCAGAACCGAGCGTCACGCCGCTCGCCCGGGCCAATCTCCTGATGAACCTGGGATTGGAAACCGTGCGGTCCGAGCAACTCGAAGAAGGGGTACGTTACTATCAGCAGGCTTTGGAGTTGGCGAATCAACAGCTTGCCGCCGGGGTGCGATCAACGCCCGAGTTCCGGGCCACCCTCATTCGTCAACTGGCTACGCACTTGGTCCGATTGCGCCGTTTTCAAGAAGTTCTGACGCTTTTTGCGTCGCCGCTGGCGACCGGGAGCCCGCTGAGCGCCTCCGACCATTACGCTTGGGGCCTGGCCTGTTTTGAGACTGGGAATTTGAGCGGTGCTGTCATGCAATTTGAACACTGCATCGCCAAACGCAACCAGCCTGACTGCATCGCCGTCAACAAAGGCGCGCTCAGTTCCACACCTTACCATTGCCTGGCGCTGGCGCTGGCCAGCCTTGGACGCCGAGCTGAAGCCTTGGACGTCTGCCGCAAAGCCTTGGAACAATTCGATAATGAACCGACCCTTCACCTTTTCCGCGCCCGGCTGATCTACCAGGAAGGCCGGGCTGTTGAAGCCTTAAAGGCTGTCAGCGGCTTGATCGGACGATGGCCCGACAACCAGGATGCCTGGGCGCTGGGCGGCGAAATCGCCTTGAGCCATCCGCAGCTTTATGAGTTTGGCAACGACTGGACGTCCGAGGCGTTTCGACTTCACCCGGCCAATGCGCGGATCATAGTCCAGCGCGCCGAAATTCTGCTTCTGTCAAATAACCCCAATGACGCGCTGAAACTGCCCCGCATGCCCGCTGAAACCCTGGATGCCCGCTCGCTCGCCGCGCTAATTTTCTGTGAAGTTCTCTCTGGAGCGGCGCCAACGACCCGGATCGAACCGGCGATGGAGCAAAAAGTCAGCGGCGCTTTGATTGACCTCTACCGCCGGCTGATCGCCGGCAATGCAGCGCAACCTGTTAATCAATTAAACGCATCGCTTGATCAGCTTGCCATGTCGCTCCCCACAGCAGCGGGGATGTTGAAACAAGCCATTGGACGCGGGTGCGAAGCGGGCACAAACCCTGGTGAGCAGGATCATTAATTCTTGCCGTAAATGTTCAAGCCGCTGGAAGCAGCAATTCGGGTGTGTGACCGGAAAGTAACCGGACTTTCGATTTTATGCAGACGAAACTTCATGCCGGAGGCATGAAAGCCTGTAGCCGGTGGTTGAGCGAAACGATACCACCGGAAGCGGATGCCCCGCACGACGGCATCCCGAAGGGATGCCAGCGCCAGCGCCATCAATCCAAATACCGCTCGTCGAACTCGACGCCGGATTTTCGCAGAAAGGCTGGTATGTGTGGAAGGCATGGGTTTGGAAGGTTGTCACCGCTGTGCACCCCTGCCGGGGTGCGGTTTATTTTGAATCGTTAACCGGTGGTGTCGCTTCGCTCAACCACCGGCTACAGGCTGGG
>CAIUEN010000435.1 GCA_903898185.1 uncultured Verrucomicrobiales bacterium
CACCTCAAGTTCCCCCGTCGAGAGTCTCACTGTGACCAAGCGCACAGTTATTTCTACAGGCAACCCCGCATCCCTAAGTTGTTTGGGCCGGTCGGTCTTCAAGGTGACGATTTTACTGATGCCAGCCTCATTGCGAGCAAAAAGTTCCTGCACCACTGTAAAAGACCCGCGCGAGCAGCGGCAAACAAAATGGGCTCCGTGGTGGAGAATTTCGGCAAACCAGCGATGTCCGGCGTAGCCGCAGTCACAGATCAGGATGTCACCCTTGAGCACATGAGACCAGTGCGCCTTGGCCAACTCCTGTACAACGACAATTACTCTTCCTCCCTAACGACAATTACCAACTTACGTAAGTCGCATTTTTCTTTTCTAACCCAACCGATGCTAACGCTCTCATATCGGCTGGGTTAGAAAATAAAAATGCTTATACTTGGAGAAATACTTACAAAAGCTGGTAATTGTCGTTAGACGAGACGTGTTTTGAACGAAAAGCCGTCGGGTGCCGTCCGAATCGGCCTTCTTGAGAGCGAGCGTTACAATGACCGGCGAGGCCTGCGGGTTCCAGAAACGGCCGGTTGTGCCATCTTCGCGTCCGAAAACAAAACAGGCGCCGCTGGGCGAGAAACCAAACGAACTGACGCGGTAGGTTTCTTTCATATCGCTATATGAAATCTGCCAGTTTGATGTCCGCCAGAATTGGATTCGGTCGATGCCGCCTGCCTCCAGAACGGTTTCGTCCTGCGAAAACGCAACGAATTGTCCGCCATCGAGAATTTTGCTGACAACCAAGCTCCAGTCCGCTGAGGCGAAGACCTTCACCCGCCCGTCCCTGCGTCCAACCGACGCCAGCAAGGCGCCAGATGAACTGAACGCGATATCTCGCAATCCTCCCGTGTGCGCGAAGAAGGTTGTTGATAAAACATTGGTCAGGTTCCTGATCACGATATTGTCGCTCAAAGGTCCGCAAGAAGCCAGGAGCGCGCCATCCGGGGAAAACACAATGGCCCCCGTTCCACCCGGATGCCCCGGCAGAGTGCGGTACTGGATGCCATCAAGAGTCCAGAACTTGATGACCTGCTCGTCGCGATCTCCGGCGACAGCCAAGCGGCTCATATCGGGCGAAAAAACCAGCGCTGTCACGCCATTGGTGCAGGCTTCAAAGCTTCGAATAAGCGCCCCGTCCGAACTTCGCCAGAGTTTTACGTATCCGTCCAGACACCCGCCTCCAGTGGCCAGGAAAGTTCCGTCGGGAGAAAAGGCGATCACGCTGGTTTGATTTGTGTGTCCCGCCAAAACGTAGAGCAGCAGACCGTCGGATGCGCGCCAGACGCGGACGGTGTTGTCTTGACTGACGGAAGCCACCAGCGTTTTTTGGGACAAAAACGATAGGCGACATCAGTTGATTTGACACCCATAAGCTCGACGCCAGCCCTGTCGGCGGCAAGCCAATCCAAGCTGACAACAGCAACGTTTTGCGTGACCTTCGTCCCCCAGCACGGTCCGTTGCCCTCCATGCCCTCGAAGCCATCAATGACAGCCAGATCGGGTGCCATCAGGCCGGCCAGGATGTGGAGGTTGTCGTTGAGGTACTGGTTGCCGGAGCCATGCATCGAAGCCTTGTCAGCCGAGCAGTTGGCCACGTTGCGAAAATACCCGGGATCAATGATGGGCGAACCCATTGCAATGTTCTTGAGCGACATGAAATCGAAAGTCCGGTTACTTTCCGGTCACACCCCCTCGTAGTGATCCGGTAACCCTATCTTATTTCCATCGACTCCTATTTTTTGTTCCAGAAAGCGATTCTGCGAACCATTCCCTTAACCATGTCAATGGCATCTCTTTCTTTTTGTTGAGCAGGTTTGTCTGAACGGACTGCCGATCTGGGCTGATCAGGATATTCCACGGAGCCAGAGGCTCCTGGAACCGGCAGACCGGAGGTCTGCCCCACAAGGGAATCTGGTTCTGGAGAGGATAGGTCTTTCTTGAATGGCTGCGGCTTGGAAACGTCGTGGCCGTCAAGCATGTCGCGCCAGAGTTCCGGGCGACCGTCCAAACCGATGCGGGCAAGGTATGGGTCATCCATGGGCAGATGAGTCAGACCTTGGCCTTCGGGATCGATTTCACGGGCCAAAACGTCGGACGCATGAACCGCGCACAGCGCGCTGAACTCAGAATCCTCACTGCGCGACGGATTATGGTGGTAGGCGACCGCTTCGCCCAGCGCCAGTGGCATTCCCCAAGTAACCAGCAGGTAAGCGCTGATCTCGCCATGCGTGACGCCAAAAATCTGTTTTTCTGCCAGCAAAACCGGTTCCGCATTCAGCCGTGAAACTTCATGGACTTCGCGGTATTTTTCAGAAAAATCAGAGATCAGTATAAGCTTGCCGACGTCATGGAGAAGCCCTGCGGTGAAGGCATCATCAGCGACAGATCGATCCGCCTTCTCAAATGCGGCGATTTTTCGAGCGGCCTGCGCTACCCGTGTGCTGTGGCGCCAGACGCCGTCTATGGCGGCAACGGGCAGCTTGTTCGCGCTGAACTGTGAAAACACCTGGATGCAGAGCACCAGCGATTTGACCATCTCGAATCCCAGCATGGTTACGGCCTCGGTGGGATTGGATATCTGACTTGGCAATGCGTAGAACGGCGAATTGAGAACCTGAAGAATCTTGGTGTACATTGCCATGTCGCTGGCAATGATTTCTCCCAGGCGCACGGCAGAGGGTTCCTCGGCGCGCAGCTCTTTGAGGACTTCAAAATAACGGGAAGGGACGCTTGGAAACGTCCTCACGCGCGCCACCAGCGCCCGCATCTGTTCGGACCCAAGCCATCGGTCAAGCGCCATGGCGCGAGTCAACTCTGCCCGCAATGCCTCCGGCTCAAGATGCTTGGAGAGAAAATGATGCGGCACGAGCACGAATTGCGAAATCATCTCCTTCTCGGACGCTTCGCCGGTAATCGCGCGCACAACGCTCGGAAACTTGCGTGAAATCTCGTTTATGAGCTGAGCGCCCACGGTTTGCGACTGCCGAAGATTGCAGATTACGACATCGCTTGGCTGACTTCGCAGATGTTCGAGCGCTTCAGGCGCGCTGCCAACCCATGCCAGTTGCCAATCCGGGCAGGCGCGCACAAGCGCGTCATTGGCTGCAGGCTGGCGCGCAGGCTCATCGCTAACTATGAGTACCCGAGTTGCCATGTCACTAATACCGTAATTCGTAATTCGTAAGTTCGTGAGTCGGATTGACGCTCATTTTACCCAGTAAAATCGACCAATTCATTGCTCACGAACTTGCGGCTTGCTGTATTAGCTCTATTTTTGGGATTGTCAATCCAGACTGTTGTGCTACTCTGCGCTCATTCATACAGTGATGGAGACGGAATTTAGATCTCTCAATGAGTGCAGGCCGTTGATGACTGCGGCCACTCCAGATCTTTACCAAAATAATGCCTTTCGCATTACGAGACTGACTGTCGATGCATCGACCCGTGATATCACGAAGCATGCTGACAAGATCAAAATGATGATTGAGCTGGGCCATGCCCAGCTCGGGGCGGGCGGCCTAATGTCTTTGCAACCGCCACCGACGCTACACCAGGTGCGGGCGGCGGTCGAAATGCTCAAGGAACCTGAGACGCGTTTGATCCACGAACTGTTCTGGTTCTGGCCCGAGGAGTTCGGAAACAGCCGTAGCGATTCCGCATTTCACGCTTGGGTGGTGGGCAACGGCGAGGCTGCGCTAAGAATCTGGACACTGAAAGAAAGCAACCCGCAGACTGGCGCCGTTGCACGCCACAATCTCGCGGTATTCTGGCACTTGGCGGCGCTGGACGGCGAACGCAATGTCATCCCCCCTTTGGACCCCACTCAATCGGCTACTCTTGAGGAATACTGGCGAATGAGCCTCAAGCGGTGGTCGGCGCTGGCTGCTGACGATGTTTTCTGGGATCGGATCACCACACGAATCCGTCAACTCGACGATCCGCGCCTGAAAACCAGTTTTTCGCAGCGCATGCGCGGGTGTCTGCTGGAGGCTCTGGGCCGAATCCACGTTGAATTGGCCCTTCGCCACGCGAATACCAATGACACGAGCCTGGCGCTGACACACGCTCAGCTCATGCGTAAGCTTATTTCCAATCCTGGGCGCATGGCTGCCGGTCTTGAAGAGGCAATGGCTCCTGTCAAAACGCGTCTGCGCGACCATGCCAGGCAAGTCCGCAAGGAGTGCGAGGAGCGTCCCCAAGCGGCAGATGCTTTGACGAGCCGTCTGATGGAGTCTGCCAGACCGTTGCTGGAGATTCTTCAGTTCATCCACGGTGGCAAAGAAAATCCCGAATGCTCCGAGTTTTTCGATGAAGTGGCCGCCACATGCGCGCAGTGCGCGTCGATACCTCACGCTGCAACGGATGCCAAGAACGTCGTTCCATTGTTGGAACGAGCCCGAACCCTGGCCGTCGCGCCGGAGCTGATTCAGCACATTGATGCCGGGTTGGCGCTTTGGAATGCGCGTGGGCGGCTGCGTCCCGTCTGCGAGCAATTGGATAAAGTGCGAGCCTCAAACTTGTCCCCCAAGAGCAAGCTTTGGAGAATTCGCGATCATGTGTTGCCTCAATTGGGCGCTTTGCTCAATGCCGATCCTCATAACGCCGCAGCCTTTGAGACCCGTAGCGCCGTTGCCGGAGTTCTTCGTGAGATTGCCTATGAAGCCGCTGATCATCACGAGGAATGGGATACGGCCTTTGTCGCGCTTGATCTGGCTTCGCAGCATGCCTGCTACGAGGAGCGCAGCCGCCAGATTTGGCATGATCGCAGCGTGATCGAATGTAAGAGACAAGCCCGCCAGGAGGTGGCGCGTGTTGAAGCACGTCGGCAGACGATTGAAAAGCTCGTTGAAAAGCTTGACGCCATCGAAGCGGATTTGGCTTCTCCAAGAACGCTGGCATATCGCGTCGAGCAGGAAATCGTCCCCTATATCGCCGCAAAAATCGCGTCTGACCAGAAAAGCGAAGCTCAGGATTGCGCTGCCGCCACTCTGCGAAGAATTGCGCTGTCAGCCTGGGAGATATATGGGGATGCTGCAACGGCTCTGAACGCCATCACCGCCGCCGGTTCATTGGCGAGCGATTCGGATTTGCGTTCCCAATTATTGGCGGAGAAAGTCCGCGCCGAACAGCGTCGGAAAGCCCAGGAAGAGCAGAATCTTGCGTTGCGGATTCGCGACGACCAGATTGAGATCAGCGGCTCGGGCGTGCGGCTGAATGATGTAATTTTGCCTGCGGATGAAATTGTCGGGGTGCGGTTTGGGCGCAAGACGGTTGACGGCAGAGCGCTGGACCGGACGGACTGCCAAATTGAGATCGCTGCGAGCTGCGCGCGCCAAGTGCGCATTGACTGCCATCGCATGCTCCGCGGCAAAGCGCGGGTGGCGGAGGATTTCGAGAAAATCACCGGGGCCTTGCGATTCCATATCGCTCCGCAGATTGCAGGTCGGATTACGCGGACTATTGGTTCCACTGGATCCTATCTTTTTTCAGAGGCCGATCCCGGCCTGTTTGCAGAAGAGTTGGCGCCCGGAGCGTTGGGGATGTTCAGTAATCGCGGGCTTATGGTGACGGGAGACGCGGATGGTCAGAGCGCCGGAATTTCGCTCAGCGAGCTGCGGCACCGGGTAAAGGAGGGTTGTCTTGTCGTCTTGCGTCCGGGATGTGAAACCCCGGTTGCGCAATGGCCTTTGGGACAGGTATGGAACGTCGTTTTCTTTGCTGAAATCGTTGCAGCCGCTCAAAAACAATTCTACGATATGGCCGATTCGTAACTGTTCACGTCATGGGAGAAATTAGCGTCTCGCTGACGCTCGACGAATGAGGGGCACAGGCAAGGATGCCCATGCTACGTGAATGGTTACGACGATTCTTATGCCGGATGAACTTGATGTTGCGTCGGCCGCGTGGCTGAACCCAGACGCCTGTCCTGAGACAATGCGGCAGGCATTGGTGTCCATAGCGACTCATGCCTGGAAAGCGCGAACCAGAATGCGCGATGCTGTTTCAGGCGAAGTCCTCGAGGAAATGAAGAAGATCAGCCGGAGCATTGATGGGATTTTTGAAAGCCTCGCCGCACTGGACATCGAGGTCAAGGATCACACGGGGCAACCCTTTGACTACGGACTGCCGCTCAAGGTGGTCACGACCCAGCCCACCGCTGGCATTGCCAAAGAGCAAGTCATCGAAACCCTCAAACCAACCATTTATTGGCGGCAACGAATTATTCAAACGGGGGAAGTGGTTCTCGCAACTCCCTCATCCGCCACTTCCCTATGAGCAGAACAACCATTGATTTTGGAATTGATTTGGGCACGACCAATAGCGCCATAGCGGTGCTTAAAGGCGTTGTTCCCGAAATCATCAAGAACAACGCCGACGCTGACATTACTCCCTCAGCGGTGAGCATTGACAAGCGGGGCATCATCCAGGTGGGCCAGCGCGCCAAGAACAGGGTTATCGAGTTCCCTGAAGACGCCTACATCGAGTTCAAGCGGCGCATGGGCAGCGACCAGAACTACCGGTTCAAGAGCAGCGGCCAGACTCGCAAGCCTGAAGAACTCTCGGCTGAAGTTCTCAAGTCGCTGGCCACCGACGTCACCCAGAGAACGGGGGAGCAGGTGGAGTCCGCCGTCATCACCGTGCCTGCGGCCTTTGAATTGCACCAGTGCGATGCCACGCGCAAAGCCGCTCAGCTCGCCGGGTTCAAGGAGAGTCCGCTGCTCCAGGAACCGGTCGCCGCGGCTCTGGCCTATGGATTCCAAGCCAACATGGAAAAAGCCTACTGGCTGATCTACGATTTCGGCGGTGGCACGTTCGACGCCGCCATTCTCAAGGCCGAGGACGGTGGAATCAATGTAGTCAATCATGGAGGCGATAACTTTCTCGGCGGTTCGGATATCGACTGGGCGATTGTGGAGCAATTGCTGGCGCCGAAACTCGTCGCGCAATACTCGCTCGAAAATTTCACACGAGGCAACGTCCACTGGCGTCAGATGTTCACCAAACTCAAACGCGCGGCGGAAATCGCCAAGATCGATCTCTCGCGCGTCGAATCAACGGTCATTGACGCTTGTCGGTTCACTCTTGGACAGGGCGAGGATGCCGAGTTTGAATGCGATCTCACCCGCGCTGAAGTCATAAGGGTTGCCGAACCGATCATCCTGCGGTCGGTTGAAATCTGCAAACGGGTGTTAATCGAGAAAAAACTCGGCGAAGACGCCGTGGCTCGCGTTATTCTCGTGGGCGGACCGACGCTGGCGCCGTATTTTCGAGAACTGCTTGCGGCTCACCTAAACATGCCCTTGGACTACTCGGTCGATCCTCTGACAGTTGTGGCCAAGGGAGCCGCCATCTTTGCGGGAACACAGCGGCGCAACGCTGGCGTAAAATCGGTCGCCATCACCGGGGAATTTGCGATTGACCTCAAATACAAGCCGGTGGGATTAGATCAGGCCCCGATCATAGGCGGCAAGGTCACAGCCTCAAAAGAGACCGATTTCACGAATTTCACGCTCGAATTGGTTAATCCCAAAACACAGTGGCGGAGCGGTAAGATCAGCCTGCGCCCAGACGGAGTGTTTGTGGCCGATTTGCATGCCGAAAAAGGCGAACGCAACACCTTTGCCATTGAACTCTCCAACCCGGCCGGGCTTCGCCAGAAGGTCAAACCTGACGAGTTGTGTTATACCATTGGCGTTGTTGTCGAGGAACAGCCGCTCATTAACTCGATGGGCATCAGTTTGAGGACAAATGGGTATGAGAAGCTGTTTGAAAAAGGCCGTGGCCTGCCGCTTAAAACCAGTCGCAGCTTTCGGACAGTCGAACCGCTCAAACAGAAGACGGAGAGCGCCATTCGCATCCCGGTTGTCGAGGGCGAGCACGACCTTGCGGATCGCAATCGGCTGGTCGGGTGCCTGGAAATCCGGGGAACCGACATTCATCGCGACCTTCCCGCAGGCACAGAAGTTGAAGTCACCTTGCGCTTGGACGAGTCTCGCATTCTCACGGTCAACGCTTTTATCGCGCTTTTGGACGAGGAGTTTGAAGCCAGGCTGGATCTGCGTCGTTACGGTCCGTCGTGGGACGATTTGATGCGGGATTTTGATGTCGAAATGAGCCGCTTTGGCCAATTGGTGGAAAAGGTGTCCGCCACGCCGAATGAGCGGTATCAGAAGCTGCTCCAAGAAATCGACGAATCGCCGTTGCTGCGGGAAGTTCGCGAAAACCTGGCCTCGGCCCAGTGCGATCCGGATGCGGGCGGGAAATGTGAAAAGCGGTTGCTCGAATTCAAGCTCAAGCTCGATGAAGTCAGCAACGCGCTCGAATGGCCGTCGCTGGTTGCTACGGCGCGGGAATGGGTGGCCCACATCAAGAAAGTGGCCGAGCACGGAAAGCATCCCCAAGGTGTGCGACGAGCTGCGGAGTTTGCGGCAGAGGTCGATGATTTAATCAGCCAGGAACAATTGAGCTCATTGCGAAAAAAGAATGAGGAAGCATCAAGGGTTTACTACGAGATCACGGCATCGCAACCTGAATGGTGGATTTACCAGTTGGGCCAAATGGAATCGCAGTCGAAGAATATGAGAGACCCCGATCTTGCCCGGGTTCTGATTGAACAGGGCCGCGACTGCGCATCGAAAAACAACATTCCGGGACTGCGGAACATCATCACCCAATTATGGGAGATCCTGCCTCCAGAGATAAGCCGCAATCCAAGAGGTTACCAATCGGGCCTGGTTCGATGATGAGAAATCGTAACTATTCACGTAGCATAGGCATCCTTGCCTGTGCCCCACTTCCCGGCGAGCGTCAGCGAGACGCTAATGTCTCCTTCTGACCTGAACAATTACAAATTCTAAAAACACAGCTAAAGTAGTTTAGGGCAAAGCCGATAGTATTGGTGTCGAAAGACAAAGGCAACCGGCAGCCAGAAAGAGCCGGTGCGGAGAAGGTGACGCCGCTGAAAAAGTTCACCCGCAGCATGGATGTTGCGCAAAGTCAATGCCTCTTCGGGGGCGGCTCACGGAAAGAGTTTTATGGTTATCAATACTAATATCTCGGCGCTCAACAGCGCGCGGAACCTGTCCGAATCCTCGAATGCTTTAGCCAAATCGCTTCAACGGCTTTCGTCTGGATCGAAGCTCATCTCCCCAGAGGACGATGCCGCAGGTCTGGGCGTTTCAATGAAATTTGAGGCGCAGATTAGTAGGATTGGCGCTGTCCAAAACAACTTGGGCAACGCTGTATCGTTTGCGCAGACGCAGGACGGTTTCCTGCAAAAGGTGGGCAAAGCCCTTGATCGCATGAGTGAGTTGGCCACTCTGTCCCAAGACGTCACCAAGACTGCCAGCGATCTCGGCATGTATAACCAAGAGTACCAGAAGCTGGGCACTTATGTCAACGACTTGGCTACCAAGGATTTCAACGGGGTGTCGCTCTTCGACACAACCACCTTGGGTGTGACCACCGACAGTGATGCCAACACCGTTGCCATGACCGCGTTGACTTTCACCAGCGGCGGGGGCCCTATATTTACTGCGACCGGTAACAGCGTGGCAACAGCAGGTGGTGCTGTGACCGCGCTGACCAACTTAAAATCAGCCATCACCTCTCTGGCCTCCGACCGCGCCAATGTGGGCGCGAATATCTCGGTGATGAGCTCTTATCTGGATCAACAGAGTGTTTTGAAAAACAATCTTTCCCAAGCCAACAGCCGGATCAAGGACGTGGACGTTGCGGACGAGAGCACCAAGTATGCTCGATTCAACATTCTGGTGCAATCTGGAACCGCCATGCTGGCGCAAGCCAATCAATCGACCCAAGGTGTGCTGAAGTTGCTCCAGTAGCACCTGAACAATCTCGGCCCGCCGACAGCCACTGATCGTCGGCAAGGAACCTTGGCGGGTGCCTTCTTAGAAAACCTGCCCTCGGCAAGGATGCCGTGAAAAACCCAAAATCCCAAAACCCCGAAAGGGGAAACTCAACGGAAGGAGTTATTAGTTATGGTTATCAATACAAATACATCGGCCCAGAGCGCAGCCCGCATGCTCTCGGATTCATCTTCAATGCAAGCCAAGTCGCTCGCTCGTTTGTCATCCGGCTCGAAAATCGTGTCGCCTGAAGACGACGCGGCCGGAATGGCGGTCTCGACTCGATTTGACGCGCAGGTTAACCGCATCGGCGCGGCCAGCAGTAATCTTGGAAACGCGATTTCCTTAGCCCAGACACAGGACGGATTTCTGCAAAAGGTGGGCAAAGCCCTTGATCGCATGAGTGAGTTGGCCACTCTGTCCCAAGACGTCACCAAGACTGCCAGCGATCTCGGCCTGTATAACCAAGAGTACCAGAAGCTGGGAACCTATATCAACGACCTGTCAACCAAGGATTTCAACGGGGTGTCGCTCTTCGACACAACCACCTTGGGTGTGACCACCGACAGTGATGCCAACACCGGTGCCATGACCGCGTTGACTTTCACCAGCGGCGGGGGCCCTATATTTACAG